>CBIGPF010000157.1:0-15066 GCA_966191535.1 uncultured Pseudomonas sp. | reverse complement strand
CCCAGCCCTCTCCCTGATGGGAGAGGGGGCAGCCCGCAACAGGGTTCATGGAAGTCATCTTCCTGATGTTCCTCTGACAGCGGGCCCGCAATGACCGCCGTAGTCGCCGAGTACTCCGAACGGTCCCCTCTCCCTTCAGGGAGAGGGTTAGGGAGAGGGCAAGGACTCGCAAGACGAACCGAAATTTCGAGGTAAAGCAGATGACCACCCCAACCCCAGCCTTCTTCGCCCAGTTCAACGACGAGCAGCTGGTCGCCGCCGACAAAGCCCACTACATGCACGGCTACCACGTGTTCGACGATCACCGGGTCAACGGTGCGCTGAACATCGCCGCCGGCGAGGGCGCCTACATCTACGACACCAAGGGCAATCGCTACCTGGATGCCGTGGGCGGCATGTGGTGCACGAACATCGGCCTGGGCCGCGCGGAAATGGCCGACGCCATCGCCGAGCAGGTGCGCAAGCTGGCCTACTCCAACCCCTTCTGCGACATGGCCAACGTCACCGCCATCCAGCTCTGCGAGAAGCTCGCCGAACTGGCGCCGGGCGACCTCGACCACGTATTCCTCACCACCGGCGGCTCCACCGCAGTGGACACCGCCTACCGCCTGATCCAGTACTACCAGAACTGCCGCGGCAAGCATGAGAAGAAGCACATCATCAGCCGCGTCAACGCCTACCACGGCTCGACCTTCCTCACCATGTCGCTGGGCGGCAAGGTCGCCGACCACCCGGCCGAGTTCGACTTCCTCAAGGACGTCATCCACCACATCTCCTGCCCCAACCCCTACCGCGCGCCGGAAGGGATGACCGAGGGCGACTTCCTCGAATTCCTGGTCAAGGAATTCGAAGACAAGATCCTCGAACTGGGCCAGGACAAGGTCGCCGCCTTCTTCGCCGAACCGATCATGGGTTCGGGCGGCGTGATCATCCCGCCCAAGGGCTACCACCAGCGCATGTGGGAGATCTGCCAGAAGTACGACCTGCTCTACGTCGCCGACGAGGTGGTGACCTCCTTCGGCCGCCTCGGCGCCTTCTTCGCTTCCGAGGACGTGTTCGGCATGCAGCCGGACATCATCACCACCGCCAAGGGCCTGACCTCCGGCTACCTGCCGCTGGGCGCGTGCATCTTCTCCGACCGTATCTGGAAGGTGATCGGCGAAGCCGACAAGGGCCGCTGCTTCGCCCACGGTTTCACCTACAGCGGGCACCCGGTGAGCTGCGTCTCGGCGCTGAAGAACATCGAGATCATCGAGCGTGAGAATCTGCTGGAGCACGTGAAGGACGTCGGCGGCTACCTGGAGCAGCGTCTGCAGGAGCTGGCCGACCTGCCGCTGGTGGGCAGCGTGCGTTGCCAGAAGCTGATGGCCTGCGTCGAATTCGTCGCCGACAAGCGCAGCAAGGTGCTCTTCCCCGAGGAGCTGAACATCGGCGAGAAGATCCACCTGCGCGCCCAGGCCAAGGGGCTGCTGGTGCGGCCGATCGTGCACCTGAACGTGATGTCGCCGCCGCTGACCATCACCCGCGAGCAGGTCGACGAGATCGTCGACACCCTGCGCGAGTCGATCCTCGAGGCCGCCGAAGACCTCAAGCGCAGCGGTGATTACGCGGGGCACTGATGATCGATCCGAGGATTTTGCCTACACCCCGGCAGCCCTTTAGACTGCCGGACATGAGCGAATCCCAGGCGCTGAGCGAAACCTCCGACGCACCGGCCCTGCATGCCTGGCATGCGGGGCTGGCGCGCGCCTTGGCCAGCGTCGGCGAAGTCGTCTTCGTCGAACGCCTGGCCGACGCCCTCGGCTGCCTGGTGCCGGTGGAATCGGTGATGCTCGGCCTCGAACAGCGCGGCCAGCCACCGCAGCCGCTCTACCATCGCGGCGTCCACCCGGAACATCACGAGGCGCTGGTCGACCGCTACTACGCCCGCGGCTATCTGCTCGACCCCTTCTGCCTGGCCATGGAAGACGGCCTCACCGAAGGCTTCTACCCGCTGGCCGACATCGCGCCGGACGACTTCTTCGCCAGCGAGTACTACAAGACCTACTACCTCAAGTTCGGCTGCACCGAGGACTGTCACTTCATCATCGACCTGGGCGAGGTGCGCAAGGTCTCGCTGTGCCTGTATCAGGGCGAGAGCGGCGCGCGCTTCAGCGAAACCCAGCTGGACCTGCTGGCCACCGCCCTACCGCTGGTGCGAGAGCTGTTCCGCCAGTTCGAACGCAATGGCGGGCTGGAGCTGCTACTGGCCGGACGTGGCGTGAAAGTCAGTGCGCCGGACGACCAGGCCCCGCTGAACCGGCACATCCGCACCGCCTTCATGAATTTCGGCGCCGACCTGCTCACCGAGCGCGAACGGGAGATCGCCCACCTGCTGCTGCGCGGTCACTCGGTCAAATCCAGCGCGCGGGTGCTGGATATCTCGCCGGAAACCGTGCGCATGCACCGCAAACACCTCTACACCAAGCTGGCGATCAATTCCCAGGCCGAGCTGTTCTCGCTGTTCATCGACTGGCTGACCGGAGGCGTGAGCGCGGCCTGACGCCCGCTGCTCCCGCACAGCGCACGACGGTACGGTTTTCGATACCAACCGATGCGGCGAAGCGCCCGGAAATCTGCCAACCTATGGCATTTCCCGCTGTCTGACCCGTGCCCCACCACCAGGAGAGCTCCCCGATGCCCCGCCGCTGGCTACCCGCCTTGCTGTTGGCCGCCGCCCTGCCGCTGCACGCCGCCGAATCCAAACCCACCTACGGTCCGGAACTGGAGCGCTTCAACTACTCCTTCCCGGTCGGTCACTACAGTTTCGCGTCCCAGGGCCACCACATGCACATGGCCTACATCGACGTGAAACCCAAGAAGCAGCCCAACGGCCGCACCGTGGTGCTGCTGCACGGCAAGAACTTCTGCGCCGGCACCTGGGAAACCACCATTGCCGCCCTGAGCGACGCCGGTTACCGCGTGGTAGCGCCGGACCAGATCGGCTTCTGCAAGTCCACCAAGCCCGAACGCTACCAGTACAGCTTCCAGCAGTTGGCGACCAACACCCACGCCCTGCTCGATCACCTGAAAATCGGCAAGATCACCCTGCTGGGCCATTCCACCGGCGGCATGCTCGCCACCCGCTACGCGCTGATGTACCCGCAGCAGGTGGAGCAGCTGGCCATGGTCAACCCCATCGGCCTGGAGGACTGGAAAGCCCTGGGCGTGCCCTACCGCACCCCGGACCAGTGGTACGAGCGCGAGCTGAAGACCAGCGCCGAGAGCATCCGCCAGTACGAGCAGGCGACCTACTACGCCGGCCAGTGGAAGCCCGAATACGACAAGTGGGTGAACATGCTTGCCGGTCTGTTCAACGGCGCCGGTCACGAGCGCGTGGCATGGAACTCGGCACTGCTCTACGACATGATCTTCACCCAGCCGGTGGTCTACGAATTCGGCCAGCTGAAGATGCCGACCCTGCTGCTGATCGGCACCAAGGACAACACCGCCATCGGCAAGGACCTGGCCCCGGACGACCTGAAACCCAAGCTGGGCAACTACGCCGAACTGGGCAAGGCGACCGCCAAGGCCATCCCCAACGCGACCCTGGTGGAATTCGACGACATGGGCCACGCGCCGCAGATCCAGGACCCGAAGCGCTTCCACGACGCGCTGCTCAAGGGTCTGGCGGATCTCAAGCACTGACCTGCATGGCCCTGTAGGAGCGCCCCAAGGGCGCGATCGCGGGCATGGCCCGCTCCTACAGGACGCTCGCCAACAAAAACGCCGGCTCCCCTCGCAGGGAGCCGGCGTTTTTCATTCGGGCGAAGAGTCAGCCCAGGTTCTTGCCCAGCAGCGCGTGGTACAGCTCGCTGTCGCCGAGCACGCCGACGACGCGGCTCTGCTCCTGCAGGACCAGCTTGTGGCCGGTCTGGTAGCGGATCTGCAGCGCGTCGCGCATACGGATGCTGACGTCCACCAGGGTCGGCTCGTGCTTGAGCTTCTCCACCGGGTCGCCCGGGCGCCATTGCTGCAGGTCGATGATGTTGCTGCCCTGGCGCGCGGTCTTGATCTGGTTGGTCTCGGTCAGGCCCAGCCAGCAGTCGCGGCCCTGATCGAAGCACACCTCGTCGGCCTGGCGGCGGCACTGGTCCAGGCCACGCATCAGGCTGGAGCCGCACAGCACGTTGAGCGGGTTGGTGTGGGCAACGAAGGTGCGCACGTAGTCGTCCGCCGGGCTGAGCACGATTTCCTCGGGCTTGCCGTGCTGGATGATGCGGCCATCCTTCATGATCGCGATGCGCGTGCCGATCTTCAGCGCCTCGTCCAGGTCGTGGCTGACGAAGACGATGGTCTTGTGCAGCTGGCGCTGCAGCACCAGCAGTTCATCCTGCAGCTGCTGGCGGATCAGCGGGTCCAGCGCGGAGAAGGGTTCGTCCATCAGCAGGATGTCGCCATCCATGGCCAGCGCGCGGGCCAGGCCGACGCGTTGCTGCATGCCGCCGGAGAGTGAGTCCGGACGCTTGTCGCGCCATTGCGACAGGCCGACCAGTTCGAGCTTCTCGTCGATCACCTTCTTCCGCTCGTTCGCCGGGCGGCCCTGCATCTCCAGGCCGAAGCCGATGTTCTCGGCGACGGTCAGCCAGGGCATCAGCGCGAACTTCTGGAACACCATGGCGATGCGCTTGGTGCGCATGGTCTTGAGCGTCGCCGGCGAGCAGCTGGCGATATCCACCTGCTGGCCCTCGTGCTCGATCAGCAGCTTGCCGCGGCTGACCCGGTTGAGGCCGTTGATGCAGCGCAGCAGGCTGGACTTGCCCGAGCCCGACAGCCCCATCATCACGCAGATCTCGCCGCGATTGACGTCCAGGCAGGCATCCTCGACACCCAGCACCTGGCCGGTGCGCTTGAGGATCTCCTCGCGCCCCAGGCCCTGGTCCAGCAGCTTGAGCGCTTCCTTGGTGTGGGTGCCGAAAATCACATCCACATGTTCGAATCGAATCGCCGACATAGTACTTACCTCCCCCGCAGCGAACGTTGCTTGCACACCCGGTCGAGCAGGATGGCGAGCAGGACGATGGCCAGACCGGCCTCGAAGCCGAGGGAAATGTCCGCCGTGTTGAGCGCGTTGACCACCGGCTTGCCGAGGCCATCAGCACCCACCAGCGCGGCGATAACCACCATCGACAGCGACAACATGATGCATTGGGTGATCCCCGCGCCGATGCTCGGCATGGCGTGCGGCAGCTCGATGCGCGTCAGCAGTTGCCAGCGCGAGCAGCCGAAGGCCTTGCCGGCGTCCATCAGTTCCGCCGGCACGTCCTGGATACCCAGGCAGGTCAGGCGGATGGGTGCGGCAATGGCGAAGATCACCGTGGAGATCAGACCCGGAACCACACCCAGGCCGAACAGGGTCAGGGTGGGGATCAGGTAGACGAAGGTGGGCACCGTCTGCATCAGGTCCAATAGCGGCCTCAGCCCGGTGTAGAACCAGGGCTTGTGCGCCGCCAGGATGCCCAGCGGCACCCCGATGGCGATACACACCACCGTGGCGAAGATCACCTGCGCCAGGGTCTCCATGGTTTCCTGCCAGTACCCCAGATTCAGGATCAGCAGCAGCGAGGCCAGGGCGAATACGGCAAGCCCCCAGCTGCGCTGGATGTAGAACACCAGGAAGACCATCAGCGCGATCAGCGCCAGCGGGTTGAACCAGAGCAGGCTGTTGGTGACGCCGTGGATGAGGAACTCGAGGGTGTCGGAAATCTTGTCGAACACCGACGCGCCATGTTGCGTGAGCCAGTCGACGAAGGCGGCGATATGCTCGCCCAGCGGTAACTTGTGGTCAGTCAGAAACATAATGCGGGCCCATCAGAAGCTTGAGGAATCGGCCAACGGCAATGCTTTCGGCAGTTATTTCGCGAATGCCACCTTGGCTGCCGCCAAGGCCGGTTTGCCGTCACGGGTGGTCACGCCGGCAAGCCAGGCGTCGAGCAGTTCCGGATGGTCCTTCAACCAGGCTTTTGCCGCTTCTTCGGGCTTCTTGCCCCCGTTGAGCACGGCGTCCATGAGTTTGTTTTCCATGTCCAGGGTGAAGGTCAGGTTGGTCAGCAGCTTGCCGACGTTGGAGCATTCCTGGACGTAGCCCTTGCGAACGTTGGTGTAGATGGTCGCGCCGCCGTAGTTGGGACCGAACACGTCGTCCCCGCCTTCGAGGTACTTCATCTTGAAGCGGGTGTTCATCGGATGCGGTTCCCAGCCCAGGAACACGATCCACTGGTTGCGACGGTCAGCACGCCCGACCTGCGACAGCATGCCGGCCTCGCTGGACTCCACCAGCTTGAACTTGCCCAGCCCGAACTGGTTCTTGTCGAGCATGCCCTGGACCAGGCGGTTGCCGTCGTTGCCCGGCTCGATGCCATAGATCTTGTTGTCGAGCTTGTCGGCAAACTTGGCGATGTCGGCGAATGACTTCAGCCCGCCGTCATAGGCGGCCTGGGTGACGGCCAGGGTGTACTTGGCGCCCTCGAGGTTGGCTTTCACCGTCTCTACCGAGCCGTTGTCGGCGTAGGGCTTGATGTCGTTGGCCATGCTCGGCATCCAGTTGCCGAGGAAGACGTCGAGATCCTTGTTCGCCAGCGACTTGTAGGTCACCGGCACGGACAACATGGTTACCTTGGTGGTGTAGCCAAGCGACTCAAGCACCTGACGGGTAGTAGCGGTGGTCACGGTGATGTCGGTCCAGCCGACATCGGAGAAGCGAACCGTGCCGCACGACTCAGGTTCAGCGGCCTGAACCACCAGCGGCGCACCTAGGGACACAGCCAGCAGCAAAGACTTGCAACCTTTCATGAGCGTACTCCTCTGCGGGGTTGGGGCGCCGGCGCGGCCCCTTTGGGGCGCGGCGGTCGGAATTATGGTTGGGGCCTGGGGCGGACCCTTTTGTTGTCATTTCGTAAACGATCATGGAGCAGGAAAATTTCGTCGCATACCGGGTGGGTCGCATCCAGTGCAGGCGAAGTCGTATTCAGCACCAGCCATGTCGCATCCAGTGGAAAGGCCCGTTTCCAGCGACTTCCAGAGGCCCGGATCAATCCATGGCGGCGGTTTTCTGGCCCCCTGGCGCCGCGCCCGATGAGCTCGGAGCGACACCCTGCAGCCAGCTGTCCTGTACCTGCGGGTTGGCTTTGAGCCAACTCTTGGCGGCCTGGCGGGGATTGCGTCGCTCGTTGAGCACCGCATCCATCAGCTGGTTCTCCATCGTCAGGTCGAATTTCAGGTTTTTTAGCAGCCGCGCGACATTGGGGCACTCCTGAAGATAGCCTGCTCTGACGTTGGTGAAGACCGTCGCACCGCCATAGTTGGGACCGAAGTAGGAATCCCCTCCCTCCAGATAGTTCATTTGGATTCGGGTATTCATCGGGTGCGGCTCCCAGCCCAGGAACACGATGGGCTGCTTCAAGGCCCCGGCTCGCTTGACGTAGGCCAGCATGTCGGCCTCGCTGGATTCCACCAGCTTGAAGTCGCCCAGGCCGAAGGCTTTTTCCCTGATCATCTTCTGGATCAGCTGGTTGCCGTCGTTGCCCGGCTCGATGCCGTAGATGCGCCCGCCCAGCTGCTCCTTGAATTTTGCAATATCGGCAAACGTCTTCAGGCCCGCCTCATAGGCGTAGCGCGGCACGGCCAGGGTGTACTTGGCGCCCTCGAGGTTGGCTTTCACCGTCTCAACCGAGCCGTTGTCGGCGTAGGGCTTGATATCGCCCGCCATGCTCGGCATCCAGTTGCCGAGGAACACATCGATCTTCTTCTCCGACATCGCCTTGTAGGTGTCCGGCACGGACAGCCGCACCACCTGCGTGCGATAGCCCTGGTGGCTGAGCACCAGGCGGGTCACCGCGGTGGTCACGGTGATGTCGGTCCAACCGACATCGGCGAAGCGCACCACGGCGCAGGATTCGGGTTCGGCGGCGCGCACAGCGCCCGGTAGTACCACGGATAACGCCAACAGCGACGACACAAGACTCTTCATGAGACCAGCCTCTGACTGCGGAGAATGGGGGTGGACACGGGCGAACGCGGCCGTTCGTCGGTGGCGGATCATGGAACAGCACAACCGCCCACGCCTATCGACCGGTCGTGGTTCGCGGCGCTGGCGTCGTAATGAGGCAAGCTTTCGTCGGCCCCGGAACAGGCAGCCTCACGCCCCGCATCGGCGGGGTACGCAGGCGGCGTTATTGGATACGGCCGCGTCGCCGATGGACGCAGCCAGCAGCAGACTTGGGTCGATGATGGCCGGGCATCGCGGGCACAGGGACGTGCCTACTCACCCCTCACGAGATGCTCCCTCAATGGATGTGCAGCTCGCCCGGAGTCCGGCATGGCAATCAGTGTGTTCGACCTGTTCAAGATCGGTATCGGCCCGTCCAGTTCGCACACGGTCGGCCCCATGCGCGCCGCCGCGCTGTTCGTCGGCGCCCTGCGCGAACGGCAGATGCTCGAACGCACCAGCCGCGTGGAAGTGCGCCTGTACGGCTCGCTGTCCGCCACCGGCGTCGGCCACGGCACCGACCGCGCGGTGATCATGGGCCTGATGGGCGAATGGCCGGACCGCATCGACCCGCGCCAGATCGAACCGCGCATGGCCCAGCTGCGCAGCAGCGGCGAACTGCTGCTGGCCGGCAGCCGCGCGATCCCCTTCGACTGGGTCCGCGACATGCGCCTGCTCGAAGAGAACCTGCCCTACCACCCCAACGCCATGCGCCTGACCGCCATCGAAGGCGACCACGTGCTGCACAGCGACACCTACTACTCCATTGGCGGCGGCTTCGTGGTCGACGAGGAACAGGCCGCCTCCGGCAGCCTCGACACCGACAACACCGTGCTGCCCTACGACTTCGCCAGCGCCGCCGAACTGCTCATGCTCTGCCGCCGCCACAACCTGCGTGTGTCCGAGCTGATGATGGCCAACGAGCGCATGTGGCGCAGCGAAACCGACATCCGCGAAGGTCTCAAGGTCATCTGGCAGGCCATGCGCGACTGCGTCGACAATGGCCTGCGCCACGAAGGCATCCTCCCCGGCGGCCTCAACGTCCAGCGCCGCGCCGCACGCCTGCACCGCAACCTGCAGGAAATCGGCAAGCCCAACGTCATCGGCTCGACCCTCTCCGCCATGGAATGGGTCAACCTCTTCGCCCTCGCGGTGAACGAGGAAAACGCCGCCGGCGGGCGCATGGTCACCGCGCCCACCAACGGCGCGGCCGGCATCATCCCGGCGGTGCTGCACTACTACATGCGCTTCAACCCCGACGCCAGCGACGACGACGTCACCAACTACTTCCTGGCCGCCGCCGCCGTCGGCATCCTGTGCAAGAAGAACGCCTCCATCTCCGGCGCCGAAGTCGGCTGCCAGGGCGAAGTCGGCTCCGCCTGCGCCATGGCCGCGGCCGGCCTGGCCGACGTGCTCGGCGCCTCCCCCGAACAGGTGGAGAACGCCGCCGAGATCGGCCTGGAACACAACCTCGGCCTGACCTGCGACCCGGTCGGCGGCCTCGTCCAGGTGCCCTGCATCGAACGCAACGCCATCGCCGCGGTGAAGGCCATCAACGCCGCGCAAATGGCCCTGCGCGGCGACGGCCAGCACTTCATCAGCCTCGACCAGGTGATCCGCACCATGCGCAACACCGGCGCCGACATGCACGACAAGTACAAGGAAACCTCGCGCGGCGGATTGGCCGTCAGCATCATCGAGTGCTGACCCGCAATCGACCACGCCAGCCACGGCGCGCCCCCTGATGGCGCAAACGGTACGCCCGTCCCGACGACACCTGGGGCGTTACCGTTCCGGGCACAGCACCGCCGGCCCTGTGACCGGTGAGTGCTACCAAAAACCCCAGGCCACGATCCATGCGCATTTGCGACCTTCGAGGCGTCGCAATCCAGGCCTGCAAAAACGGCATTCCCATGCCGTTTTCTTTTTTAATTGAACGCCCATTCAACCTAGGCACGGCATTTGCCTTGTCATAGGCAGCGAGAACAGAGGAACAGCCCGGGCCACCCCCCGAGGCTGATTCCCGAACAGAACAACAAGCATAAGAAACGCCTCCCGTGAGGCGACTGTGACTAGCGTGAGGTGACTGAATGAACGCGTTCAACCCCGGAGTTCCCCCGCAAAACCGAGCTCCGCAGTCCATCGGCTTCCTGCTGTTGGACAACTTCACCCTGATCTCCCTGGCCTCGGCGGTGGAACCGCTGCGCATGGCCAACCAGCTTTCCGGACGCGAACTCTACCGCTGGCACACCCTGAGCCTCGACGGCCGCCAGGTCTGGGCCAGCGACGGCCTGCAGATCACCCCCGACGCAGCCTGCGACAGCGCCCCGCAGATGGACACCCTGATCGTGGTCGGCGGTGTCGGCATCCAACGCAGCGTCACCCGCGAACACACCACCTTCCTCCAGGCCCAGGCGCGCCTGGGCCGCAAGCTCGGCGCCGTGTGCACCGGCAGCTGGGCCCTCGCCCGCGCCGGCCTGCTCGACGGCTACGACTGCTCGGTGCACTGGGAATGCCTGGCCGCCATGCAGGAAGCCTTCCCCCGCGTCGCCATGAGCACCCGCCTGTTCTCCATTGACCGCAACCGCTTCACCTCCTCCGGCGGCACCGCGCCGATGGACATGATGCTGCACCTGATCGGCCGCGAGCACGGCCGCGAACTGTCGGCGGCGATCTCTGAGATGTTCATCTACGAGCGCATCCGCAACGAGCAGGACCACCAGCGTGTGCCGCTCAAGCACATGCTTGGCACCAACCAGCCCAAGCTGCAGGAAATCGTCGCGCTGATGGAAGCCAACCTCGAGGAGCCCATCGACCTCGACGAACTGGCCGTCTACGTCAACGTCTCGCGCCGCCAGCTCGAGCGCCTGTTCCAGAAGTACCTGCACTGCTCGCCGTCGCGCTACTACCTGAAGCTGCGCCTGATCCGCGCACGCCAGCTCCTGAAGCAGACCTCGATGTCGATCATCGAAGTCGCCTCGGTGTGCGGCTTCGTCTCCACGCCGCACTTCTCCAAGTGCTACCGCGAGTACTTCGGCATTCCGCCGCGCGACGAACGCCAGGGCCAGCCCATCGGCCAACCGGTCATGGTCATGCCCATCCCGCAGGATCTGGCCCTCATGCCCAACTCCTCGGCCATCTCGGCCCTCAGCCAGGCCCAGGGCGAATCCACCTTCGCCAGCGTGCGCGTGCTCTGACGACACCGCGTAGCGACATGAAGGGGAGGCCAGCGGCCTCCCCTTTTTCATTCCTGTGACGCATTGCTCCTCATCATTCAGAATCGTCTGAATCGCAAAACGCCGAGAATCTCGCAGTCTCCGAACGGTCGGCCCAAGCCGGCAAGCTTCGGAGCCACGAGACACATGGATACCGCCCTCGAATACCTGGCGCGGCGTACGCGGGAGCTGTATCGCACGGCCATCGAACTGAACCACGCGACGCTGACCGGCATCCAGCTGCTGCGCCAACTCGAACGCCTGCGCCCGGAAATCTTCGACGTCAGCCGCCAACTCGCCGACCTTCTCGGCGAGCAGACCGAAACCCTCGCCCAGGCCCGTGCCGACAAGGCGCAAAAGCTCATCCTCGCCCTCCACCGCCGGCTGCTCGGTGGCTACTGGCACCTGCTGCGGACCCGCCGCGCCGAGCGCAAGACCGCCGCCCTGCTGATGCAACGCATGGTGCGCAGCCTCCAGGAAGTCCACTTCAACTGCCTGCAGAACCAGAACCCGCCGCCGCCCGGCCTGTGGAACCTGCTGCACCAGCTCTACTGGCGCGCCCTGCGGCTGGAGGTCCAGCACCTGCCCATCAACGACGGCGAAGCCTTCGAACCGCGCAGCCAGACCGTCGCAGGGGGCTACCTGCACTGCCTGCTCATCGCCGGCTCCCGGCCGCTGGAGATACCCGCGCAGAGCCTGCCGGCGCTGATCGAATCCACCCAGGTATTCGCCTCCATCGTGCACATCCAGCCGGAACAGCCGGGCAATACCTGGCGGCTCGAACGCGAGAACGACCGTCCCTTCCTCGACCCGGACGCCGCAAGCAGCACCAGCGGCCTCGCCCTGAAGCTCGACGAATTGCTGGACATGCTCAAGCGCTTCGTTGCGACCAGCCATGGCGACACCGATTTCGACCTCAACGTCCATTTGCTCACCTGCTGGAGCGCGACGGAGACGGCGCCCGGTCCCTGGCAAATCTGCCGAGGCATCCCGGCCCTGCTGGCCCACCTCGGCGTTTCCGACGACGCCGGCCTCGATGCCCGCCACTTCCAGCGCCAGCCACACGAGAGCGACGTCTGGTCCCAGCACTCCGCTGTGCGCGGCGGGCTGGACGAACTGGTCGCCCACCAGGACGACATCGAGTTCAGTCGTCCCTCGCCCAAGCCCAGCGCACCGGCCACCCTGCAGTTGGAGCAACCTCGCACCACCGGGCAGCACTTCAGCGGGCACTGGGAGGACTCGCCGCCACCGGCGGTTGGCGAACTGCTCGGCGTCCGGCCATCCCCCCAGGAGTCCTGGCGCCTGGCACAGGTGGAAAGCCTGCGCCTGCTCGGCGGCGACCGCTATGAACTGCGCGGCGCCTGGCTGTCCGCACAACCACGCCCGTGCCGTCTCAGCCTGCGCAGCAAACTGCAGGAAAGCGCGCCTCGCCACGCCCTGCTACTGCCCGACGCGAACAACCTGCGCGTCGTCTGCCCGACACTCCCCCTCGACGCCGGGCGAAAAGTGACGGTAGAGGAACAAGGTCGACGCTACCTGGCCTTGCTGGGAGACCCGGTTGGCGACGCCTTCCCCTTCACCCCGCTGGAAGTGGCCGCCGACCTGCCCTGAGCAGCGCTCCGGCCCTACTCCGCCAACGCCAGGCTCAACTGCCACGACACCCCGAAGCGGTCGCTCACCCAGCCAAAGCGCGGGCTGAATCCATAGTCGCCCAATGGCATATACACGCGCCCGCCCTCGGCCAGCACAGCGAAGATCCGATCCAACTCCTCCGCGGACTCGAACGTCACAAAGATCGAACTGGATGGCGTGAAATCGAAGTCGTGCCTCACCGGGCTGTCCGAACACAGGAACGCCTGCCCGCACACTTCGAACCGCGCCACCTTGATCTTCCCCTCCGGCCCCGGCTCACCGGTGCCATAGCGCTCCACGTGCACGACGCGGGAGTTGGGAAAAGTAGCGAGATACAAATCCAGCGCCGCCTGCGCGACGCCGCCCTGGAACATGAGGAAGGGCGTGGCGGTGGTCATGGCGGCTCTCCTGTGGGGAAAAGTGCCAGTCTAGGTCACGAGGCACTGAATAGGACGCCGAGCGATGAGCCCCTTATTGCTCGGAAATGAATACCAGCCAGGCCGTCAGGGCGCATTCAAACTCGTCGAGCCCGACCGTCGCGCGACAGCGTTCGTCATACAGCGAGCGAAGGGTGACGCGCTCAACGGTCAACGTGGCCCCCCAGGCGTCACGGCTCCAATCGAGGCGGTCGACAACGCCCGACCTTACATGCCGGACTCTCGCCAAACCTTCCTTCACCCAAGGCGCGCTGAACTCGTAGCCCTGACCGCCATCGTCCATCAGCAGACAAGCGAGGATATCCACACCATCGTCCGTCAGGACGTAGGAGCTGCAGGCGGGCTCACGCCCATGGTTTTCATCCGACCAGAAGAATCTGAGAGCCATGGGTCCTCATCGATATGTCAGAGTAAGAAAAAGAGTAAGAAAAAGAGTAAGAAAAAGGGTACAGATTTATTTTCTGTACTCTAATCCCGACTCGCCGGCCAGTTTTAGAGTAGAAAAATAAATCTGTCCCCTTTTCAGTCCAACTCGGTGGCTGGGGTTATTTTTATTCCTTCTCTGCTAGATATGACCAGTACTCCGGCCCCTCGCCGTCTCTGATCCAAATTCGACCACATGAAGGGCATCGGAGAACATCTTTGCTTACTGAATCTATCCGTTCAAAAAAATCATCAAACGGCACCTTTTCTTTATTGGCCCGCTCCGCAAGTTCATATAGAAGCGCATTTGGTACAAGTGTAAATTGATCCTTAGTGGGCGAGCTAATCAGGCTAATCACATGCGAACACCTGCACAAGAACTTAGACACAACCTACCTCCCCAAAAGATTATTAATTGCAGTTTTATCTAGCTGAATAGTCTTTCCATCCTGCACGAAAAAAGGGGACAGATTTATTTTCTATACTCCAATCCCGACTCGCCAGCCAGCTTTAGAGTAGAAAAATAAATCTATCCCCATTTTCGTCTCAGTCCCTTTTGCAGCAACAACACTTATAGAGCTATGTCCAGAACTCCGTCCCATCGGAGTCTATCCAAACCGCTCCGGCAGGGGCTTCAGTTAAAAACCAAAAACCGAACCCATCAAGATCATCCTCGCCAGGATTGTCAGGCCACGTTCCTTTAAGAACAGCCAACTGATCTTGGATGCTGCCCTGAAGGAATACACCATCATGTGCTAGCTTCAGATGTCCCTCTGACATGAGCCACTCAACAAGAGAAAAGAAAGTCTCAGCTCGTTTTTTGTAATCGACAGACACGCCAGACAACTCAACCGCCATATGCTGCCATATGACACCCATTGAAAGCCCAAACGCACTCTTCAATACAGCCTTGTAAATAGACTCAATCACTTGAACTTAATCTCCACAGTTCGACCACCATTAATTTCCTTATCCATGATATCAATAGTCCAGCTGGCGCCTGTTTGTTGAGAAGACGTGGAGAAATCTCTAAGCGTAATTTTTGATCCGCCTTCCAAGTAAAAAGGTGACAGATTTATTTTCTTTACTCTAATCCCGACTCACCAGACAGTTTTAGAGTAGAAAAATAAATCTGTCCCCTTTTCTCTTACTCACAGAGGAGTGGTTGCAGTACGGTCATTGGCAATATTTATACGAGACTGCACCCGTCCGGGTATCTGAGTAGCTGCCTCACTTGTACCTTTTGCAGCTTAGCTATTCCCTTCTTCGGTAAACCACTCTCCCCGACTCAGCGAGCACAGGCAAATTCTGATTACCAATAATAATTTCATAC
>CBIGPF010000156.1:0-15086 GCA_966191535.1 uncultured Pseudomonas sp. | reverse complement strand
ACCCTGGCACAGCGGTTGCTCTGAGCCTTCCAAGCCGCGGCGATCGATCCGCGGCACCAACAAGAATCGGAGAACCTCCATGAGATCGATTGGCCTGCACGTGCCTTCCGTTCGCCTGCAACCCGCCCTGCGTCATTCCCTGCTGACCGCCTCGCTGCTGATGGCCGGTCTGTCCCCGAATCTCCACGCTGCTGAAGTCCCGGCTGACGTCGATGGCAAGCGCATCGCTGCCGCCGACAAGGAACCCGGTAACTGGATGGCCACCGGCCGCACCTACGACGAGCAGCGCTACAGTCCGCTCAAGCAGATCGACCAGAGCAACGTCGGCGGCCTGGGCCTGGCCTGGAGCTACAAGCTGGACATCGACCGCGGCGTGGAAGCCACGCCCATCGTGGTGGACGGCGTGATGTACACCACCGGGCCGTTCTCCATGGTCTACGCGCTGGACGCCCGTACCGGCAAGCTGCTGTGGAAGTACGACCCGCAATCCGACCGCAGCCGTGCCGGCGAAGCCTGCTGCGACGCAGTGAACCGCGGCGTGGCGGTGTGGAAGGGCAAGGTCTACGTCGGCGTGCTCGACGGCCGCCTGGAAGCCATCGACGCCAAGACCGGCAAACGCGTCTGGAGCGTCGATACCCGGACCGATCCGTCGCGCAGCATCACCATCACCGGCGCGCCGCGCATCGTGAAAGGCAAGGTGATCATCGGCAACGGTGGTGCCGAGTTCGGCGTGCGCGGCTACATCACCGCCTACGATGCCGAGACCGGCAAGCAGGACTGGCGCTTCTTCACCGTGCCCGGGGACCCCAAGGAAATGCCGAAGGGCAAGGGCATGGAAATCGCCGCCAAGACCTGGTTCGGCGACAACTTCCACAAGCAGGGCGGTGGTGGCACCGTGTGGGACTCCATGTCCTACGACCCCGAGCTGAACCTGCTGTACATCGGCGTCGGCAACGGCTCCTCGTGGAACCCGCGTATCCGCAGCGAAGGCAAGGGCGACAACCTGTTCCTCTCGTCCATCGTCGCGATCAACCCCGACAACGGCGAGTACGTCTGGCACTACCAGACCACGCCGGGCGACGCCTGGGACTTCACCGCCACCGCGCACATCATGCTGGTGGACATGGAGATCAACGGCAAGCAACGCAAGGTGCTGATGCAGGCGCCGAAGAACGGCTTCTTCTACGTCATCGACCGCGAGACGGGCGAGTTGCTCTCGGCCAACAACATCGTGCCGATCAACTGGGCCACCGGTGTTGACCTCAAGACCGGCCGGCCGATCCGCAACGAGAAGGTGTCCGACTACTGGAAGGACCCGGAGAAGAAGGCCCGCATCATCCAGCCGGCCTTCTGGGGCGCCCACGACTGGCAGCCGATGTCCTGGAACCCCAACACCGGCCTGGTCTACATCCCGGCACACATCATGTCGGCCTACTACCAGGACGTCGACGGCGCGCCGCCGCGCTCCAAGTTCAAGAGCATCTACCAGCTCGACGTCAACACCGGGATGATGCCGGAGGACCCCGAAGGCCTGCGCAAGATCGCCGATACCTGGACCGGCAAGCTGATCGCCTGGGACCCGGTGAAGCAGGAAAAGCGCTGGGAAGTGCCCTACAGCACCATCTTCAACGGTGGCACTCTGAGCACCGCCGGCAACCTGGTATTCGAAGGCACCGCCGACGGCCGCGTGGTGGCCTACGCCGCCGAGAACGGCAAGAAGCTCTGGGAATCCCCGGCCAACACCGGCGTGATGGCCGCGCCCATCACCTATGAGGTGGACGGCGAGCAGTACGTGACCTTCATGGCCGGCTGGGGCGGCGCCTTCTCCACCTTCGCCGGTGCCCTGTCGCTGCGCGCAGGCGTGAAGCCCAATGCCCAGGTGCTGACCTACAAGCTGGGCGGCACCGCCAAGCTGCCGGACATCAACTACAAGTGGGCCGACCGCAAGCCCGAGCCGCCAGCGCTGACCGGCACCACCGCACAGATCGACCAGGGCCGCGAGCTGTTCAACTCCAGTTGCTCGCAGTGCCACGGCATCAACGCCATCAGCGGCGGCGTGGTCCCCGACCTGCGCACCCTCAGCGCGGAAAACCACCAGCGCTTCCTCGGCATCATCTACGGCGGACGCATCCCCGACGGCATGCCGTCGTTCCAGGGTCACCTCGACCTGCAGCAGGCCGAGGCCGTCCACCAGTACCTGATCAAGCGTGCCTACGACCTCAAGGAACAACTGGCCGGCGCGCAGAAGACTGCCGCCAAGTGACCGTCTTACAGGAGACCGACTCATGACTGACGTGACGACCTACCAGCACTACATCGACAACCGCTTCGTCGCCGGCGAGCCGTTGATCGAGGTGCACAACCCGGCCAACGGCGAGCTGCTGGCGCGCATCCCCGAGGCCAGCGCGGCCCAGGTGGACAGCGCCATCGGTGCCGCCCGCAAGGCGCAGAAAGCCTGGGCGGCGAAGCCGGCCATCGAGCGCGCCGGTTACCTGCGCAGGATCGCCGAGAAGGTCCGTGCAAACGCGCCGCGCCTGGCGAAGATCATCACCGCCGAGCAGGGCAAGGTGGGCGCGCTGGCGGAAGTGGAAGTGAACTTCACCGCCGACTACCTCGACTACATGGCCGAGTGGGCGCGTCGCCTGGAAGGTGAAGTGCTGACCAGCGACCGCGCCGGCGAGCACATCTTCCTGCTGCGCAAACCGGTGGGCGTGGTGGCGGGCATCCTGCCGTGGAACTTCCCGTTCTTCCTCATCGCGCGGAAGATGGCGCCGGCGCTGCTGACCGGCAACACCATCGTCATCAAGCCCAGTGAAGAAACCCCGATCAACTGCTTCGAGTTCGCCCGCCTGGTGGCGGAAACCGACCTGCCCACTGGCGTCTTCAACGTCGTCGGCGGCACCGGGGCCAGCGCCGGCAGCGCACTGACCAGCCATGCCGGGGTGGACCTGATCAGCTTCACCGGCAGCGTTGCCACCGGCTCGCGGATCATGGCCGCAGCCGCGCCGAACATCACCAAACTGAACCTGGAGCTGGGCGGCAAGGCGCCGGCCATCGTCCTGGCCGACGCCGACCTGGAGCTGGCGGTGAACGCCATCAAGGCCTCGCGGGTGATCAACACCGGGCAGGTGTGCAACTGCGCCGAGCGCGTCTACGTGCAGCGCCAGGTGGCCGACCAGTTCATCGAGAAGATCGCCGCCGCCATGGCTGCCACCCGCTTTGGCGACCCGAACGTGCAGGCCGACCTGGACATGGGCCCGCTGGTCAACCGGATCGGCCTGGACAAGGTCGCGCAGATGGTCCGCACGGCAACCGGGGAGGGCGCCCAGATCATCACCGGCGGCGCCGTCGCCGACCTTGGCAAGGGCTTCCACTACCAGCCCACCGTGCTCGCCGGCTGCAAGGGCGACATGGAGATCATGCGCAAGGAGATCTTCGGCCCGGTACTGCCGATCCAGGTGGTGGACGACCTCGACGAAGCCATCGCTCTGGCCAATGACAGCGACTATGGCCTGACCTCGTCGATCTACACCCGCAACCTGAGCGCCGCGCTCAAGGCCAGCCGCGAGCTGGACTTCGGCGAGACCTACATCAACCGCGAGAACTTCGAAGCGATGCAGGGCTTCCATGCCGGTACCCGCAAGTCCGGCATCGGCGGCGCGGATGGCAAGCATGGGTTGTACGAGTACACCCATACGCATGTGGTTTACGCGCAGGAGTGACGTTACGGAGCTTCTTGCAGGCTGGTGTGCCTGCCTGCAAGAGCCCCTCTCCCTCACCCTGGCTGCACGCCCCGCTGCGAAGGAAGAGGGGACTGGATCGGCGTCGGACTCGACCTCGGTTTATTCCTGATCCCGATGTGTCAGGAGTGTACGGACGGAACGCTTCACTCGAATACGCCCTCTCCCTTCAGGGAGAGGGCTGGGGAGAGGGTGTCAGGACGTGCACGGAGCTCCCTGGGAAAGGGAACGCCGTACTCGTAAACACATCACCGTTTTGATTGGGCGGGCCTTCCTTGCCAGGTGAGGCTCGCTCCTTTTTCCCTGCGCCTGGATGCGTGCCTTGCGCAGGAGGTTGCCGCGCAAGGGCTGTCGCGGGCATGGCGCGCTCCTAATTGAGTGCGGGGCATGCCGGCAACGAGCGGGCGCAGGGAAAAGGGAAAGGATCAATACAGCGCGTTGGGCTGCACGATGCCGTGCTTCTTCATCTTCCGATACAGGGTCGACCGGGCAATGCCGAACTGTTCCGCCACCGCACTGATGTTCCACTGCCGCTCGCGCAGCACCGCGAGCAGGTGGCGGGCTTCGTCGTCGTCCAGGCGGGCGGCGAGGGCGGTCGTGGCTGCTGTCTGCGGTGCTTCGGCAGCGCCGGCCGGAGCAACCTGATGCAACTCCATCGGCAGGCAGTCCAGATCGATGCGGCCATCCTCGGCGAGGGCGGCGGCGTAGCGCAGACAGTTCAGCAACTGGCGGATGTTGCCCGGCCACGGATGGCCGCGCAGCCGCTCACGCACGGCGGCGTCGAGGTGCAACGTGCCACCCAGGCCCGCCAGGAGGCTGTCGATCAGCGCTTCGCGGTCGGAGCGTTCGCGCAGTGCTGGAAGTTGCAGGATCATGCCGGCGAGGCGGTAGAAAAGGTCCTCGCGGAAGCCCTTGGCGCGGATCATCTCGGCCAGGTTCTGGTGGGTCGCGGAAACGACCTGCACGTCCAGCGCCACCGGTGCTTCGGCGCCCAGCGGGAGGATTTCGCGCTCGGCCAGCACACGCAGCAGGCGCGTCTGCAGGTGCGCCGGCATGTCGCCGATCTCGTCGAGGAACAGGGTGCCGCCGTTGGCCAGCTCCAGCTTGCCTTTCATGCCTTTCTTGCTGGCGCCGGTGAAGCTGCCGCCGCGGTAGCCGAAGAGTTCGCTCTCGATCAGGCTTTCCGGAATCGCCGCGCAGTTCAGCGCGACGAAAGGGCCGGCGTGGCGTGCGCTGGCCTGGTGGATGGCGCGGGCGAAGGCTTCCTTGCCAGTGCCGGTCTCGCCGGTGACCAGGATGGAGATGCCCTTGTCGAGCACCTTGCGCAGCTTGCGCACGCCGTCCTGCAGGCGCGGGTCGGCGCCGGCGAGGCGGGCGAGATCGGGGTGCTCCGGGCTTTTCACGGCGGTGGTGGTCGGCGTGCCGCGGCGTGGCGGGCTGGCCGGCGTGCGCAGGCCCACGTCCACCAGCGCGTGGTCGGCCAGGGTGCGCAGGCGGATACCCCGTGCGCCGCCCTTGCTCAGGTCGAGCAACTGGTCGACGTCCGCTTCCAGCAGCTGCTCGATGCGGCTGCCCAGCAGTTCGCCGCGGCAGGCGGTGAAGGCGGCGTGGTTGCCGCCGATCACCCGGCCCTGTTCGTCGAGGGCGATCAACTGCTCGTTGGCCAGGTCCGACACTTCATCGCGGGCCTTCACCGAGAGGGTCAGGCGGTCGCGATAGCGCTGGCGGAAGCTGGCGTTCTCGATCAGCCGGGCATACAGGATCACCAGTTGCAGGGTCAGGTACTGCGCATCCTTGGGCCCGTCGTTGTACAGGCAGGTGGCGTTCAGGCAGCCGCGCAGGCGGTGCTGGGCGTCGAAGATCGGCGCCACCGAGCAGCTCAGGCGGAAATTGCTCACCAGGAAGTGCTCCTGGCGATGGATGGTCAGCGCTTCGCCGGCGGCCAGCGCGGTGCCGATGCCGTTGGTGCCGGCGATGGACTCGTCCCAGCGCGCGCCGACGATCAGCCCGGCCTGGGTGTAGCGATCACGTTCGCTGGGCAGGCGTGCATCGAGGGTGATGCCGCGCTCGTCGCTGAGCAGCACCGCGAAGCCCGCCGGCAGTACGCGTCGGGCGAGACCGGTGACGCCCTGGCTGGCGATGGCCAGGTAGTCCTGGTGCAGGCCCTGGTGTTCGCGGATTTCCCCGGCGGTGAGGATGTGTTTTTCCGCTCGCGCGCGGGGGTCGAGATGGTGCTCCATCACGCTGCGGTACCAGGAGCGCGCGATGGCGCCCTCGGGCTGGATGTCACGCTCGCCGAAGTGATCGGCGATGAAGGCGGCAAGGTCGTTCGGGCAGTTTTCCAGGGATTGCGGGTGCATGGTCACTCCCGGCGGCCGTCAGTCGGACTGCGGCGCGTTGTTTTTGTATGGGACCGGCTCCGTCTGGGAGCGTTCCTGGGAAGGGTGTTCTCAGGGCTGGTCAGTCTAGACCGGTCGGTCACGGGCGACGAGAGCCTGAGCAAGGGCTGTGCCGAAATACACCGTGCGGGGCGCCCAGCCCCGCGCCAGACCGTCCGTCGCCAGAGGGCGCGGGCGCAACCGGGCAACGGCTGTCGCAGCGATGGGACAGTTGTAGCGGCGGGGCGCGACAGCTGTCGCGAGCCCGCTACCAAATCAGGGGGGAATCTCCTTCGAAAGTATCATTCGGAGCGCCTGACCCTGGTGTTTAACTCGACTTGCCGGTCCTGCCGGCACCTTGCCTAACAAAAAAATAGAGGACAGACCCATGTGGACCAAGCCTAGCTTCACCGACCTGCGCCTTGGCTTCGAAGTGACCCTGTACTTCGCCAACCGCTGATCCACTCGGCCCCGGTCCGCCGGGGCCCCTGCCCACGGGGCACTGCCATGCACATCCGAATTCTCGGGTCGGCCGCCGGTGGCGGCTTTCCCCAGTGGAACTGCAATTGCCGCAACTGCCGCGGCGTCCGCGACGGCAGCGTGATCGCGCAGCCACGCAGCCAATCGTCCATCGCGCTGTCCGACGACGGCGTGAACTGGATTCTCTGTAACGCCTCGCCCGATATCCGCGCCCAGCTGGCGTCCTTCCCGGCGCTGCAACCGGCGCGGCGCCTGCGCGATTCGGCGATTGCCGCCGTGGTCCTGCTGGACAGCCAGATCGACCACACCACCGGCCTGCTCAGCCTGCGTGAAGGCTGCCCGCATGAAGTCTGGTGCACGGAGATGGTCCACCAGGATCTTTCCACCGGATTCCCGCTGTTCCCCATGCTGTCGCACTGGAACGGCGGGCTGAAGCACAACCTCATCGAGCTGGATGCCGAGCCCTTCGTCATCCCGGCCTGCCCGGGCCTGCGCCTGACCGCCATTGCCTTGCGCAGCAGTGCGCCGCCGTATTCGCCGCACCGTGGCAACCCGCATCCGGGGGACAACATCGGCCTGTTCATCGAGGACCTGACTACCGGCGGCACGCTGTTCTACGCGCCAGGCCTGGGCCAGGTGGACGACGGCCTGCTGGCGTGGATGCGCCGTGCCGACTGCCTGCTGGTGGACGGCACGCTCTGGCGCGACGACGAGATGCGCGTCTGCGAGGTAGGCGACAAGCTCGGCAGCGAAATGGGCCACCTGGCCCAGAGCGGGCCGGGCGGGATGATCGAGGTGCTCGACGGCATCGACGGCCCGCGCAAGGTGCTCATCCACATCAACAACACCAATCCCATTCTCGACATCGCCTCGCCCGAACGCGCCGAACTGGACGCGCGCGGCATCGAGGTGGCATTCGACGGGATGGGGATTTTCCTTTAATGGCTCTTTTTCCAGAAGGAACCTCGCGATGACCCGCGAAGCCATGAGCCCCGCCGAATTCGAGCAGGCGCTGCTCGCCAAGGGCGCCTGCTACCACATCTTCCACCCGTACCACGTGGCCATGTACGAAGGCCGCGCGACCCGCGAGCAGATCCAGGGCTGGGTGGCGAACCGCTTCTACTACCAGGTGAACATCCCGCTCAAGGATGCGGCGATCCTCGCCAACTGCCCGGACCGCGACGTGCGCCGCGAATGGCTGCAGCGCATCCTCGACCACGACGGCGCGCCCGGCGAAGAAGGCGGCATCGAGGCCTGGCTGCGCCTGGCCGAATCCGTGGGGCTGGATCGCGAGCAGGTGCTGTCCCAGGAACTGGTACTGCCTGGTGTTCGCTTCGCGGTGGACGCCTACGTCAACTTCGCCCGCCGTGCCAGCTGGCAGGAAGCGGCCAGCAGCTCGCTGACCGAGCTGTTCGCCCCGCAGATCCACCAGTCGCGCCTGGACAGCTGGCCGCAGCACTACCCGTGGATCGATGCCACCGGCTACGACTACTTCCGCAAGCGCCTGTCGCAGGCGCGCCGCGATGTCGAGCACGGCCTGCGCATCACCCTGGAGCACTACCGCACCCGCGAGGCCCAGGAGCGCATGCTGGAGATCCTGCAATTCAAGCTCGACGTGCTCTGGAGCATGCTCGACGCGATGAGCATGGCCTATGAACTGGAGCGCCCGCCGTACCACACGGTCACGACCGAGCGCGTATGGCACAGGGGGTTGCTGTGATGAGTCTGCCTTCGCTGGACAGCATCCCGGCGCTGCGCCGGGGTTTCCGCCTGCAGTTCGAACCGGCCCAGGGTTGCCACGTGCTGCTCTATCCTGAAGGGATGGTGAAGCTCAACGATAGCGCCGGGGCGATCCTCGACCGCGTCGATGGCCAGCGCGACGTCGCCGGCATCATCGACGGCCTGCGTGCCGATTTCCCCGGCGTGCCGGGCATCGACGAAGACATCCTGGCATTCCTCGAGGTGGCCCATGCCCAATTCTGGATCGAGCTGCGCTGAAGCGCCGGTGGGCCCGCCGCTCTGGCTGCTGGCCGAGCTGACCTACCGTTGCCCGCTGCAGTGCCCGTACTGCTCCAACCCACTGGACTTCGCCAAGGGTGGCGAGGAGCTGAGTACCGCGCAATGGATCGAGGTGTTCCGCCAGGCGCGCGAAATGGGCGCGGCGCAGCTGGGCTTCTCCGGCGGCGAGCCGCTGGTGCGACAGGACCTCGCCGAGCTGATCGCCGCTGCACGCGGGCTGGGCTTCTACACCAACCTGATCACCTCTGGTATCGGGCTCAACGAGAAGCGCCTGAAGGAGTTCGCCGATGCTGGCCTGGACCATATCCAGATCAGCTTCCAGGCCGCCGACGAAGAGGTGAACAACCTGCTCGCCGGCTCGCGCAAGGCCTTTGCCCAGAAGCTCGCCATGGCCCGCGCAGTGAAGGCGCACGGCTATCCGATGGTGCTGAACTTCGTCACCCACCGGCACAACATCGACAGCATCGACCGCATCATCGAGCTGTGCATCGAGCTGGAGGCCGACTTCGTCGAGCTTGCCACCTGCCAGTTCTACGGCTGGGCGGAGCTGAACCGTGCCGGCCTGCTGCCGACCCGTGAGCAACTGCAACGGGCCGAGCGGATCACCGCGCAGTACCGCGAGCGCCTGGCCGCCGAAGGCAACCCGTGCAAGCTGATCTTCGTGGTGCCCGACTACTACGAGGAGCGCCCCAAGGCCTGCATGGGCGGCTGGGGCAGCGTGTTCCTCGATGTCACTCCGGACGGCACCGCGCTACCGTGCCACAGTGCGCGGCAACTGCCGGTGAGATTCCCCAACGTGCGCGAGCACAGCCTGCAGCACATCTGGTACGAATCCTTTGGCTTCAACCGCTTCCGCGGCGACGCGTGGATGCCCGAGCCGTGTCGTTCCTGCGATGAGAAGGCGCGCGACTTCGGTGGCTGTCGCTGCCAGGCCTTCATGCTCACCGGCGACGCCGAGGCCGCCGACCCGGGGTGCGCCAAGTCGGGTCACCACGATCTCATCGTCGACGCCCGCCGCGAGGCGGAAGTAGCGGCCGCTCCGCTCAGTGCGCTGACACTGCGCAACGAGCGGGCGTCGCAATTGATCTGCAAGGCATGAGGATGGACCGCAGCGACTGGAGCGCCGAGCGCGCGGTAGCCGCCGCGGGGGACTTTGCCGAGCTGCACGTGGCGCACGGCGGGCTGCTGTGGGCTGCGTTCGATCCTGCCAGTGCGCGCTGCCGGCTGTTCCTCCGGCGTGAAGGTCAGAGTGTCGAGCTGACCCCGCCCGGCGCCTCGGTGCGCAGCCGTGTCTACGAGTATGGCGGCGGCTCCTGCTGCGCCACGGCCGACGGTGTGGCCTGGGTGGAAGAGGGCGACCAGCAGGTTCACTGGCTGCGATTGGGCGGCGTGTCCAGGCCGCTCACCCACCGCGATGATTGCCGTTATGGCGACCTGCACTACGTGCCGGCGTGGAACGCGATACTCGCCGTGGAGGAGGAGAACGGCAGCGGCGGTGTGACTCACCGCATCGTCCGCCTCGACGCCGATGGCCGGCGCCGAGTGATCGCGTCGGGCGCGGATTTCTATGCGTCCCCGGTGGCGGACGGCAGTGCCGAACGCATCGCCTGGGTGGAATGGGATCGCCCGCACCAACCCTGGACGCGCACGCGGCTATGCGAGTCCTTCGCGGGTGAGCAGCGCTGCCTGGCCGGACAGACCCGCCATGAGTCCATCCAGCAGCCGCGTTTCGCCGAGGACGGTCGCCTGCATTGGCTGAGCGATGGCGACGGCTACTGGCAGCCCTGCCACGAAGGCCACGTCACCTTGCCTTGCGCGGCGGCCGACCACGCCGGCGCGCCGTGGCAACTGGGTGGGCGTACCTTCCTGCCGCTGGCGGGCGGCAAGCTGCTGGCAACCCATTACGTGGATGGCTGCGGCCTGCTGGTGGTGTACGACGAGCGTGGCAGGCAGCACCGGCTCGCACCGGAGTACAGCCGTTTTCGCGCGCTGGCGGCGGATGAACGCCATTTCTATTGCATCGCCGCCGCGCCGGATCGACTGCCGACGCTGCTGGCGATCCGCCGGGTGGATGGCTCGACCCAGGTGCTGGCCGGTGGCGAGAAGCCGCTGCCCGAGAGCGAGCTGTCCCGTGGCGAGGCCTTCCGCTACCCGGTGGGCGGGGACGAGTGCGGGCATGGGTTCTTCTATCCGCCCCGCGCGGGCGACCCTGCGCCGCCGCTGGTGGTGTTCCTGCATGGCGGGCCGACGTCGGCCAGCTACCCGGTGTTCGACGGGCGCATCCAGTTCTGGACGCGCCGTGGCTTCGCCGTCGCCGACATCAACTACCGCGGCAGCAGCGGCTATGGTCGTGCCTATCGCGAACGCCTGCACCTGGGCTGGGGACAGGTGGAAGTGGAGGACATCGGCGCGGCGCTGGACTGCCTCGCCAAGGCCGGTCGCATCGACCGCCAACGGGTGTTCGTGCGGGGCGCCAGTGCCGGTGGCTACAGCGCCCTGATGGCCCTGGCGCGGCTGCCGGGCCTGCGCGGCGGCGCCAGTCTCTACGGGGTGAGCGACCCGCAGGCGCTGGCGCGGGTGACCCACAAGTTCGAGGCGGATTACCTGGACTGGCTGATCGGCGACCCGCAACAGGACGCCGAGCGCTACCGTGAGCGCACGCCTGTGCTGCAGGCCGAGCACATCCATGCGCCGGTGATCTTCTTCCAGGGCGAACTGGATGCGGTGGTGGTCCCGGCGCAGACCGATGCCATGGTCGAGCGCCTGCGCCGGCGCGGCGTGCCGGTGGAAGTACACCGTTATGCCGGGGAACGGCATGGGTTCCGCCAGGCCGCCAACCTGGCCCATGCGCTGGAGGCGGAGTGGCGCTTCTACCAGGCGCTTCTGGCGGGTTGAACCGGGGCTCCTGACCGTCTGCCAAGGTCGCATTGCAATACCTGACGGATACAGTAGGCTGCCGGAAATATCCCATAACAATAACGATAGAGCCCACGATGCCTCACGAGCTCAGCCAACTGCGCAAGTTCGTCTCGCCAGAGATCATTTTCGGTGCCGGATGCCGGCACAATGTCGCCAATTACGTGAAAACCTTCGGCGCCCGCAAGGTGCTGGTCGTGTCGGACCCCGGTGTCGTTGCCGCCGGCTGGGTCGCCGACATCGAAGCCAGCCTGGCCGCCCAGGACATTCCCTACTGCCGCTATACCGATGTCTCGCCCAATCCGCGTGTCGAGGAAGTCATGCGCGGCGCCGATGTCTACCGCAGCGAAGGTTGCAATGTGATCGTCGCGGTCGGCGGTGGCAGTCCGATGGACTGCGCCAAGGGCATTGGCATCGTCGCCGCCCACGGCCGCAACATCCTCGAGTTCGAGGGCGTGGATACCCTGCGCGTGCCCAGCCCGCCGCTGATCCTGATCCCGACCACTGCCGGCACCTCGGCGGATGTCTCGCAGTTCGTGATCATCTCCAACCAGGACGAGCGGATGAAGTTCTCCATCGTCAGCAAGGCGGTGGTGCCCGACGTGTCGCTGATCGACCCGGAAACCACCCTGACCATGGACCCGTTCCTCTCCGCCTGCACCGGCATCGACGCCCTGGTGCATGCCATCGAGGCCTTCGTCTCCACCGGCCACGGGCCGCTCACCGATCCCCACGCGCTGGAGGCCATGCGGCTGATCGACGGCAACCTGGTGCAGATGATCGCCAATCCGGCGGACATCGCCCTGCGCGAGAAGATCATGCTGGGCAGCATGCAGGCCGGGCTGGCGTTCTCCAACGCGATCCTCGGGGCGGTGCACGCCATGTCCCACAGCCTGGGCGGCTACCTCGACCTGCCGCACGGGCTGTGTAACGCCGTGCTGGTCGAGCACGTGGTGGCCTTCAACTACAGCGCGGCGCCGGAGCGCTTCAAGGTCATTGCCGAAACCTTCGGCATCGACTGTCGCGGCATGAACCACGCCCAGATCCGCCAGCGCCTGGTGGAACACCTGATCGCCCTGAAGAACGCCGTGGGCTTCCATGAAAGCCTCGGCCTGCACGGCGTGGGCAGTTCCGATATTCCCTTCCTCTCGCGCCATGCGATGCAGGACCCGTGCATCCTCACCAACCCGCGCGAGTCCAACCAGCGTGATGTCGAGGTGGTGTATGGCGAGGCCCTCTGACGAGCAGCAGCAACAGGCCCTTGCCGGGCTGCTCGGCCTGGGCAGCCATTCCGCGCGCAAGAGCCACTACCCCGAACTGGTGGCGCGACTGGACGAGCTGGAAGCCGAGCGAAATCGCTACAAATGGCTGTTCGAGCACGCCGTCCACGGCATTTTCCAGGCCAGCCTGAGCCAGGGGCTGCGCGCGGCCAACCCGGCGTTGGCGCGGATGCTCGGCTACGACGATCCGCAGCAGGTGCTGTGGAACCTGCAGGACATGGCCAGCCAACTGTTCGTCGGCGGCGAGGCGGAGATGCGCCGGATCCGCGCCCTGCTGCGCGAGCGCGACGGCCTGTTCGGTTACGAGACGCGCCTGTACCGTCGCGATGGCAGCCACGTCATCGTTCTCATGAACCTGCTGATCAAGCCTGACGAAGACGGACTGGTGGAAGGTTTCGTCGCCGACATCACCGAGCGCGTCCAGGCCCAGCAGCGCCTGCAGAGTCTCAACGAGGAGCTGGAGCAGCGCGTCGCCGAGCGCACCCGTGAGCTGGAGGGGTTGAACCAGCAGCTGCGCGAGGCGCGCGATGCCGCCGAAGCGGCCAACAACAGCAAGGACAAGTACCTGGCTGCCGCCAGCCACGACCTCCTGCAACCGCTGAATGCCGCGCGCCTGCTGGTTTCCACCCTGCGCGAACGCGCGCTGCCGGGGGCCGAGCAGGTGCTGGTGGAGCGCACTCACCAGGCGCTGGAAGGCGCCGAGGACCTGCTCACCGACCTGCTGGAAATCGCCCGCCTGGACCAGAGCGCGATTCGCCCGGACCTTGACGTACACCCCCTGGGCGAGCTGCTCGGTCCGCTGGTCTCGGAGTTCGACGAAGTCGCCCGCGCCGCTGGTCTGCGCCTGCGTTCACGGATTCCGGCGCTGGCGGTGCGCACCGATCACCGGCTGCTGTCACGCATCCTGCGCAATTTCCTCAGCAATGCCTGCCGCTACACCGAGCGCGGCAGCGTGATGCTGGCGGCGCGGCGACGTGGCGAGAGCGTTCGGGTGGAAGTCTGGGACACCGGACGGGGCATTCCGGCGGACCAGCTTGAAGCGATCTTCCTCGAATTCAACCAGCTGGATACCGGTCGCGCCGCGGACCGTCGGGGCGTCGGGCTGGGGCTGGCGATCGTCGATCGCATCGCCGGCATCCTGGGTTGCCGTGTCCAGGTGCGCTCGGTGCCGGGGCGCGGATCGGTGTTCGCCATCGACGTGCCGCTGGTGCGTGACTTGCCGCAAGCCGGGCCGGTCGAGAACGGCCCGCGCCCGGTCACCGGCGACCCGCTGCCGGGCCGCCGGCTGCTGGTGATCGACAACGAGGAAGCCATCCTTCTCAGCATGGCTGCACTGCTCGGGCAGTGGGGCTGCGAGGTGCTGGTCGCGACCAGCTACGAGGAGGCGCTGAGGACGCTGGACGGCAAGGCGCCGGAGGTGATCCTGGCGGATTACCACCTCGACCACGGTCGCACTGGATGCGAGGCGGTGCGCGGGCTGCGCGAGCATTTCCGTCGCGAGCTGCCGGCAGTGATGATCACGGCGGACCGCAGCGACGACTGCCGTCGTGCCCTGCAGCGGCTGGGAATGCCGCTGCTGAACAAACCGGTGAAGCCGGGCAAGCTGCGCGCGGCGTTGAGCCTGCTGGTGAGCAGCTGATCAGGCGTCTCGGCGCCCCAGCATGCCGTTGACCTTGTCGCGCAGCGCGTCGATGGAGAACGGCTTGGCGATCATCGACATGCGCGTAGCCAGCTCGCTGCCGTCGATATGGACGATCTCGGCGAAGCCGGTGGCGAACAGGATCGGCAGCTCCGGCCGCGCTTCGCGCGCGGCCACGGCCAGTTCCTCGCCGTTCATGCCCGGCAGGCCGACATCGGTGAGCAGCAGGTCGAGGGTGGTGTCGCCCTGCAGGATCGGCAGCGCCTCTTCGGCATCCTCGGCCTGCAGCACCTGGTAGCCGATTTCCTCCAGCACTTCCACGGTGAGCATGCGCACCAGGTCGTTGTCTTCCACGACGAGGACACACAGTTGCTGCTTGGCCGGTTCGTTGGGGGGCGTAGGGGCGTCGGGAATGCTGACCACTGAGTTTCCTCTCGGGAAATGGAGTGTGACGCAGGTGCCCTGGCCGGGCTCGCTGCGCAGGCGGATGTGCCCGCCGGATTGTTTGATGAAGCCGTAGACCATCGACAGGCCCAGGCCGCTATTGGGGCCGATGCCCTTGGTGGTGAAGAAGGGGTCGAACACGTGGGTCAGGGTCGACTCGCTCATGCCCTGGCCGCTGTCCTGCAGGGCA
>CBIGPF010000155.1:0-15092 GCA_966191535.1 uncultured Pseudomonas sp. | reverse complement strand
TTTTTTTTTTTTGGGGGTTTGCTGGCTGGTTAATTTTTTCCCTAAAAATTCATCCGGGAATTAAATTGGGCGCCCCTGGGGCCGCCCTCCTCTTCTGCACTCGACACTCAATCGAGGTAGATCATCTTGCGCGTCATGCCGCCGTCGATCACCAGTTCCTGGCCGGTGACGAAGCCGGCGCTGTCGCCGATCAGCCAGGCAACTGCCGAGGCAATGTCCTCCACCGTACCGACGCGACCGACCAGGTGCTGATCGTGGTCCAGTTCGGTCAGCGGCTCCGCCTCGCGCTCGCGCAGGTCGCGGGCGTCGATCCAGCCGGGGGAAATCGCGTTGACACGAATGTCCGGCCCCAGGCTGCCGGCCAGGGCGTGGGTGAGCGACAGCAGCCCGCCCTTGCTCGCCGCATAGGCTTCGGAGTTCGGCTCGGACTGATGCGCCCGGGTGGATGCGATGTTGACGATGGCGCCGCTGTGCGCGCGCAGATACGGCGCACAGTGCTTGGCCAGCAGCATCGGGCCGGTGAGATTCACCGCCAGGGTGCGATTCCACTCGTTGAGGCCGAGGCCTTCCAGCGCCGTATTGTGCGGCCGGGCGATAGCAGCGTTGCTCACCAGCGCATCGAGGCGACCGAACTGGCCGATCAGCTCGGCCACGGCCGCCGCGACCTGCCCTTCGCTGGCCACGTCCAGCGCAATGAAGCTGGCGCGCTCACCCAACGCCGCGGCCACTTTCGGGCCACGCTCGCGGTCAATATCCGCCAGCACCACCTGCCAGCCCTCGGCGACCAGCCAGGCAGCGATGCCCAGGCCGATGCCGTGCGCGGCGCCAGTGACCAGCACCACTCGGCCATTGCCCAGGGCGTCCATCACACTCACAGTGCCGCCAGGCCTCGCGCCAGGTCGGCCTTGATGTCATCGACATCTTCCAGGCCCACGGCGACGCGAATCAGGTTGTCACGGATGCCGGCGTTCTCACGCTCCAGCGGCGACAGGCGACCGTGGGACGTGGTAGCCGGATGAGCGATGGTGGTCTTGGTGTCACCCAGGTTGGTGGTGATGGAGATCATCCGGGTGGCGTCGATGCAGCGCCAGGCTGCGGCCTTGTCACCCTTCACCTCAAAGCTCACCACCGCACCGAAGCCCTTCTGCTGACGCTTGGCCAGCTCGTGCTGCGGATGACTGGCCAGGCCTGCGTAGTACACGCGCTCCACGCCTGGCTGCTGCTCCAGCCATTCGGCGACCAGCTGGGCCGAGGCACTGTGGGCCTGCATGCGCACGCGCAGGGTTTCCAGACCCTTGATGAAGATCCAGGCGTTGAACGGGCTCAGGGTCGGGCCGGCGGTACGCAGGAAGCCGACAACGGGCTCCATCTGCGCGCGACGACCGGCAACCACGCCGCCCATGGTGCGGCCCTGGCCGTCGATGTACTTGGTCGCCGAGTGGATCACCACGTCCGCGCCCAGCTTCAGCGGCTGCTGCAGCGCCGGGGTGCAGAAGCAGTTGTCCACCGCCAGTAATGCGCCCTTGGCATGGGCGATCTCGGCCAGCGCGGCGATGTCCACCAACTCGGCCAGCGGGTTGGACGGCGACTCGACGAAGAACAGCTTGGTGTTCGGCTTGCAGGCCGCTTCCCAGGCTTTCAGGTCGCTCAGCGGTGGGTAGTCCACCTCGATACCGAAACGCTTGAAGTACTTCTCGAACAGGCTGATGGTCGAGCCGAATACGCTGCGCGAGACCAGCACGTGATCACCGGCGCTGCACAGGCTCATCACCAGCGAAAGGATGGCCGACATGCCAGTGGACGTGGCCACCGCCTGCTCGGCCCCTTCCAGCGCGGCGATGCGCTCCTCGAAGGTGCGCACCGTGGGGTTGGTGTAGCGCGAGTAGACGTTGCCCGGCACTTCACCGGCGAAACGCGCAGCCGCATCAGCGGCGCTGCGGAACACATAGCTGGAGGTGGTGAACAGGCCTTCGCCGTGTTCAGCCTCCGGGGTGCGGCGTTGCCCGGCGCGCACTGCGAGGGTGTCGAAACCGACACCCTCCAGGTCGCTGTCCAGCCGGCCGGCTTCCCAATCCTGAGCCATGCCCTGCTCTCCCTATTCGTGTCTGAATCAGTCGTTGTACAGATCGATGATGGCGCTGACCGCGGCACCCTTGGTCTTGGTCGCGTCGTTGCGCGCCTGCTCGATCTTGTTCAGATAGGCTTCGTCGACGTCGCCGGTGACGTATTCACCGTTGAACACAGCGCAGTCGAAGCGTTCGATCTTGATCTTGCCGCCCTCGGTGGATTCGATCAGGTCCTGAAGGTCCTGATAGATCAGCCAGTCGGCACCGATCAGCTCGCCGACTTCCTCGGTGCTGCGATTGTGTGCGATCAGCTCGTGGGCGCTCGGCATGTCGATGCCGTAGACGTTGGGGTAGCGCACCGCCGGAGCGGCGGAGCAGAAGTAGACGTTCTTCGCGCCGGCTTCGCGGGCCATCTGGATGATCTGCTTGCAGGTCGTGCCGCGAACGATGGAGTCGTCCACCAGCATCACGTTCTTGCCGCGGAACTCCAGCTCGATGGCATTGAGCTTCTGGCGGACCGATTTCTTGCGCGCGGCCTGGCCGGGCATGATGAAGGTACGGCCGATGTAGCGGTTCTTCACGAAGCCTTCGCGGAACTTCACGCCTAGGCGGTTCGCCAGCTCCAGCGCGGCGGTGCGGCTGGTGTCCGGGATCGGGATGACCACGTCGATATCATGCTCCGGACGCTCACGGAGGATCTTGTCGGCCAGCTTCTCGCCCATACGCAGGCGCGCCTTGTAGACCGAGATACCGTCGATGATGGAGTCCGGGCGGGCCAGGTAGACGTGTTCGAAGATGCACGGCGCGTACTGCGGGTTGGCCGCGCACTGGCGGGTATAGAGCTTGCCATCTTCGGTGATGTACACCGCTTCGCCCGGCGCCAGGTCGCGGATCAGGGTGAAGCCGAGGACGTCCAGGGCGACGCTTTCCGAGGCGATCATGTACTCCACGCCGTTCTCGGTGTGACGCTGGCCGAAGACGATCGGGCGGATCGCGTGGGGATCGCGGAAGCCGACGATACCGTAGCCGGTGATCATCGCCACCACGGCGTAGCCACCCACACAGCGTGCGTGTACACCGGCAACGGCAGCGAAGACGTCTTCCTCGGTGGGCTGCAGTTTGTTGCGTACGGCCAGCTCATGGGCGAACACGTTGAGCAGCACTTCCGAGTCGGAGTTGGTGTTCACGTGGCGCAGGTCGGATTCGTAGATTTCCTTGGCCAGTTGCTCGACGTTGGTCAGGTTGCCGTTGTGCGCCAGGGTGATGCCGTACGGCGAGTTGACGTAGAACGGCTGCGCCTCGGCGGAGCTGGAACTGCCCGCGGTCGGGTAGCGCACGTGGCCGATGCCGATCTTGCCGACCAGGCGCTGCATGTGGCGCTGCTGGAAGACGTCACGGACCAGGCCGTTGTCCTTGCGCAGGTACAGACGGTCGTCCTGACAGGTGACAATCCCCGCAGCGTCCTGGCCACGATGCTGGAGAACGGTGAGCGCGTCATAGAGCGCCTGATTGACGTTCGACTTGCCCACAATACCGACGATGCCACACATGCGACGCAACCCCTAGTTGGTTTCAGGCTAAAACAATTCCGTATTCGGCAGTATCCACCGGACCTGCCGTAGCGGCGACGGCTACCCGTCGCCTCCGCCCGCCCGTCACTGGGCCGGCAGTAAAGACCCCACTCCGGATGGCGGAGTGATGGTAACGCCGGACATCCACTGCCCGGCAAACGTCAGGATGAAGTTCTTCGACCAGTCGGCCACCATCAGGAAATGCGGCATCAGCACCGATTGCTGCCACCACGGATCCTGTTGCACCGGCGCAAGGCTCAGCAGGCCAACCAGCAAAACCACCAGCAGCACGCCACGGGCGCCACCGAACACCATGCCGAGCACGCGGTCGGTGCCGGACATACCGGTCACCCGCACCAGCTCGCTGATGAGGAAATTGACGAGTGCGCCCAGCAACAGCGTGACGACGAAAAGAAGAGCGCAGGCGGCGATAACGCGCCCCGAGGGCAACTGAATATAGGGTGCGAGATGCTCGGCCAGGGCGCCGCCGAACATCCAGGCGACCGCACCGGCTACGATCCAGGTGACCAGCGACAAGGCTTCCTTGACGAAACCACGGCTCAAGCTGATCAGGCTGGAAATGACGATGATGCCGATCATCGTCCAATCGACCCAGGTAAATGCCACGTTGCGGCCCAGAAACGGAAAGGCCCCGCATTTTAGCAGAGGCCTTCGATTTAGAAGAGCCCCAGTTTGACATGGGGCTGATTGAAAGAAGCTAACGACCGGGATCAGCCGCGCTCAGGCTGGAAGCGCACCACGAAACCATTGAGCTTCTGCTGCTTGCCAAGCTGGTCACGCAGACGGTCCGCCTCGGCGCGCTCGACCACCGGACCGACGAACACGCGGTTCATGCCGTCAAAACTGCGCACGTAGGCGTTGTAGCCCTGGCTCCGCAGGGACTTCTGCAGCTCATCGGCGCGGGCACGGTTGGACAGGCTGGCCAACTGCACCGACCAGCTGACCGGCAGGTTATTGCTGTCCAGGCGCTGCGCCGGCTGCTGCACGGGTACCGCAGGAGCGGCGGCCTGAATCTGAGCAGGTTGTTGCGCCGGCTTGGGAGCAGCCGGCTGCGGGGCCGAAGCCTTGGGCTGAGTGGGCGGGGCCTGCTGGGCTGGCAGACTGGCGATGGGGGCGGAAGGCACCTGCGCCGGAGCCGCTTCGGCTGCCGGCACGGCATTGTCCGCGTCCTCAGCCTGTGGCTCGGGGACCTCAGTCGGCTGCACTTCGACGGTGGGCATGGCCGGCGGTTTGGGCATCACCGGCGCCTCGACCACCACCTGGCGTACATCATCCTCGCGGGAGAAAAGCATCGGCAGGAAGATCACCGCCAGTGCCAGCAGCACCAGCGCTCCGACTACCCGCTGCTTGAGTCCCTTATCGAGCAACGCCATGCACAACTCCCCTTAGGTCTACTTATTGAGCAGCCTTGGCGAGCCACTCCAGGGCATCCGCCACGCTGTAGAACGAACCAAACACCAGGATCTCGTCATCGGTGCCCGCTGCATCGCACTGCGCCACCAGCGCCGCGGCGATATCGCCATGGCAACTGACACGCGCCCCGCGGGCCTGCAGTGCCGCTTCCAACTCTGCGGCGGGGCGGCTGCGGCCGGTGGGCAGCGGCGCGACGGCCCAATCCTGCACCAAGCCGAGCACGGGTTCCAGTACGCCGTCGAGATCCTTGTCCGCCAGCAGACCGAACACTGCGTGGCGCACACCCTTGGGCGGCGCGGTACGCAGGCGGCTGGCAAGGTATTGCGCAGCGTGCGGATTATGCCCGACGTCGAGCAGCAAGTGGCGCTCTTCGCCGTGCCATTGCACGGTGCGGCGGTCGAGGCGCCCGGTCACTCGGGTGCGCTGCAGCGCAGCGACCAGTTGCTCCGGCTGCCAAGGCAGGTCCAGCAAGGCATAGACCTGCAAGGCCAATGCCGCGTTCTCCATCGGCAAGTCGAGCAGCGGCAGATTGTGCAGGCTCAGCGCCTCGCCAGTAGCGGAACGGCCGCGCCAGTGCCAGTCGCTCACCCCCATCGCCAGGTCGAAGTCACGGCCGCGCAGGACCAGCGGCGAGCCGAGCTTGCGCGCCTGCTCCATGATCGGCGCCGGCGGCTCCAGGTCACCGCAGACGGCCGGCTTGCCGGCACGGAAGATTCCGGCCTTCTCGAAGGCCACGCTCTCGCGGGTATCGCCCAGCCAGTCGGCGTGGTCGATGCCGATGCTGGTGACCGCGGCAACATCGGAGTCGATCAGATTGACCGCATCCAGGCGGCCGCCCAGACCGACTTCCAGCACCAAGGCATCGAGATGGGCGCGCTCGAACAGCCAGAAGGCTGCGAGGGTCCCCATCTCGAAGTAGGTCAGGGAGATTTCGCCTCGGGCCGCCTCGACGGCGGCGAAGGCTTCGCAGAGTGCCTCGTCGCTGGCTTCGACACCATCGATGAGCACGCGCTCGTTGTAGCGCAGCAGGTGCGGCGAGCTATAGACGCCGACACGCTGGCCCTGCTCGCCGAGCAGAGCGGCGAGGAAGGCGCAGGTGGAACCCTTGCCATTGGTACCGGTGACGGTCACCACGCGGGGCGCGGGGCGCCCCAGACCAAGCCGGCCAGCTACTTCACGGGAGCGATCCAGCCCCATGTCGATTGCCGTGGGGTGGAGTTGTTCGAGATAGCTGAGCCAATCGGCAAGGGTACGTTGGGTCATCCTGCGAGCGCGGTACTTGGAGTGTGAGTGAACTTGGCCAGCAGGCTGGCGAGCCGCTGACGCATTTCCGAACGGTGAATGATCAGGTCGATGGCGCCGTGCTCCAGCAGGAACTCGCTGCGCTGGAAGCCTTCAGGCAGCTTCTCGCGAACGGTCTGCTCGATCACGCGCGGGCCGGCGAAGCCGATCAGGGCACGCGGCTCACCGACAATCACGTCGCCAAGCATTGCCAGGCTCGCGGATACACCGCCGTAGACCGGGTCGGTCAGCACGGAGATGAACGGGATGCCCTCTTCGCGCAGGCGGGCCAGCGCGGCGGAGGTCTTGGCCATCTGCATCAGGGAGATCAGCGCCTCCTGCATGCGCGCACCACCCGAAGCGGAGAAGCAGATCATCGGGCAACGGTTTTCCAGGGCGTAGTTGGCGGCGCGCACGAAGCGCTCGCCGACGATGGAGCCCATGGAACCGCCCATGAAGGAGAACTCGAACGCACTGACCACGACCGGCAGGCCCATCAGCTTGCCGCTCATGGAGATCAGCGCGTCCTTTTCGCCGGTGTCTTTCTGCGCGGCGGTCAGGCGGTCCTTGTACTTCTTGCTGTCGCGGAACTTCAGGCGGTCTACCGGCTCGAGCTCGGCACCCAGCTCCTCGCGACCTTCCTCATCGAGGAAGATATCGATGCGCGCGCGGGCGCCGATACGCATGTGGTGATCGCACTTGGGGCAGACGTCGAGGGTCTTTTCCAGCTCCGGGCGGTACAGCACCGCTTCGCAGGACGGGCACTTGTGCCACAGGCCTTCCGGAACCGAGCTCTTCTTCGCCTCGGAACGCATGATGGAAGGGATCAGCTTGTCTACCAGCCAGTTGCTCATGCTCTCGTCTCCAGTGCAGGGGCACGGCGTGCAGCCATGCGCGTGTCCCTGAGCAAATTCATCGTCGCGGTTCCGACTTCAAGGCCGGAACCCCTCGCAAACAAAGGCGCCGCCTGAGGCGTCGCCACGGATACAGCACTCGATGCGGGTCACCGGCGGGCAAGACCGCCAGCACCGACAACTCCCAGCGCCACCCGCAGGCAGCGATTGGGTAGTGGACGGCGGCTGGCCGCTCGTCGTCACATGAAGATTCCGCGTCACGCTGCCGAACGACATTGCGCGATGAAATCACGGATCTTCTGCGCATCCTTGATGCCCTTGCTCGCCTCCACCCCGCCGCTCACATCCACGGCGTAAGGCCGCACCTGGGCAATCGCGTCAGCCACGTTGGCAACGGTCAGCCCACCCGCCAGGATCAGCGGACGCTGCACATCCCGAGGAACCAACGACCAGTCGAACGCCTGCCCGGTTCCACCAGGAACGCCCTCCACATAGGTATCGAGCAGGAAACCGCTGGCCTGGGGATATCGTGCGATCTGCGCCGCCACGTCATCGCCCGGCTTCACGCGCAGCGCCTTCAGATAGCGCTTATGCCAGCCGGAGCAGGCCTCAGGGGTCTCGTCGCCATGGAACTGCAGGACATCCAGCGGCACCGCATCGAGGATTTCACCCAGCTCGCAGCGAGTGGCGTCGACGAACAGGCCGACCGTGCTGACGAAGGGCGGCAGCGCAGCGACGATCGCCCGCGCCTGCTGGATGCTCACCGCGCGCGGACTCCTGGCGTAGAACACCAGGCCGATGGCGTCGGCCCCCGCCTCGGCGGCGGCCAGGGCATCTTCGACTCGGGTAATACCGCAGATTTTGATGCGAACGGCGGACAAGATGCAGCAACCTTCAGGCAAGTGATCGATCGATGGTAGCAAATGACCCCGACATCGTCAGCCGACGATATCCGGCAAACTTGAAAGGAAATGTGGCCCCACATACCGCTCGGGCAACACGAACTCCTCCGGGTATTCCACGCCCACCAGGTACAGCCCGTAAGGGTGCGCGGTGATGCCGCTGGCGCGCCGATCGCGCGCGGCCAGCGCCTCGGCTGCCCACTCCACCGGGCGCTCGCCGGCGCCGATGGTCATCAGCATCCCGGCAAAGTTGCGCACCATGTGATGCAGGAAGGCATTGGCGCGGACATCCAGCACGATGAAGCGACCGTGCTCGATCACCTCGAGGTGGTGCACCGTCTTGATCGCCGACTTGGCCTGGCACTGCACCGCGCGGAACGAGGTGAAATCGTGGGTACCGACCAGCGCGCGGGCCGCCTCGCGCATGCGCGAGATATCCAGCGGACGGTGGTTCCAGGTGACTTCCTCGGCCATGTGCGCCGGGCGTATCTGGTCGTTGTAGATCACGTAGCGATAGCGCCGCGCCATGGCGGTGAAGCGCGCATGGAAATGCGCTGGCATCACCTTGGCCCAGGTCACGCTGATGTCGTTGGGCAGATTGGCGTTGGTGCCCATGACCCAGGCGATGAGCGAGCGCTCGGCCGTGGTGTCGAAATGCACCACCTGCCCACTCGCGTGCACCAGCGCATCGGTACGCCCTGCGCACATCAAGGAAACCGGATGATCGGCCACCCGGGACAGAGCCTTTTCCAGCGCGCCCTGCACGGTCGGCACACCATTTTCCTGGCGCTGCCAGCCGCGATAACGCGAGCCTTTGAATTCGACGCCCAGGGCAATCCTGGAAACGCCAACGGCGGCCGATTCGGCCGCCGCTGAGGGTACTGCTTCAATCATCTATCTGGAGCCTTCCGGCTCAGGCGATACGCCCGAGCAGTTCGCGAGCTTCCTGCTGCTGGTTGTCGTTACCCTCGGTGATGACTTCATCGAGGATGTCGCGGGCGCCTTCGGTGTCGCCCATGTCGATATAGGCACGCGCCAGGTCAAGCTTGGTGGCCGCTTCGTCAGCACCGGACAGGAAGTCGAAATCGTCTTCGTCGTCGGCACCTTCGCCAGGCAGATCCAGGTCGTCAGCCGCGAAGCTGTCTTCCGCCAGCGGCGCGACAGGCACTTCCGGCGCGTCGTTCTGCGCGGAGAGACGATCGAGTTCGGCACTCACCTCGTCCAGTTGCGCGGCGAAGCTGTCATCGGCCTTGGCCGGTAGCGGTTCGTCATCCGCCAGGGACAGGTCGAAGTCGTCCGGCAGGTCATCGGCCTGCGGCGCCTTGCTCTCGATATCCAGGGTGAACGCCTCGGGGCTCACGCCGGACAGCGAAGCAGTGTCGTCATCCAGGCCCAGCAGGAAGTCGTCTTCCGCCGAGGCCAGCGTGGCGGGAGCGTCCTTCTCCAGATCCTTGTCCAGCCCCAGGGAGAAATCGCTCAGGTCGTCGACCAGCGACGGAGCCTCGGCCTTGGGAGCCGATTCTTCCGGCAGGTCGAGATCGAAGGCGAAATCGTCCTCGAGCTTGCTGCTCGGCGCCTCGGCCGGTGCAGTACTCAGACCCAGGTCGTCATCCAGGTCGAAGCTGCCGAAGGACAGCTCGTCATCCTGCTGGACGGCCGGAGTGGCGGGCTTCTCTTCGCCCAGCTCCAGATCATCCAGGGCCAGGTCGAAGGCATCGTCCAGTCCACCCTGGGGCTGCGCAGCAGGCTCTGCGGCGGCAGCCGGGGTATCGATGGCAAAGTCGTCCAGACTGAATCCGTCGAGTTCGTCGGACGCTGCGGCGCCAGCGGCCAGCCCAGCGCCCACGGCGGCCAGAGTGACCATGCCTGGGTAGCGGGATTTCAGCTGCTCGACCTGCGGCTCGGCACCACCGATTTCGCGCAGTTCGTTTTCCTGGCGGGCGAAACCTTCACGATCACCGATCTCGGCATAGACCTCCATCAGCTTCAGGCGCAGGTCAGTGCGCTGCGGCTCGTCATAGATGGCGCCTTGCAGCAGTTCGGCGGCCTGGTTGAAACGACCGTAGGCGATATAGATGTCAGCCTCGCCCAGCGCATCGCTGGTCTGCGCGGCAACGCGCTCGGGGGCAGCCTGTGCCGGAGCAGCGACTTCGGCGGCCTGCGGTACGTCAAGGGTGTCCAGTTCGCTGCCGGCGAGGGTCAGGTCGTCGTCCAGGTGCGGCTCGTCATCACCCTCGTAGGCAGCGAGGCTCTCCTGCTCCTTGGCGGCGCGACGGCGGGAAATGATCATCAGCAGGACCAGCAGGGCCAGCAACGCACTGCCCGCGATGGCGCCCAGCCAGATCGGGTTGGCGAGAATCTCGTCGACGATGCTGGTCTCGGCCTGCTCGGTCGGCGCAGCGACCGGAGCCGGCGCGGGAGCGGGCTTCTGCGCCTCGGGCGCAGGGGCCGGAGCGGGTGCAGGTGCCGGCGCGGGTTGCGGCTGCGCCTCGGCGACAGGAGCCGGCGGGGTGCCCGCCTCGCCACCAGGAGCCGGTGCGGCCGGTTGTTCCGCTACCGCCGGAGCCGGCGGAGTGGCCGGCTGGGCAGCCGAATCGGCACCCGGCACAGGAGCCGGAACTGCCGCGGCGGCCTTGTCGCCGCCCAGTTCGTTCTGCAACTTCGCCAGCTGCGCATCCTTCAGAGCGATGAGCTTCTGCAGCTTGTCCATCTGGCTCTGCAGGTCAGTCATGCGACTGGTCAGCTCGTCATTCGCGCGGCGAGTGGTATCGAGGCTTTCCTTGGTGACGGCCAGCTTGTCAGCGACGGCCTGGCCGTCCTTGCTGCCCTTGTCGCCACCCTTGGCCTTGCCGTTCTCGCCGGAGAGCAGGCGCAGGCTGTCCTTGGTGTCGGCCTGCGCCGGAGCATTGCCGGCGTTGGCGCGCGGCGTGGCATCCAGCTGACGAGCGCCGCCAGCCGGCAGGCTGCGGCCTTCACGCCAGGCGGTGTACTGCTGGTTGACCTCGGTCACGGCTGCCGGCTGGGTGCGAGCCTTGATCTGCTCCGCATCGGGCAGGCGCAGCACCTGGCCGCTCTTCAGGCGGTTGATGTTGCCGCCGAGGAAGGCATCCGGGTTGAGGTCCTGGATTGCCAGCATGGTCTGCTGGACGGAAACGCTGCCATCCGGGCGCGCACGAGCGGCGATTTCCCAGAGGGTGTCATTCTTGCCAGTGCGGTACTCGTTGCCTTCCAGGCGACGCGCCGGCGTCGGCTGGGCGCTGGGTGCGGGAGTCGCACGCGGTGCAGCGGTGACGGACGGACGGACCACCGGAGCAGGAGCAGCCATCGGCGCACGCGGTACGGCGGCGGCGGTCTGCGGGGAGTACAGCGGCGGATCCAGCAGCACGGTGTACTCGCGCAGCAGCCGGCCGTTGGGCCAGAGCACTTCCACGAGGAAGTTCAGGTAGGGTTCCTGCACCGGGCGGTCGGAGGTCACGCGAATGACGCTCTTGCCGTTGGGCTTGACGATGGGAGTGAACTTCAACCCGGTCAGGAAGTACTGACGGTCGACGCCGGCCTTGTTGAAGTCCTCCGGCGACGCCAGCTTCGGGATCACCTCGGCCGCGGACAGATCGCGAACTTCGACCAGCTCGATCTCGGCGTCCAGCGGCTGGTTCAGTGCCGAACGCAGGTGGATATCTCCCAACCCCAGCGCATGTGCCATGCCCGAGGTCAGTGCCGAAGCAGCTGCGATTGCCTGCACCAGTTTGCGAAGCCGGACCATATATTAATCCCTTGTTTTAATAGCTTTTTTCTGGATTAGAACAACGTCTAACGGGCGCCGCTGCCCACTACACCGTCCGTTTTCACGGTGGTGCTTTCCCCTGTCAGCGACGTTCCCGGCCAGTATTGCCAAGCTAGAATACTTCTTCAAATATTCGGTAAGTATCTTTTACAGATAGTGTTTTATCAACAATTCGCCCAAGTTCACAGCATTTAGGGCGGCGCCTTTTCTCACATTATCTGACGCAATCCACAAATTCAGTTCGCACGAATCTGTCAGACCGGCACGAAGGCGACCGACGTAAACACTATCCTGCCCCTGTGCATCGCCGATGACAGTCGGGTAATCGTCTTCCACCAACTCGATACCGTCAGCCGCATCCAGCGCGGCGCTGACGGCAGCCAGGGAAACCGGCGCCGCAGTCTTGATGGACAGCATCAGGGTATCGCCGAAGAACACTGGCGCCAGACTGCAGGTCACGCTCAGACCATCCTTCAGTTCGGGGAACAGCAGCGCGAGCTCAGCCGCGATGCGACGTTCCACCGCGGAATACCCCTGCTCATCGACACGCCCCAACTGCGCCAGCATGTTGAAGGCGAACTGGCGGTCGACCAGACGCGGCTCCAGCGGACGGGCATTGAGCAGCTCGGCGGTCTGCCGCGCCAGCTCCTGCACACCCTCGCGCCCCAGCGCGGAAGCGGACAGGCAGGCGCTCACATTGACCTGGCGGAGCGTCAGCACAGGACGCAGAGCCGCCAGGACTTCCGCCACTTCGGCTGCAGGCGCTACCGGAGCGGCAATCCGAGCGGGAAGTTGCAGGGTTTCCAGTGCATCGCCATTCACGCAGGCCTGGGCCAGCAATGCGGCTGCGTCGTCCAGCGACGCGCCGCTGAGATCGATCACACTGCAGCCGGCCCGGGCAGCACGGCCCGCACAGTCGGCGGCAGCCTCGGCGCTCACGGAGAGAAATGCCAGGCGCACTTTGGAAAAGTCGAAATCATCGAGCTTGCCGACCCGGATATTGCGTCCACGGAAGGCCACCGACTTGCCGGCGGATTCACCGCTGGCCAGCAGGTACAGGGTGGCGACGGGAAAATCGCGCTCCTCCAGCAGTTCGACCAAAGCCTCGCCAACGAGTCCTGTGGCGCCTACTACGGCGATGTCGAGTGTTTCAGGCATCCGGTGTCTCACAATCGGTGGGTAAAGTAGCGCAGCACTTTACTGCCCCCACCGGCGGCGAAGCAATCGAGGGCTCCGCCGCCTATCGCCGCAGCTCAGGGGCGCGGCTCGCCACCTGCAGCCTGGGCGGTCAACGGCGCGGAGGCCTGGGCGACCTCGCCTGCCGCTGCCTGGGGATTGCCCGCTTGAGGAGTCCCCTGGGTTTTCGCACGGTCCTGCTCGGCCAGACGCGCGATCAGGCCGGCGATCTGCGAGTCCTTCAGCTCGATCAGCTTGTTCAGCTTCTGGGTCTGGCTTTCCAGGTCGGAAATCCGGCTACGCAGCTCCTCGCCTTCGCGGCGAGCACTGTCCAGCCCCTCCTGGGCGACGGCCAGTTGCTCGGCCTCGACATTCCCCTTGTCCTTGCCCGGCTGACCAGACACCAGGCGCAGGTTGTCCTGCTGTTCGGCCTTGGCGGGCGCACTCCCCGCCTCCGCCTTGTGGGTGGCATCCATCTGGCGACCCTGCTGGGCCAACTGCGGATTGCGCTTGGCCTTCCACTGCGAATTCTGGGTTTCGACATGGGCCACGGCCTGGGCATGGCCCTGCTCGCGAACCTGCTGCTCGCTGGGCAGGCGCAGTACCTGGCCGACCTTGATGCGATTGATGTTGCCGTCGACGAACGCATCCGGGTTCATCCGCTGGATCGCGGTCATGGTCTGCATGACCGACACACTGCTGGACGGCCGATTGCGCGAGGCGATATCCCAGAGCGCATCGTTGCGCTGGATCCGATAGCTATCCGCAGCCGTCGCGTTCACCGCCGAGGGCGCCAGAGGCTGTGCTTGCGGCGCACGAACGGCAGCTGCCGGAGCGATCGCCGGCGGCGTTACCGGGCTGGCCACGTAGCTCGGCGGATCGAGCAGCAGGGTGAATTCGCGCACCAGGCGACCCTGCGGCCAGACGACCTGGAGAACGAAGTTCACGTAGGGCTCGCGAATCGGCTTGGACGAGCTGACGTGAATGACACCACGGCCGTTCTTGCCGATATCGGGGGTGAATTTCAACCCGCTGGTGACGACGTTACGGTCCACGCCCAGGCGTTCGAAGTCCTCTGCCGACGCGAGGTTGACCACGACTTCCTCGGAGCTGAGGTCCGCCACACCGCGCAGGTCGATATTGGCCGAGAGGTTCTGCCCCAGCGCTGCCCGCGAGGAAATGTCGCCCAGTTCCAGGGCGCCCGCCATGCCCGGCATGAAAGCCGCGGCCACTGCCGTCGCCAACCACAATCTGTGTAACCGAGCCATCCTCTCCCCCGCTGCTTGCTTGCCGTCGGCCGGCGCGAAAAGGCGCGCCGAAACCTGTCCCCATGGACGGGCTGCGAGGATAGCGACTGGTTCCCGGTGGCTTTTCCGGCTGCGTCACAGAAACTGGCGCCAAAGGGCCGACATCCCGACGGACTGGCGTTTTTGTGCGGCGGTTCACCTAGACACAGGGAACTTCTCGTGCCGCACAAAGCACAACGCCGGCGCAGTGCCGGCGTTGTGTGCTCCAGGGAGCGGGAAACACTCAGGCGCGCATCAACGCTCGAGCAGGATGCGCAGCATGCGGCGCAGCGGCTCGGCAGCGCCCCACAGCAGTTGGTCGCCGACGGTGAAGGCACCGATGTACTGCGAGCCCATGTTGAGCTTGCGCAGACGGCCGACCGGAACGCTCAGGGTGCCGGTGACGGCCGCCGGAGTCAGTTCGCGCATGCTGATTTCGCGCTGGTTCGGGATCAGCTTGACCCAGGGGTTGTGCTGGCTGATCAGGCCCTCGATATCCGCCATCGGGATATCCTTGTTCAGCTTGATGGTCAGCGCCTGGCTGTGGCAACGCATGGCGCCGATGCGCACGCAGATGCCGTCGACCGGGATCGGGCTCTTGAAGCGGCCGAGGATCTTGTTAGTCTCGGCCTGGGCCTTCCACTCTTCACGGCTCTGGCCGTTCGGCAGTTCCTTGTCGATCCACGGGATCAGGCTGCCAGCCAGTGGCACGCCGAAGTTCTCGGTCGGGAACGCTTC
>CBIGPF010000154.1:0-15276 GCA_966191535.1 uncultured Pseudomonas sp. | reverse complement strand
GCCCGGATGGCGTGCGCTTCTACACCAAGCGCAAGGCCATTACCCAGCGCTGGCCGCAGCGCAAGTCGCACGAAGCGGCGCAGTTCGCCTTCCCCAGCAATGGCTGATGGTGAATAGCTAACGAAAAAGGCCGGTCAGTTGACCGGCCTTTTTTGTTTTCAGGTGAGCGAAGGTGGCGTGTGCAAATTGCCTCGCCTGTGCCGGACCCGGCGATCAGCCCAGGTGCTTCTTCAGGTAGATGCGCTGATGCCCCGGCGGGCAGTCTTCGAGGACGCCCATGCGTTCGAAGCCCTGTTTCTCGTAGAAGCCGGGAGCCTGGAAGCTGTAGGTGTAGAGGAACAGGCCGACACAGCCGCGGCGGCGGGCTTCGTCTTCGGCGAGGGCGATGAGCTGGCTGCCCAGGCCGCTGCCGCGCTGGTCATCCTGCAGCCAGAGGTAGTCGATGTAGAGCCAGCCCATGCCGGATTGGCCGAACATGCCGCCGACCACCTCGCCGTCTTCGCTGCGGGCGTAGAGCTCGAAGTCGTCGTAGGTGTTGCTGCGGCCCATCTGCCCCAGGTTGTAGGCGAGCAGGCCCTTGACCACGACGTCGCGTGCCTGTGGGTCGATGCCGAGGGTGAAGTCGAATTGGCGTTGCATGGTGCCCTCCGGATTGGCGAAGGCGACCAGTCTAGGGAGATGCCGCCGCGATGGGTAGGCGCCTTTGGTAGCGGCGGGCGTGCTGGGACGAATGGCGCGGAGCGCTCAGAGCAGTTCCTTGCGCGACATGTTGATCGACAACAGCTTGGTGTCGCGGAAGAACAGATAGCGATAGGCTCCGCCGCTGGGCCCGTACATCCAGGTTTCCAGCTGGGCTTCGCCGGGAATGAGCTTGCCGCTCGAGTCGCGCCGCGGTGGTCTGGGCGGGACGATTACCCGTTTGGCAGGTTCGCCGCACTTGGCGAGCACCTCATCCATCGGATCGCCTTCGTTGATCAGGCTGGTGCCGCAGCGCAGGGTGCCGGCGTGGGCAGCGCCGGCAGCCAGGGTCAGGAGGAGGGCGATCAGCCAGGGGCGCATGGGGCGGCTCCATTGCGGGTTTGCTGCCCAGTCTAACGCCCGGCGACCGGCCGATTCATTGCGCTGGTGCAGTATCAGCGCGCGGGGCCGACGTTGCGCACGTACAGGTCCTTGCCACCGGTTCCGCTGGTGCCCCGTGCCTGAAGCTCGAAGCGCTTGGGATGTCCCTTGATCAGGTCGCTGAGCTTCTTGAAGCCATACAAGCGTGGGTCGAACGCGGACTGCAGCTTGCTGATGTTCTGTCCCAGGGCGCCGAGTTGCACCCAGTCATCATCGTCGCCATCGATGTCGTCGAGCACCTTGGCGATGAAGTCCAGCGGGACCTTCTGCGACTTGGTCTTGCTGGCAGGCCTTGGCGTTTCCGTGGCGCTGGGGGCGGCGGACTTATCGGTGGTCTGCACAGGGTCTGCGACGGGCTCTGGCGCTGCGCGCAGGATCTCGGTGTAGATGAACTTGTCGCAGGCGGAGACGAAGGGCCTGGGCGTCTTCTCCTCGCCGAAACCGTAGACGGTCAGGCCCTCTTCACGCAGGCGTGCGGCCAGTCGGGTGAAGTCGCTGTCGCTGGAGACCAGGCAGAAACCGTCGAAGCGCCGGGTGTAGAGCAGGTCCATGGCGTCGATGATCAACGCGCTGTCGGTGGCGTTCTTGCCACTGGTATAGGCGAACTGCTGCATGGGCTGGATGGAGTGGTCCAGCAGGACCTGCTTCCACTTGCCCAGGTTGGGCTTGGTCCAGTCGCCGTAGATGCGCTTGACGCTGGCGACGCCGTATTTGGCGATCTCCTCGAACAACCCTTCGACGATGGCGGCGGGGGCGTTGTCAGCGTCGATCAGGACGGCGAGGTGCTTCTGCTGGCGGGGGACTGGGGTCTTGGTGGCCATGCTGCATCCTTTGCATGTGGTCCATGGACCTTAATCGGGTTCGCCCCGGGATGCCAACCGTGCGGGGCGCCGGTGTGCCCTGCGCCGGCTTATGCCTGTGCGAACTCGCACTTGTCGCGCCCGCTGCGCTTGGCGTCCAGCAGGGCGGCGTCGGCGCGGCTCAGGGTCTGGGAGTAGCTTTCGCCCGGATGGTGCTCGGCGACGCCGAAGCTGGCGGTGACGGACAGGGCGTTGGTGCCCACGCGCACGGCCAGGCAGCGGATGTCGTTGCGCACGCGCTCGATGATCGCGGCGGAATCGCTCAGCCGGGTGTCCGGCAGGATCAGCAGGAATTCCTCGCCGCCCCAGCGGCCGCAGAGATCGTACTGGCGCAGGGCGGACTCCATGGCGCGGCCGATTTCCACCAGCACGCGGTCGCCCACTTCGTGACCCCAGGTGTCGTTGACCTGCTTGAAGCGGTCGACGTCGAGCATGGCCAGCACGTAGGACTCGCCGTGGCGCTGGGCGCGTTCGCTTTCCTCGCGCAGGCGCTCCATCAGCAGGCGGCGGTTGGCGATGCCGGTGAGGGTGTCGTGGGTCGAGGCTTCCTTCAGCGCGACGTTGAGGTCACGCATCATGTCCTGGTAGCGGTCGGAGATGCGCGCGACCTTTTCCAGCTGGCGCAGCTGCTTGTGGTAGCGCTCGGACAGCGTGCTGTTCTGCTGCCGGGCCATGGACTGGAAACCGTCGGAAATCCGCGCGATGCGCTCCAGGCGCGCGAGCTGGTCGAGGGATTGCTGGTGCTTCTGGTACAGGGCTTCCCGCAGAGGATGCCCTTCGTACTGGGGGTCGGCCAGCAGGTCTTCGATCAGCAGGTCCAGCTCGCGCTCGCTAGTCATGGCTGTTACTCGTCGTAGGCTTGGATGACGAACGGGAAGGTACAGTCCTCGCGGAATTCTTCGGCCAGTTCGGCGACGCGCTCGTTGCGGCGGTCGTAGTGCCACGCCACGCTGGTGGTGCGGCCCTGGGTGTGGGCTTCTTCGAGCAGGTCGAAGATGTCCATCATGGCCTTGATCGAGCTGGTGTTGAGGTACAGCAGGCGCAGGTCGAGTTCCAGCGGGCGCTGCTCCTGGGTGAGGAAGCGCTCGACCCACTCGATGACCTGGCCGAACAGCTCATAGGAGTTCTCCGGGTAGGAGTCGCCCTGCATCGCGAGGATGCCGGCCTGCCAGTCGCCATGGATCTGTGGGGTGGATTGGGTTCCGGTGACGTTGAGATCGCTCATGTCGGGTCTTCCTGAATTTCGCAGTTCAGATCACGGCGCGCAGGCTGAAGAAGGCGCGGCCGTCGGGTTGTTCGGTGAGGGAGGTCTTGAGCGGCGCGCTGGACTTGCGGGCGATGTCCAGCAGGCCAAGACCTGCGCCGGTGGAGGCTTCGGCGTCGCGCGGGCGGCGCAGCTGTTCCTTGTAGGCGGCCTTGAGCTGGGCCTTGTCGAGCCCGGCGATGGCTTCGATGCTGCGCACCAGGCCCTGGCCGTCGGCCAGTTCCACCAGGTTGCCGGCGGAGACCACGTAGTGGCCTTCGTCATCGCGGGCAATCGCCACGGTGGCCGAGGCCTCCTGGTCGTTGTAGCCGCGCAGGCTGGCGTAGTGGCGGATGTTCTGGGTCATCTCGATGTAGACGGCGAACACGTCCATCGCTTCGCTGGGGTGCGCCTGTTCGGCCTGCATGTAGTTGCGCAGCGCGTGACCGATTTCCTCGATCAGGCTGCGCGAGATGGGCCCGTTGAAGCAGAGCAATATGCGTTGCCGGGTGTAGCTTTCGCGCATGGCCAACAGATCTAGCGATTCCATGGATTAACCCCTAGTCGAAGCGGAAAGAGAGAATGGTGATGTCGTCGCGCTGCGGCTGCTCGCCCTGGTACTGGGCGAGGGTAGCGGCGAACACGTCGGCCTGTTCGGCCAGCGGTCGGCGCGCGTGGTTGCGCAGCAGGTCGGCGAAGCGGCTGTTGCCGAAGCCGAAGCCGTGCTCGCCGCCGGCCTGGTCGAGGAAGCCGTCGGTGCACAGGTAATAGGTCCAGCCGGCTTCCATCGGGATTTCCACATCCTGATAGTCGCCCTGGCGCTTGTCGCCGATGGCGCGGCGTGCGCCCTTGTATTCGCGCACGTCGTTGCCGTCGCTGGCGAACAGGGAAATCTTCGCCCCGGAGAAGTGCAGCAGCTTGCGCTGGTGATCGACCCGCACCAGGCCCGCGTCCATGTTGGTGGCCAGCGAGTGGGTGAACTCTTCCTGGCCGAGCATGCCGCGCATGACGTGGTCGGTCTCGTGCAGGATGGCGGCGGGGTCGTGGCTCTTCACGCTGTCGATGGCGTGGTCGATGGCGGCCAGGGCAAGCATGGTCATCAGCGCGCCCGGCACGCCGTGGCCGGCGCAGTCGACGACGCCGATCAAACTGTCCGACGGGCCTTCGCGGTAGATGTAGAAGTCGCCGCCAACCACGTCGCGTGGCTTCCACAGGACGAAATGGTGCTCGCCCAGGGACGCCTGCAGCTGGCGATCCGGGAGGATGGCGCGCTGGATCAGGCTGGCGTAGTCGATGGAGTCGCCGATCTTCTTCTGCGCGGCGGCCATCTCGCGGTTGGCTGCTTCCAGGGCCTGGGTGCGCTGCTGGACCTTGTCTTCCAGTTCCTCGGTGTGCCGGCGGACCTGGTCGGCCATGCTGGCGAAGGCGCTGGACAGCTCACCGATCTCGTCCGGGCGGGTGCGCGGCAGCGGGCTGTCGTAGTGGCCGGCGGCAATCGCCTTGGCCGATTGCTTGAGGCCGCGCAGCGGGCGCAGCACCAGCAGGTCGACGGTGTAGGCGAAGCCGATCAGCAGGATCGCCAGCAACCCGGCGAGGGTGCCTACCAGCGGCCAGATCCAGCGGCTGTCGAGTACCTGGGCGGCGTGCAGGTCGATGGCGCTGAGCACATGCCAGCGCAGTTGCGGGATGTAGGCGGTGGCGATCAGCTGTTCCTTGCCGTCGATGGTGGCCCACATGGTTTCCACTTCGCCGGGGTTGGTCTCGGCCTGGCGCAGGGTCTGGCGCAGGGCGGTGCGCTCCTGGTCGTTGGCCAGCAGGTCATACACGTGGTGCTTGGCCTGGCCGCTGGAGCCCGAGTTGTAGGCGATCAGGCGGGTATCCGGGTGCGCCTGGATGGCGCCCTCGGGGTCGACGATCATCGGCGTGACCCCAGCCTCGCGGCGCGAGATGAACTGGTCGAGGAACTCGGTGAGGTCCAGGCCGCCACCGGCCAGGCCGACTTTCTCGTTGCCGGCGCGCACGACCATGTTGAACCAGACCTTGGTGACCTTGAGCTTCTCGTTGTAGTCGACGTTGATGTTGTACAGCTCGTCGCGGGCGAGGGTATCGAAGTACCAGGAATCCTTCGGGTCGTCCCGGCTCAGGGTGTAGCGCGGGGAGTTGGAGAGCGGCGAGCTGGAGTCATTGAAGTAGTAGTGGCGCGAGGAATCCACCACCACGAAGTAGGAGTAGTTGTGCTGGTCCGCGCGGAAGCCTTCGGCCTCGCGGAAGAACAGCCCGCGGCGTGCCGGATCGTTCTCGGCCAGCAGCCAGTCCTGCGTCACCACGGACTCGGCCAGGCGCCGCGAGAGCGCCAGCTCGCGGATCACCGGCGCGATGATCTTCTGCTGGTTGAGCAGCGTGAAGTTTCTCGCGAAAGCGAGGCCGAAATGCGTGCGGATGTCTTCCATGGCTTTCCAGCCCAGCATGACTGCCGGTACCAGCGCCAGGAGACAGGCGATGAGCAATGCCACCACCGATTTGCCGCGCAACCCCCATCTTGCCGCCATGGCTATCTTGATTCCCCGTGCCGCCCGCCGTGTGCCGGTCTTTTGGCGAAAGGTCAATTGTGCATTTTGTATACGGGCACAATCAAACCAAATTGATATCGGATCGCCATATTATTGGCGCCGGTCAATTGGCCTGAGTCTAGACCCTGTGTGAAAAGTCGCTCGGCCCCGCCGGATGAGTCCCGCATAACTAGACGCGGTTCCCACTTCCGCTCTGGCGTGCCTGCTGCAGGAGAGAACCGGCTATGCGCTCCAGCGGCAGGACTTCCTTGGCCGCGCCCAGCTCCACCGCCTCGCGGGGCATGCCGTAGACGACGCAGGTGTCCTCGTCCTGGGCGACGGTGTGGCCGCCTGCCTGGCGTATCGCCTGCAAGCCCCGGGCCCCATCCTTGCCCATGCCGGTTAGCAGCGCGGCGATCAGGTTGCGCCCGGCGCAACGGGCGAGGGAGTTGAACATCACGTCCACTGCCGGACGGTGGCCATTCACCGCTGCTTCGCGGTGCAGGCGCACGACATAGTTGGCACCGCTGCGCTGCACTTCCATGTGGTAGTCGCCGGGGGCGAGCAGCACGTGGCCGGGGAGGATGCGGTCGCCGTCGCGGGCTTCGCGCACGGACAGGCGCGTCTGGCGGTCCAGGCGGTCGGCGTAGGACTTGGTGAAGCCCGGCGGCATGTGCAGGGTGACCACGGTGCCGGGGCAGTCCGGTGGCAGGCCCAGCAGGACTTCCTTGATCGCCTCGGTGCCGCCGGTGGAGGCACCGATGGCGAAGATCTTTTCAGTGCTCAGCAGCGGCGCGCTGCTGGTTGCCGGTGCGCCAGTCGAGGTGGCCGGACGGGCGCGCGGCAGGCGGGCGCGGGCAGCGGCCTTGAGCTTGGCGCAGATTTCCTCGGCGTAGGCCTGCATGCCTTCGGCGATCCCCAGCCGCGGCTTGGCGATGAAGTCGATGGCGCCCAGCTCCAGTGCGCGCAGGGTCGCCTCGGAGCCCTTTTCGGTGAGTGAGGAGATCATCAGCACTGGTGTCGGCCGTCCCTTCATCAGCTTGTCGAGGAAGGTCAGGCCGTCCATGCGCGGCATTTCCACGTCGAGGGTGATGACGTCCGGCGAGTGCTGCTTGATCAGGTCGCGGGCGACGAAGGCGTCGGGTGCGGCGCCCACCAGTTGCAGCTCCGGGTCGTTCTGGATGATGTCCTTGAGCAGGCTGCGGATCAGCGCCGAGTCGTCGACGATCAGGACCTTGACTGTCATCGCTCGTCCCTCCTATCAGAACAGGTCGATGCTCCCGCCGCGCTCCCGACGGGACAGTTGCTGGCAGTACTGCCGCTCGCGCTGCAGCACCGTGTCGTTGGCCAGGGTGCGCAACTTGCGCACCAGCACCCGGCCGCTGCCGGGAAAGAAGTAGACCTTGCGCGGGTAGACGTCGAGCAGGTCCTGGGCTGCCAGCGGGATACCCTCGTTCTCCAGGTACTGCAGGACGAACTCGACGTTGCGCTGGCCGACGTCGGCGCTGAGGTTCTTCAGCACCGAGCCGCCGCCGAACACCTTGGCCTCGAAATGCCGGCGCTGGGCGCCGCGGCGCATCAGGCCGTTGATCAGCAGGTCCATGGCGTGCACGCCGTAGCGCCCGGAGTTGGATAGCAGGCCCTGCACGCCGGTGTCGCCGGGCAGCATGAAGTGGTTCATGCCGCCCAGGCCGCTGCTGCGGTCGCGCAGGCAGACCGAGACGCAGGAGCCCAGCACGGTGACCAGCATCACCGGGTCGGCGGTGACATAGCATTCGCCGGGCAGCAGTTTCACCGCGTCCATGCCGAAGCGCGGGTCGTAGTAGCGATTGTGGTCCAGGGCTGCGCCCATCAAGGACTCCCCACTGCCTGGTAGGTCGTGCGGCCCACCGAGCGCACCAGGTGGCTGGCGTGGACGAAGTTTTCCGAGTGCCCGGCAAAGAACAGCCCGCCGGGCCGCAGCAGGCGCACCATGCGTTCGAGCAGGCGGGTCTGGGTCGGCTTGTCGAAATAGATCATCACGTTGCGGCAGAAGATGGCGTCCAGGCCGCCGGCAATGCCCCAGTCACGGTCGAGCAGGTTGATCTGCCGGTAGTCGATCATCTGCCGCAGTTCGCGGACCACCCGGGCCTTGCCGGCGTTGCCGCCGGTGCCACGGAGGAAGAAGCGCTTCTTCTGCGCCGGGCTCAGCGCCTCGAGGCGTTCCAGCGGGTAGATGCCCTGGCGCGCCTGGCCGAGCACGCCGGTGTCGATGTCCGAGGCGATCAGCTCGATGGGCGGGGCGAAGCTGCCCAGCGCGTCCACCAGGGTCATGGCCATGGAGTAGGGCTCCTCGCCGGTGCTCGAGGCGGTGGACCAGAAACGCAGCGGCTGGTGGTCGCGCAACTGGTCGGCGGCGAAGCGGCCGAGGTGATCGAAGTGGTGCTTCTCGCGGAAGAAGGCGGTGAGGTTGGTGGTCAGTGCGTTGACGAACTGCTGCCACTCCTCTTCGTGGTGCTCCAGGTAGGCGAAGTACTCGGCGAAGCTGCCCAGGCGCAGACTGCGCAGGCGCCGCGAGAGACGGCTGTAGACCAGCTGCTGCTTGTTTTCCGAGAGGCTGATGCCGGCGTGCTGGTAGAGGCGCTCACGCACCTGCTGGAAGTCCCGGCGGGTGTAGTGGAATTCGTGCTCGGGGGCGGGCAGGTTGATCGACATCGGATTGTCTCGGTGGTGAGCGGGTTGCGTGCAGATCAGACGTATGGGCCAATGGCGCAGGTCGAGCTTTTGCAGGAGCGGGCCATGCCCGCGCTCCGCATCGTGCCGGGCTGTCGCGGGCCTGGCCCGCTCCGACAGGATCACTGTGTGCGGTGGTATCGCCTGACCATCCCTGGTCCGCGCGCGGCGGCCGACCCTCCCATTGCTCCGGCCACCGCTGTCCTTCAGCCCCGCCCGATCAGAACTCTTCCCAGTCGTCCTCCTTGCCCTTCGCACGCACCGCCTTCGCCACGCCACGGGCGGCGCGCGAGGTATGCGCGGCCGGCTCGGCGCGGGCCGGGCGGGCGGAGGCCAGTGGCACCACGGTGGCCGCGATGGATTCGAGCTTGAACACCGCAACCTGCTGGTTGAGCATGCCGGCCTGCTCCTGCAGGGCTTCGGCCGAGGCGGCGGCTTCTTCCACCAGCGCGGCGTTCTGCTGGGTCATCTCGTCCATCTGCGACACCGCGCCGTTCACTTCCTCGATGCCGCTGCTCTGCTCGGCGGACGCGGCGGCGATCTCGGCCATGATGTCGGTGACGCGCTTGATGGCGACCACGATGTCACTCATGGTCTGGCCGGCCTGGGCGACCAGGGTGTTGCCGCTCTCGACCTTGTCGACCGAGTCGTTGATCAGCGTCTTGATCTCCTTGGCGGCGGCGGCGGAGCGCTGCGCCAGGGTGCGTACTTCACCGGCTACCACCGCGAAGCCGCGGCCCTGCTCGCCAGCGCGTGCCGCTTCCACCGCGGCATTGAGTGCGAGGATGTTGGTCTGGAAGGCGATGCCGTCGATCACCCCGATGATGTCGGCGATCTTGCGTGCCGAGTCGTTGATCGCCGACATGGTGCCGACCACCTTCTGCACCACGCTGCCGCCCTGGGTGGCGACTTCGGACGCGTTCACCGCCAGCGAGTTGGCCTGGCGCGCGTTCTCGGCGTTGAGTTTCACGGTGCTGGTCAGCTCCTCCATGCTCGACGCGGTTTCTTCCAGGCTGGAGGCCTGCTGCTCGGTGCGGGTGGAGAGTTCGGCGTTGCCGCTGGCGATCTCGCTGGCAGCGGTGTGGATGGTGTCGGCTGCTTCGCGGATTTGCCCGAGCATCCGCGACAGGCTCTGCGCGGTTTCGTTGGCGTAGTCCTTGAGCTCGCCGAAGGTGCCCTGGTACTCGGCGTCGATGCGCTGGGTCAGGTCGCCCTGGGCCAGGGCGCCGAGCACGCGGGTGACGTCGCGCAGGCCCTTGTCGGCGGTCTCCACCAGGTTGTTCAGGCCGTTGGCGATCTTGAGGAAGAAGCCTTCCTTGTTGGAGGCCTCGATGCGCTTGGTGAAGTCGCCGGCGACGGCGGCGTCGACCAGTTGCGAGACCTCCTGCTCGGCGCGGAACTCCTCGGTGCGGTCGGTCCACTGCACCGCCGAGCCCAGGCGCTCGCCAGCATCGTTGAACACCGGCACCACGTCGAGGGCGAAGCGGCGGCCGCCCAGGTTCAGTTCGGCCTTATGCCGTGCGGTCAGGTGCGCGAGCATGCCGCGCTGGTGCGCCGGGTTCTTGTGGAACATGTCGATGTTGGCGCCCATCAGGCGGCTGGCGTTGAAGTTCGGCAGCTGCTTGCGGATGTCGGCCTCGGCGTTGCCGAGCATCTCGGTGACGGTGCGGTTCATGTAGATGATGTCGAGATCGTTGTTGGCGATCATCACGTTGGCCGACACGTTATCCAGCGCGCTCTTGATCCGCGCGTTGTACTCGGCGGCGTCGGCGTTGGCCTTGAGGCTGTCGCGCACGCCGTCGATGGCTTCGGTGATGATGGCTTTCTTGCCCGGCAGGCGATCCATCTCCACCGAATAATCGCCCTTGCCGTAGGCGGTGACAGTGGCCACGACCCGCATCTTCACCGCGATGTGCGCGGCGACCAGGTCGTTGATGCCCTTGGCGATGCGCGCCGGGCGGCCGGCGAACTTGTCCACCGGGATCACCTCGTCGATCCAGCCCAGCTCGTGCTGGCGGGTCATTTCCACCAGGCCGGCTTCCAGGGCTTCCACCTGGGCCTGCTCGGTACGCTGCTCACGCAGGCAGCGCTGTACATTGCGCAGCCCGTCGTAGAGGCGCTCGTAGCCGGCGGCAGGTGCTTCGCCGATGGCGACGTCGAGGTTGCCGTCCACCAGGCTGTGGAGGATGGCGGTGATGCGGTCGGCGCGTTGCTGCGCCACGGCGTGTGCGTTGAACAGACCCATGGTGATTGTCCTCGGTCGCGATCAGGCGGCGGTTTCGTCGACCAGCGCCATTTCGCGGCTGGTCATGAGTTTTTCGATGTCCACCAGGATGAGCATCCGCTCACCGGCGGTGGCCAGGCCCAGCAGGTACTCGGTGTCGAAGCTGGCGGCGAATTCGGGGCGTGGCTTGATCTCGTCGCCGGCCAGGGCGATCACGTCGGAGACCGAGTCCACCACCGCGCCGACGATGCGTCGGCCGACGTTGAGGATGATCACCACGGTGAACTGGTCGTAGCTGATGTCCGCCAGGTTGAACTTGATGCGCAGGTCGACGATGGGAACGATGGCGCCGCGCAGGTTGATCACGCCCTTGATGAAGGCGGGCGCGTTGGCGATCGCCGTGACCTGGTCGTAACCACGGATCTCCTGCACGCGCAGGATGTCGATGGCGTACTCCTCGCGGCCCAGGGTGAAGGTCAGGTATTCCTGCGCGGGGCTCGTCACGACAGTGGCTTCAGCTGCGCTCATGGGTGGTTTCTCCTTGCGCCGCCAGGCGTGGCAGGGCATCGACATCAAGGATCAGGGCGACGCTGCCGTCGCCCATGATGGTGGCGCCGGCGATCCCGTCGATCCGGCGGAAGTTCTGTTCAAGACTCTTGATCACCACCTGCTGCTGGCCGACCAGTTCGTCCACCTGCAGGGCGAAGCTCTTGCCTTCGGATTCGAGGATCACCACGATTCCCCGCTCGGGCGGCATCGGCTCGGCGCCGATGCGCAGCAGCTGGTTGAGGGAGAACAGCGGCAGGTATTCGCCGCGCACGCGGATCACCGTCGACTCCTCGCCGGCCAGGCCGCGCACGTCGTCGGCGCGGGCTTGCAGCGACTCGACGATGTAGGTCAGCGGCACCACGTAGTTGACCTTCTCCACGGCGACGATCAGGCCGTCGAGGATGGCCAGGGTCAGCGGCAGGCGGATGCTCATGCGCGTCCCCAGGCCGTGCGCCGAATCGATGTCGATCCGTCCGCCCATGGCCTGGATGTTGCGCCGCACCACGTCCATGCCCACGCCGCGGCCGGAGAGCTCGGTGACCGCTTCGGCGGTGGAGAAGCCGGGCATGAATATCAGTTGCCAGACGTCCGCGTCGGACATCCCGTCGTGCACGGCCAGTCCCTTTTCGCGGGCCTTGGCGAGGATGCGCTCGCGGGACAGGCCACGACCATCATCGGAGATTTCCACCACCACGCTGCCGCCCTGGTGGCTGGCGGCGAGCTTCACCGAGCCCTGGGCCGGCTTGCCGGCGGCCAGGCGTTCGGCGGGTGTCTCGATGCCGTGGTCGATGCTGTTGCGGACGATGTGGGTGAGCGGGTCGCTGAGCTTTTCGATGACGCTCTTGTCCAGCTCGGTGTGCTCGCCGTGCAGGATCAGCTCGACCTGCTTGCCCAGGCGCGCGGAGGTGTCGTGCACCAGGCGCGGGAAGCGGCTGAAGATGAAGCTGATCGGCAGCATGCGGATCGACATCACCGATTCCTGCAGGTCGCGGGTGTTGTGCTCCAGTTGCGCCAGGGCCTGCTGCAGACGCTCGAAGTGGGTGGGGTCGAGGTCTTCACTGAGCTGGCTGAGCATGGCCTGGGTGATCACCAGCTCGCCCACCAGGTTGATCAGGCTGTCGATCTTCTCGACGCTGACGCGGATGGAGCTGGATTCGCTGTCGGCGCGGGTGGCTGGCTTGGCGGCTGCGCTGGGCGGGGCCTTTGGCTGTTCGCTTGGTGCTGCAACCACGGTGGCCATCGCGGGGGCGCCAGGTGCCTTGTCGAAGATGCCGTAGGGCTCGACGGGGTTGACGTCCGGCGCGCCGGGGGCGTTGTCGAAGAAACCGAAGTCGTCATCGCTGGTTGCGCAGGCGCCAGGAGTGCCGGGCGCATCGTCGAAGAAGCCGAATGCACCGTCGTCGCTGGCGCTGTCTTCAGCCGCCGTGGGGGCGTCGCTGAACAGGCCAAAGCCGTCATCGGCGGCCGGTGCGACAGGCTCCGCGAGCCAGGCGCGCAGACGTTCCACGGTGGTGGCCACCGGTACGTCCGGATCGGGTACCTGGCTGCGGTGCGCGTCGAGCAGGCGCTGCAGGACGTCACGGGCTTCGAGGAACACGCCGATCATGTCCACGTGCAGGGCGGTCTGCCCGCAGCGGATACGGTCGAGCAGGGTCTCCAGCTCGTGGGTCACGGCGGTCAGGTCGTCGAAACCGAACATGCCGCTGGAGCCCTTGATCGAGTGGGCCGCGCGGAAAATGCCATTGAGCGTCTCGGCGTCCGGCTGGTCGAGGTCGAGCCCGATCAGCAGGAGTTCGAGGGTCGCCAGGTGTTCGTCGGTTTCCTCGAAGAACACCTGGAGGAACTGCTCCATTCCAGTGGCCATCGGCGATACCCCTAGGGCAGGACCTTGCGGGTGACTTCCAGCAGTTTCGGCGGGTCGAACGGCTTGACCAGCCAGCCGGTCGCGCCTGCGCTCTTGCCCTGCTGCTTCATGGCGTCGCTGGATTCGGTGGTGAGCATCAGGATCGGCGTGCCGCGATAGCCGGCCATGTCGCGCAGGCTGCGGATCAGCGTCAGGCCGTCCATGTTCGGCATGTTCTGGTCGGTGAAGACCAGGTTGTAGGTCTTGCGCTGGGCCTTGCCCAGGCCGTCCTTGCCGTCCACGGCCTCGTCCACCTCGTAGCCGGCGGATTTGAGCGTGAAGCTCAGCATCTGCCGGATGGAGGCCGAGTCATCGACGATCAGAATCTGCTTTCCCATTGCGTTGGTTCTCCTCGGATTGCAATGCGTTTGCTGGTTGCCAGGCGCGCACGTACTCGCGCCATCCCGGCGCGCGGAAATGGTGTGGTGGGCTCAGCCGATCAGAGCGAGATTCGCCAAGTATTCGAAGACGGACTGCAGCATGTCGGGATTCCTGCCTTGCCTTCAGTTCAGAACAGTTCCACCTCGCCAGCACTGAGGCTGGTCTGGGCGACCGGGTTGCTCAGGGGGCGGCCGAGCTCGGCGACTTCGCCGCGCAGGCGTTCGCCCCACTCGCCGGGTTCGCGGCCATCCAGCGCTCCCAGGCCGACGGCGAGGGCGCCGAGGCGGGCGCTGTGCTTGCCGATCTGGCCGAGCAGCTGGCTGCTCATGTCCTGGAACTGCAGGGCGGTGACTGCGGCGTTGACGCCGTCACCCACTTCCAGGGAGATGCGGTCCAGCTCCTGCACCACCTTCACGGTGTGTTGGTTCATGGTGTCGAGGTCGTCGAGCATGCTCTGGATCTTCTTGCGCGAATCCAGGGCGAAGGTCATGTCCTTGTCCGCCAGTTGGCTGATGGCGCCTTCGGCATCCTTGATCTCGTGGTAGACCACGTCGACGTGTTCACGAATGGCTTGCGAGAAGTGCGTGGAGCGGGTCGACAGCGCGCGAACCTCGTCGGCCACCACGGCAAAGCCCCGGCCGCTTTCGCCGGCGCGGGCGGCTTCGATGGCGGCGTTGAGGGCCAGCAGGTTGGTCTGCTTGGCGATGGCGTCCATGTCCTGGGTGGACTGCAGGATCTCGGCGATCTTGTGGGTCACGCGGTCCATGCGTTCGACCAGTTGCTGCGAGGTGCGGCTGGTCTCCAGGGTGGCTTCGACGAACAGCCCGAGGGTTTCCTGGGTGGCGTGGATGAAGCGCTGGAAGTCGATGTCGCCGTCCATGTGGCCGCGGCCGTCGTAGCGCTCGATCAGCGAGTGGGACAGGCCTCGCTGGGTGTCGATGCGCTCGGCGAGGGCATGGAAGCTGTCGGTCAGCTGGCGGATGGCCTGGTGCAGGAGGCTGTCGATCTGGTGGGTATGACCGTTGAGCGAAGCCAGGTGGCCTTCCATGCCCTCCTGCAGCGGGCGCCAGTGCGGCAGTTCGTCGTTGTGCAGGGTGGTCGCCTGGGCGTCGACGCTGGCCTTGCCGGCGCCGCACAGCAGGCTGCACAGCACCAGGCTGGAGACCCAGCCCACCGGCAGCATCCACCAGAACGGCACGCCGACCGCGCACAGTACAGCGACGACCGCCCAGGGCAGGGTCTGGATGATGAGGCGCCGCGGCCAGTCCTGGCCGGCTGCTTGAACCGCCTGGGGGTTCAACTGTGAATCGCGCATGTGCAGTGCACTCCATTGCCGGGCGCCGGTAACCGGGCCGAACGGCTGCTGATAACGTCTTGAGCAGGAATTCGGCCCGGCGATTTAAAACTAGAGTGCCAATCCGTGATGTCAAACTGACGGCATATTCCCGCCGCAGGGGATAGACCCTTGATCTAGAGGGGTTTTCCCTGAATGACCGTTCATCGAAGCCGCTTGGAGAGCGACGGGCGGTAGCGCGCAGGCCTTGTGTGACGCGGGCTGTAGCGATTTTTCGATGGCAAAACGTGCCCGTCTGCGTGGCATCCGGAGCCAGTCAGTTGATGGAGAGAGGAAGGTGGGACGGTAGGAGCGGGCCATGCCCGCTCCTACAGGTGGATGAGGATGTCGAAGGATGCGCTGGAGCGGACTCCGTCCGCTCCAGCGGGTTGGGGCTTACAGC
>CBIGPF010000153.1:0-15315 GCA_966191535.1 uncultured Pseudomonas sp. | reverse complement strand
GCTGGCGCAGGCATGGCCAGCTCCTGCACGGGCAGGCACAGCGCATACCTGTAGGAGCGCGCCATGCTCGCGATCGCGGACAAAGTCCGCGCCGCGCAACCTGACGCCGATATCCGCACGAGCACAGGAGCGGACTGTGTCCGCGATGATCCTGCGCTAGGGCTGTCGCAGGCATGGCCAGCTCCTACAAGGGCAGGCACAGCGTATACCTGTAGGAGCGAGCCATGCTCGCGATCCGCGGACAAAGCCCGCTGTATTCGGAAGCCTTCAGTTCAGCCCCGGCGCTCCCGATGCATCAGCCAGAGGAAGTACGGGCAACCGATGAACGCCGCCAGCAATCCCGCCGACACCGGCCAGGGATAGGCAATGTTCCGCCCCAGCCAATCCGCCACTACCATGATCAACGCCCCGGCCACCGCGCTCAGCAGGACCTGTGGCGCGGCTCGGCGCACGCCGAGATGGCGGGCGATGTGCGGGCCGATCAGGCCGACGAAGCTCAGCGGCCCGACGATGATGGTCGCGGTAGCGGTGAGCACCGCGGCCGTCAGCAGGATTGCCAGGTGGCTCAGGCGCAGCCGCAGCCCGAGCGCGGTTGCCGTGCCGTTGCCCAGCGTCAGCAAGTCCAGCGGCCGTGCCAGCAGCAGGCTGACACCGATCATCAGCGCGCCGACCACCAGTCCGGTGCTCGCGGAGACCACGTCCACCTGATAGGTCGAACCGGTCATCCAGCTCATCATTGCGGTCATGCGTGGGTCGCCGCTGGCCAGCAGCAGCGTGCTCAGCGAGTGCAGCAGGGTGGTCAGGCACACGCCGGTCAGCAGCAGGCGCTCGGCGTTGAAGGTCTTGCGCCAGGCGAACCACAGCAGCAGGCCGAGGGTGAGCAGCGCGCCGATGCTGGCCGCCGGGACCATGAATGCCTGCGGCTGCGGCATCACCAGGAACAGCACCAGCACGGCGATCGCCGAACCGGACGTGGCGCCCAGCACTTCCGGGCTGGCCATGGGGTTGCCGGTCAGGCGCTGTACCAGCAGGCCGGCCACGGCCAGCATGGCGCCGGCCGCCAGTGAGCCAAGCACGCGCGGCAGGCGCCATTGCAGGATGGCGTCGCTCAGGCCGGCGTCGCCCCAGTGCCAGCCGTTGGCGTCCACGGCGAAGTAGATCGCTGGCAGCGTCAGCAGGACGAGCAGGACCGCCGCGCCAATGATCAGCCGCCAGGGACGCTCGCGTTGCGGCTTGGCCGGCGCCGGGCGCGGGACGATGCCGCCGCTGCGCTGGCGGCTGAGCAGCCACAGCAGCAGCGGCACGCTGAAGACACCGGTAAGGATGCCGGCGGGAATTTCGCCAGCGAAGCGCGACAGTTCGCGGGCAATCTGGTCCACCACACAGAGCAGCGCAGCGCCCAGCAGTGGCGCCCAGATCAGCCGCTGCTTCAGCGTACGCGCCCCGCACAGCCGCGCAATCGCAGGGGCGGCAAGACCGACGAACGCCAGCATGCCCACCGCGCTGGTAACGAATGCACTGAGTGCAACAGCCACCGCCAGGCCCAGCACGCGAGTGCGCAGCAGGTTCACGCCCACCGCTGCCGCGCCTTCGTCCTCCAGTCCCAGCGCGGCCAGCGGACGCACCATCAGCAGCGCGACGAACATGGCCACCGCCAGGCGCGGGGCGAGGTACAGCGCGCCATCCCAGCCGCTCTGGTTCAACGAACCGGCCTGCCAGAGCAGCAGGTCGATCAGGTAATCGTGGTTGAACAGCACCAGCAGCGCGTTGAGCGACACGCAGTACAGGCTGATGACCATGCCGGCAAGGATGAAGCGCAGTGGCGACAGGGTGCGCCCCCAGGCGAAGGCGAACAGCAGGCAGGCCGCCAGCGCGGCGCCGGTCAGGGTGACCGCTTCGAGGCCATGCACCAGCAGGGTCGGGGCGAAGATGGTGGCCGCCGACAGGGCGAGGTTGGCGCCGGCGGATACACCGAGGGTCACCGGCTCCGCCAGCGGATTGCGCAGGATCTGCTGGAACAGCGTGCCGGCGAGGGCCAGCGCGGCGCCCGCCATCAGGCTGACGGCCAGGCGCGGGAAGAAGCTGAAGTGCAGCAGGACCTGGCGCACGTCATCTAGGTTCGGCGACCACAATGCCTGCCACCAGAGATCGCGGGGCAGGGCGCCCTGCAAACCATGGAATACCAGCAGCCCGGCGAGGATCGCCAGCAGCAGGGTGCAGATCGCCGGGCCAAGGCCCAGGCTACGGCGCGGGGCCGTGAGGCCGAGTGTCGATTCAGGCATGCGTGACCTCCGTGGCGCTGTCCAGGTAGGCCGCGATGCGTTCGGCGAGGTCCAGCACCGAGGCGGCGCCGGCATAGGGGTAGAAGCGCTGCAGTGTCAGGGTGTGGCCCTGGCGCACGGCGGGAAGGTTCGCCCAGAGGTCATTGGGTTGTCGCAGGCTCTGCAGGCGCGCCGAGGTGGTGGGAATGTCGACGTAGACCAGGTGCGCGTTGGGGCGCTCGGCCAGGCGCTCGATGCTGACCATCGCCAGCCCGACCGGGCCGACCGGTCCTTGCCAGGCATTCTCGACGCCGAGGCGGTCGAGCACGTCCTGCACCATGCTGTTCTTCCCGTAGACAGCGGCGTGGCGGCCATCCTGGTTGAGGACGGCGACGCACACCGGCGGCAGGGTGCGATTCGCCAGCCTCGCGCGCAATGCGGCAAGGCGCTGTTCTCCCGCAACGATGTAGTCGGCGGCAACCTGTTCGACACCCAGTCGCCGCGCCAGATCGCTCATGAACCCGGTGGTGGCGCGCCAGGCGCCGTCAGCGGCCGGGTAGATGGCCACGCGCTCGGTGGGTGCAATGCCGTTCAGGCGGCGCTCGAGGGTCGGGGTCATCGGGTCGCTGAGGATCAGTTGCGGTTGCAGTTGCTGGATCAGTTCGAGGTTCGGTTCCCAGTACGGCCCTACGTCCCGCACGCTGTCGGGCAGCGACTGCGTAGGCATGCGCACCCGGTAGTAGTGGTCGTCGGAGATCGCCAGGGGCGGCACACCCAGGGTCAGCAGCGTCTCGGCGGCGACCCAGTTGAGCGCGACGATCCGCGTCAGGCGTGCGCCGGCAAGCACTGGCAGGCCAGACGCGCAGGCCAGCCCGCCGATGGCGAGGCCTTGCAACAGGTGGCGACGGGTGAGGGACATGCACTACTCCTCGTGGTTGAAACGGTATGCAGCAGGCTTCAGAAACAACAAAGGGCCCCCTGCGAACAGGGAGCCCGGAAACAGCAGGCGGAGCCGGCGCGGACCAGCTCCGCCGTCGCTTACCAGCTGTACTTCACGCTGGTGAGCACGGTGCGACCTTCGCCCGGGTAGCACTCGGCGATGTCATCGCAGGTGGTCACGTACTTCTCGTCGAGCAGGTTCTGAGCGGTCAGCGACACGCTCAGGTTCTTGTCGATCGGGTAGCTGATGCCGGCGTCGTACAGGGTGTAGTTGTCGACGTGGAAGGTATTGGCGTTGTCGCCATAGACCGAGCCGGTGTAGCGCACACCGCCGCCGACGGATAGGCCGCTGGCCACGCCTTCGTGGAAGGTGTAGTTCAGCCAGGCCGATGCCATGTGCTCGGGCACATTGGCGAACTGGTTGCCCTCGTCACCGTTGTTGCTCTTGAGGATCTTGGTTTTGGTGTAGGTGTAGGAACCCAGCAGGTCCCAGTGCTCGTCGAGCTGCGCCTTCACCTCGGCCTCGATACCGCGCGAGCGGACCTTGCCGGTGGCCTTCTGGAAGCCGGTGTTCACACCGTTGACGATGTCGGTGGTGAGTACGTTGGTCTTCTCGATCTCGAAGCCGGCCAGGGTCATCAGCAGGGCTTCGGTGGGCTGGTATTTGATACCGGTTTCCCACTGCTTGGCTTCACTGGGCTGGAACGTGCTGCCGTTGCGATCGATGCCGCTGTTGGGGACGAACGACTCGGAGTAGGCGACGTAGGGCGCCAGGCCGAAATCGGTCAGGTAGGTCAGGCCGACGCGTCCGGTAAAGGCATCGTCCTTGGCCACCGTGTGGCTGCCAGCGATGTGATCGTCGGTGACGCTGCGCACGTTGTCGTAGCGACCGCCCAGGGTCAGCAACCAGTTGTCGTTGAACTTGATCTGGTCCTGCGCGTAGTAGCCGACGGCGTCGATGTCCTGGTCGTAGTCGACCTGCAGGGTTGTCGGACGCTGGATGTTCAGGCCGTAGCGCGGGTTGTTCGGGTCGAACAGCAACGGCAGAAAGTAGCCCAGGTTGGCCAGGCTCAGGCTCTGGAAGTAGCGTTTGACGTCCGATTCGGTGCGCGAATAGTCGATGCCGGTAAGCAGGGTGTGCTTGATGCCGGCGGTGTCAAAGTCCCACTGCAACTGGTTGTCGACGCTGAAGGCATTCATGTGTTCGTCGAAGCGGCGCGGCGAACGCAGGATGTCGTTGGCGATCGATGGAATGGCCGCCGCCAGGGCCGGCACAGTGCGCGCCACAGTGCCCAGCGGGATCATGTTGTTGAGGGTGAAGTCGACCTGGCCGTACCGCAGGTTCTGGCGAAACTCGAGGTTGTCGTTGAAGCGGTGGCGGAATTGATAGCCCAGGGTGAACTGTTCCTGGTGTGAGCGGTTGAACGAGTGGTCGCCCAGCAGGGTGTTGTCAGTGTGGCCGTACTGCGGGGTGTTTACCGCGATGGTGCCGCCGCTGTCGTCCTTGAGGAAGCTGGTCATGACGGTGAGGCTGGTGTCCTCGTCCGGGGCCCAGGTGAAGGAGGGTGCGATGTAGGCGCGGTCGTCCTTCACCTCGTGGCCGTCGTCGTACTCGAACTCGGAGTTGGCCTTGCGCATCACACCGACGACGCGATAGAGCAGGCTGCCGTCGTCGACCAGCTTGTCGCCGATGTCGAAGCGGCCCTGGATGCGGTCGTGGTTGCCGAAGCCCAATTCGACTTCGTGCACGCCAGCGGCGGTGGGCATCTTGCTGACGCGGTTGATGATGCCGCCTGCATCACCCAGGCCGAACAGGGTCGAGGAGGGGCCGCGGACCACGTCGATGCGCTCCAGCGAGTAAGGCTCGGAGCGGAACAGGGTGTAGCTGTTGCTCAGCTGACGCAGGCCGTCGAGGTAGTCGCTGGTGGTCTGGCCGTTGAAGCCGCGGATGAACAGCCAGTCGTAGCCCTTGGGATCCATGCCATAGGTTTCCACGCGCACACCGGGAACGTAGCGCAGGGCCTGGCTGACAGTCTGCACGCCCTGGGCGTCCATCTGCTTGCGGGTGATCACCGAGACCGACTGGGGGATTTCCAGCAGCGAGGTGTTGGTCTTGCTGGCACTGTCGGACGTGCGAGGCACATAGCTGGTTTCACCCTCGATGGCGCCGGTAATGGTCTGCGAGGAGAGGTTCAAGGTGTCGCCCGCGCTGGCATCGGCGCCCAGCAGGGTCACGCGGCTGCCTTCGACCTGGTACTTGATGCCGGTACCCTGCAGCAGGCGTTCCAGCGCCTGGGCGGGCTCCATCTCGCCGCGCACGCCGGGCGCGCGGAGGTTCTGCACCTGGGACTGATTGAAGACGATCTGCAGGTTCGACTGCGCGCCCAGGCTGGTCAGGGCGGAAGCCAGGGACTGGGCCGGGATGTCGATGCGGACCGGTGCGGCGTAGGCGGCGGTGGCGGTCAGGACCATCCCCAGGGCGGTGGCGCGGACCAGGCGCGCCAGGGGCTTCACCGGGTGCTGGGACTGCTGCACGTAGCGGGTGCGACTCACTTGTTTAGCTCCTATGATCTTAATGCAGTTTCTAATAAGAATGATTCAGCTTTATGTGACGCGCCGGTTGGAAAAAACCGGAAAAATCCGTTCGATCTTTTTTTTGTTGCTGAGCGACGAGCCGGTGAAAGAGCGGCCATCCAGGCCGCCGGGCCGTCACTGCATTGCCATGCCGGAGCCGCCGGGGGATGCCGTGGCGCGGTGGTCCTCGATCTCCACGATCTGCCCGGCGCTCATGCGCAGCAGGCGGTCGGCGACGGCGAAGTAGCGGTCGTCGTGGGAGATCACGATCAGTGTCTTGCCCTGGGCGCGCAGTTCGGGCAGCAGCTCGGTGTAGAAAATCCGGCGGAATTCCGGGTCCTGGTCCGCCGCCCATTCGTCGAACACCAGCACCGGGCGTTTCTCCAGCCAGGCCTGCACCAGGGCCAGGCGCTTGCGCTGGCCGGTGGACAGATCGGTGGTGGAGAACGCCTGGCCCTCAAGGCTGACCTTGTGGGCGATCTCCAGGCGCTCCAGGTAGCGACCGGCTTCTGCCGGGATGTCCTGGCTGCCCTTGAGCAAGTCTTCGAACAGGAAGTAGTCGGCGAAGATGGTGGTGAACAGCTGGCGGTAGTCATCGCGATTGGCGTCGGTGACTGGCGCGCCATTGAGCAGCAACTCGCCGTCGCGCGGGGCGTAGAGCCCGAGCAGCAGCTTGATCATCGTGGTCTTGCCGCAACCGTTCTCGCCGGCGATGAAGAGGATCTCGCCTCGACGGACCTTGAGGTTCAGCGGTCCGACGCCAAAGCCGCGGGATCCGTCGTCGGTGGGGTAGTGATAGGCCAGGTCGCGCAGCTCGATGGACTGGAAGTCCAGCGCGTTGCGACCATCATCGGCCAGCAGCAGATTCGGCTCAGGCGAGGAGAAACGCACCGATAGCTCGGCGATGCGGCGGAACGCGACCTGGGCGCGGGTGACCACGGGCAACTGGCCGATCAGTCCTTCCAGCGGTCCTTTCATATACAGCAGCACCAGGATGAAGCCGGAGAGCGTCGCCTGGTCGGTGCTCGGCCACAGCGACTGGTAGGCCAGGGCCACGCCGATGACGATGAAGAACAGCGTCGAGCCGAAGCCTTTGGCGACGTTGAACAGGTTGATCGAGCGCAGCTGGATGTCGCAGATCTCGTCGGCCGTGCCCTGCAGGCGTTCACTGTAGTGCTGGAAGCGGCGCGGGCGGCTGATGCGCAGTTCCTTGGCGCCCTCGGCAATGGCGCGGTAGTGCTTCTGCAGTTCGTCTTCCTTGTCCCGCGCTTCGAAAAAGCCCTTGATGCCCTTGGCCCGCGCGACGTACTGCACGGCGCTGCCGACGACGATGGCGATGGCGGTGGCAAGGAACATCGGCGGCGACAGCCAGGCGAGGTAGCCCAGGCAGCCCAGCGTGGTGGTCAGGGCGACCGCCAGCGGCGCGAAGGCGAAGGCGAAATCGCTGATGGTGTCGATGTCGTGGGTCAGAACCGGGATCAGCCGATGGCTGCGGTAGCGCTCGATCTGCTCGATGGGCGCGGAAATGATCTTGCTGCCCAGGTCCTTGCGCAGCCGCGCGATCACATGCTGGCCGACATAGTTGGTGCCCCTGTCGGAAATGATCGAGCCCAGCAGCGCCAGTGCACACAGCCCGGCAAAACCCAGCAGCAGGCCGGCCGGCATGCCGCCCTGCGAGTGCAGGCTGTAGTTGATGGTGGCGAGCAGGGCGGTGATGGCGGAGCCGCCGAGAATACCCAGCAGGGTGGCGGCGGTCAGCGGCAACCAATGCGGTCGCAGCAGCTTGAACATCTCGCGGAAGGCGCTTGGAGCAGGTGTTTGCATCGTCTTTTCCTGGATCCGGCTTGCCAGAGGGCAGGCCGCACAACGGGGCGAGACGGTGCGCGAATCAGGAAATCATCGGCAAATCCGAATCGTTCCTATCAAGACGAGTGAGCGGGGAGAAAACTGAAGAGAATTTGCGAATTTGTCGCAAATAAGAAGACTGGGAATATCGTGCCGGAGCTGACTGCGGTGTGCCCGCCGTAATGGCGGGCTGCGATTCCCCTATAGGAGCGGGGCGTGCCTGCGATCGCGCCCATGGCGCGCTCCTGCAATCGGGCGCTGAGTTTCAACCTCTACCGAAGGCCGCGAATCCGCCACGGCACACCAGATTCCCGGCTGCCAACACGCCCTAGAGCTGCGCGTAACGACTGGCGAGGACAACGCGGCCCTGGTTGTCCTTGCGCAGTTCCAGCGGCAGGACCTTGGGCAGGGAATCCACCAGCGCCTGCAGATCGTCGGTGCGGTAGATGCCGCCGATGCGCATGGCGGCGACGGTGGCGTCGTCGAGGAATACCGGCTGCTTGAGGTAGCGGTTGATCAGCGGGATGGCGGATTGCAGCGTCAGGTCGTCGATCACCAGCTTGCCCTCGATCCAGGCGATGGCCCCGGCGGGGGCGACCTGGGCCAGTTCGATACGCTGGCTGCCCTGGCTGTAGCGAGCTTGCATGCCCGGCGTGAGCTGGGCGCTATTGCCGTCGATGCTGTCCGGCGGGCTGACCACCACCGAGCCTTCGAGCAGGGTGACCAGCATCTGGTGCGGGTCGGTCCAGACGTTGAAGCGTGTACCGGTGACCCGCACGCTGCCATTGTCGGTGTAGACCGAGAAGGGTTGCAGGGTGTCGTGGGCGACCTGGAAGTACGCCTCGCCACCGCTCTTCAGCCAGGCGCTGCGACGGTCGCGGAAGTCGGCGAAGAGGAGCTGCGAGTTGCTGTTGAGCTCGACTGTCGAGCCGTCGGCGAGCTGAACCTCGCGTGCGCCGGGTTGCGCGGCGTAGTAGCCGACCTTCGAGGGCAGCCAGCCGGCCGACCAGCCGGCCGACCACACGGCGCCGATAGCTACCAGCGCTCCGGCAGCCACGGCGGCGATGCGCTTGGCGCTTCGGGGGCGCCGAACGCTGCTGCGGGGCCGGCGGTCGCTCAGTGGCGTCGGTGCAGTCGTTTCTATCGGTGCGGGCGCGACGCGCGGAGTCGGCGGCAGCAATTCCGAGAGCTGCCAGATTTCCAGCATCGCCTGGTATTCCACCTCGTGCCGCGGGTCGAGCGCGAGCCACTGCGCGAACTCGGCGCGCTCGGCATCACTGCACTCTTCGTCGTGCAGACGCGCGCACCAGTGCGCAGCTTCGGCGCTGATGCGGTCATCGTCGAACGGGGCGGGGGAGCTGGTCATCAGGAGTCTCGGTAAGGCCATTTGCGGCCGATATCACACTTTCTTTTCGCGTTGATGCGAGTGATTATAAATAAGCCTGACTCGGACTGTCAGCAGGCGCCTGCAGCCTCGACTGTTTTTCATAGGATGCCCGACGGGGTGGAAAGCGCGTTCATCCGGTATTACAAGGAACTGGTCCTGTACCTCAATCGCAGCCTCGGCGACCGCCAGGCGGCTGCCGATGTGACACAGGAGACCTTCCTGCGCCTGCTCGACCGCAAGGGTGACGAGCATATCGAACAACCCCGCGCATTTCTTTATCGCACGGCGGTGAACCTCAGTATCGACCTGCACCGGCGCGGCCGCGTACGGCGCACCGAAGAGCTGGAAACCCTCGACCGCGAAGGCTGCCTCGACGAGCGCTGCCCGCAGGAGGAGGCGAGCCGCCAACAGCAACTGCAGTTGCTCCAGCGCGCCCTGGGCGAATTGCCCGAAGCCTGCCGGCGCGCATTCCTGCTACGCAAGGTCGAGGGCTGCAGCCATGCCGAGATCGCCGACACCATGGGTATTTCCCGCGACATGGTGGAGAAGCACATCGTCAATGCGATGAAGCATTGCCGGCTGCGCTTCAAGGCCTGGGGTGGTCAGGACTGAAGCAGCTCCTACAGGGGAAAGACGCGCCGATCTCACCAGGATTTAGTCCCACGCGGCCCGCGCGGGTTTTCTGGGAAAGATTCCACCCTCGATCGAAGGCCGTCATTCTGAAATTTTCATGACTTAGTGAGAATCATTCTAAATTTCGCCAGGCCTGTCTCGTCTCTCCAGATAACGCGCTATCGACAGCGCACATCATGGGCGACACGCAGGATGAACGAGTGCCGGCCGCCGTTTGGCGGGGCACTCCTGGCAGGGCAGAGCAGTAAGCCGCCGGCACCCGCGTCGTCACGCCCCACGGCCATCGCGACACAGGACATTGGCACCATGACTCAGATGATCACTCCGACCTACGACGTGCTCGGCATCGGTTTCGGCCCCTCCAACCTGGCGCTGGCGATCGCCCTGCAGGAGCAGGCGCGACGCGAGGGCCGCCACTACCACGCGCTGTTCCTCGACAAGCAGGCCGACTACCGCTGGCACGGCAACACCCTGGTGGCGCAGAGCGAGTTGCAGATTTCCTTCCTCAAGGACCTGGTGACCCTGCGCAACCCCACCAGTCCCTACAGCTTCGTCAATTACCTGCACGCCATGGGGCGGCTGATCGACTTCACCAACCTGGGCACCTTCTACCCGTGCCGCATGGAGTACAACGACTACCTGCGCTGGGTCAGCGAGCAGTTCGCCGAGCAGCGCGTCTGCGGCGAGACGGTCAACCGCGTCGAGCCGGTGCAAGGCCCGGACGGCATCGAGCTGGTCAAGGTGCTGTCCACCGATGCCCGTGGTCACGAGCGATTCCGCCTGGCGCGCAGCGTCGTGGTGAGCACCGGCGGCACGCCGCGCTTCCCGTCGGCGTTCAGCCACCTGCGCGACGACCCGCGTGTGTTTCACCATGCCCGCTACCTGGAGTGCATGGCCACGCAGCGCTGCAACCAGAACGAGCCGATGCGCATTGCGGTGATCGGCGGCGGCCAGAGCGCGGCCGAAGCCTTCATCGACCTGAACGACAGCTACCCCTCGGTGCAGGTCGACATGGTCCTGCGCGCCGCGGTGCTCAAGCCGGCCGACGACAGTCCCTTCGTCAACGAGATCTTCGCCCCGCGCTACACCGACCTGGTGTTCAACGAGCCCAAGGCCGAGCGCGAGAAGCTGATCCAGGAGTTCCACAACACCAACTACTCGGTGGTGGACCTGGACCTGATCGAACGCATCTACGGCATCTTCTACCGCCAGAAAGTGGCCGGTGTGGATCGCCACGCCTTCCTCTGCCGTCGCAACGTCGAAGCCGCCAAGGCTGACGCCGACGGTGTCGAACTGACCCTGCGCGACAGCGCCACCGGTGCCGTGGAAACCCACCGCTACGACGCGGTGATCCTCGCCACCGGCTACGAGCGCTAGTCGCACCGCGAACTGCTCGCGCCGCTGCAGGACTACCTCGGTGACTTCGAGGTGGGCCGCGACTACCGCGTGCTGGCCGACGAACGCCTGCACGCGGGCATCTACCTGCAGGGCTTCACCCAGGACAGCCACGGCCTGAGCGACACGTTGTTGTCGGTGTTGCCGATGCGCGCGCAGGAAATCGCCGCCTCGATGTTCGAGCACCTGCCGCCCCACGAGACCGCGCACAAGCCGACGCGCCCGCTGACCGCGGAAAGCGCCTGATCCCCGGGGCCCGGAATCCATTTCCGGGTCGACTAAATTTCTGCCGACCCTGCTCGTCATACGAGCGGGGTCGTTGCATTCACGAAAGGGAACCCTCCATGACGCCCAGTTTTTCCCTGCCGCTGCCCGATGGCCGCAAGCTCTCCGCCGACCTCGGCACCCATGGTCTGACCCTGCTGCTGGATAGCCGGCCTCTGCTCACCGCGCAACGTGAAGGCGAATGCTGGCAGCTGGCATCTGCGCCGACCGTCGAGGCGCTGTGGGCGCTTGCCTACTGGGCCTTCGCTGATGACGCGCAGAGCGAGCGCGTGCAGTTCGCCGCTGCCAATGTTCCGGTCGAGGCGTTCGAGCAAGGCCTGGTAAACCTCGACGAAGTCGGTGGACGCCTGCAGATCGAGCGTGCTGCCTTCTGGCAACTGCCCGCTGCCTGGCACAAGGGCGCAACCAGTGCGAACTACCCGCAGGTCTACCGAATGAGCGGCGGCCGCCGCCATCCGCTGCGGGCACCCAAGCCGCAAGGCGAAGTCTATCGTCGTTTCGACGCCAGGCTGGGACAGTGGATTTCGCTGCGCACCCTGGATATCGAGCTGGACCTGGAACGCTTCAATCGCTGGCAGAACAGCCCGCGCGTGCTGGAGTTCTGGCAGGAAGGCGGCACCCTGGAGCAGCACCGCGCCTACCTGGAAAAAGCCGCGGCCGACCCGCACACCACCACCTTGATCGGTTGTTTCGACGACCAGCCCTTCGCCTATTACGAAGCCTACTGGGCCAAGGAAGACCGCATCGCGCCTTTCTACGAGGTGGGCGATTACGACCGTGGCATCCACATGCTGGTAGGCGAAGAGAGCCATCGTGGTCCGCACAAGGTGGAAAGCTGGATGACCGCCCTGGTGCATTACCTGCTGCTGGACGACCCGCGCACCCAGCGCATCGTCGCCGAGCCGCGAGCCGACAACGCGAAGATGATCGGCCACATGCAGCGCCTGGGCTTCTGGCGCGAGAAGGAATTCAACTTCCCGCACAAGCGCGCTGCACTGATGGTGCAGAGCCGGGAAACCTTCTTCGAGCGTTGCGGCCTGTGCTGATAAAGCTGGCCTGCTTGATTGAGGGCTGCTGGTGATCGCAGCCCTCGCGCCCTTGTATTTCGGCGAGTTCGCCAGCTACCGCGAGGTACTGGTGACCCGAGACGATCCCCGGCCATCGATTCCCGCGCGCGCCTTGCTGCAACGGGAAATGCTCGACAGCGTGCTGCGCCGTTTCGACCCTCCGCACGCCGATGGCGACCGCCGTGCGCTGGCGTCGCAGTGGTCCAAGTGGTACCTGGTCCGCCTCATTCCGCCGGTGGTGGCCGCCGCGCTCGTGCTCGGACGTGCGTTGCCGCTGGCATTCGACGAGGTGGACGTGGTGCTGGACGCCCAGGGAATTCCGGAGGCGTTCAAGCTGCCAGGGGAGGGTGGACCTTTCGACGTCCCGCCGGGTGATCCGTTCCAGCGCTTCGCGCATCTCCTGGAGGGCCACCTGCAGCCCTTCATCCAGCGTCTCGCCGCCGAGGTGCGCCTGTCCCCCAAGGTGCTCTGGAGCAATGCCGGCAACTACATCGAGTGGTTCATCAGCGAGATGGCCAAGCTGCCACCGCTGGCTCCGATGCTGGATCATGGTCGCGAACTGCTGGAGGCCGAGCGCCGCCCGGATGGCACGCGCAACCCGCTGTACAAGCCGATCCAGTATGTCGAGGTGTCCTGCCAGCAGCGGGCGAATGGGCTGTGGCGGCAGCGGCGGACCTGCTGCATACGCTATCGCCTGGGCAGCATCGGGCATTGCGACAACTGCCCGCTGATCGACGAGCCGCCACAGGAAGCTAGCGATCTGTAGCGACGCATCGGCGGATTCTGGCCAACCGAGCGCCCACAAAAAAGCCCCGCATTGCGCGGGGCTCTTTCATTCACTCGTCACTCAAGCGTGCGCACGCAGCTCGGTGCTGAGGCCTGCCTGGGCGATCGTTGCGATCGCCTGGTCACGTGCGGCCTCGGAGTCGTACAGCTTGCTGGTGAGCAGTTCTGCACCGGTATTGTCGCGGATCACGAAGAAATTCTTGCCGCCGGGGGACATCTGGCGCTTGTAGCGCTCGACGGCCGCACAGGAGCTGCGGAGGCTGTTGATGGCCTGCTCGGCTGCCTCCTGTGTCGGGTAGGCGAGAGTTTCCAGCAGGGTACCGTGGGCAGTGTTCTTGAGCAGAACGCGACGATTGCCGCTGCTGAGTTCCTTGATTTCATACCAACCGGGCATGTGTAGCTCCATATAACCGGTGTCAACGTCCTGCGGGTGCTCCCGCAGGGTGACAGGCCAGTTTAGGCGCGGCGGCATACTCTTGTATAAGAAAAACCCTATTTATCAGAAGGTTACTGTATCAATTTGTCTCAGGTCGGCCTGTTTCAGAAGGTCGCCTTGACTTGCAGCCCCAGTAGCAGGGCGTTGTCGATGTCCTGGCCGGAGAAAGCGCCTGGCTCGATGACGTACTGCAGATCAGGGCGCAGGGTCAGCCAGGGCGTGGCCTGGTAGCCGTAGCTCAGCTCGACGAGCTGCTCGCCGCTGTCCAGGTTGGGAAAGTCCTGGCCATTGGCGAGGGCGTTGTTTTCCTGCACTTCGCGGCTGCGCGGGTTCAGCACGGCGCGACCGTAGCCCAGGGCAACGGTGTCCTTCGGACGACCTTCGAAGGGCTTGTTGAGCACCACGCCTGCGCCGTACCACTTGGTGAAGGGCGAGGCAGCGCTGCTGGCGACCGATGCCTGGCCGAACAGGTGCAGGCTGCGGCCCTTGGAGGCCGGATCATTCCACACGGCCTGATCCACCAGCACGTAGTGGCCGCTGCGACCGGACACCTGCTTGTCGCCGCCGATGCGCTGCACGTCGGAGCTGTCGTAGTACCAGCCCAGCTTGTATTCACCGGGCAGCTCGCCCTGGGGCTTGTAGATCAGCTCGATGGGCACCACGGTGCCGGTGGTGTGCTTGGGCGTGAGGTGCCAGGCGCGGCTGGAATTACCGTTGCTTTCCGGGTCGACGTTGAAGGCCGCAATGCGCAACTGCCAGTCCGGCGCGAAGCTGTACTTCACCCGCGCGCCCAGGTGCGCATTGGGGTAATTGGTCCAGCCGCTGCCGCCGGACATGTTCAGCGGGTGGCCGCAGAAACCGGCGTTCATGAAGTTGCAGAGGATGCCGCTGTCCAGTCCGCCGACATCGTTACCCATTGCCATATAGCCGAGCTTGAGGTTGACCGCCTGGCTCAGATCGCGCTCATAGCTCAGCTCGGTCAGGCGGGTATAGAGGCCGCCGTAGTTCTCCTGCACCGGCAGGCGGTTGCCCACCAGGTCTTCCGAGGCGCTGTTGCCGCGACGGTCGTTGATGGTCAGCTGGACCTTGCCGCCATTCTCCAGGCCGTAGAGTTTCGACAGGTCGAACTGCACGCCCAGCTTGATGTTCTGCGAGTAGCGCGCCGAGCGGTGCAGGCCGCCGTGGCTGTTGTAGGCGGTCTCGCCGCTGTAGTCGCCGGTGAACTTGACGCCGTCGTCTTCCAGTTGGTGGCGCAGGCCGCCCCAGTCGCCGGTCAGGGTGTTTCGTTCGAGCAGGCCTTCTTCGGCCAGCGCGGGCAGCGAGGCGACGCACAGCAGCAGGCCGGGCGTGAGGCGAAGGGAAATGCGCATGGGATGTCCTGATGTCGCGAATAAAAAAGGCGCGGTGGTAGCGCCGCGCCGGAAGGTGGCGCCCGCGCGGGGGCGGGCGCGACAGGAGACTTACTGGCCGGCGGCTTTCCCGGCGTCAGGCAGCGCGTAGGCCAGCACGTAGTCGCCGCGGTCGGTGGACTGACGTGCGCCGCCGGCGGTGATGACGATGAACTGCTTGCCGGTCTTGGGCGACACGTAGGTCATCGGGCCACCCTGGCTGCCGACGGGCAGGCGGGATTTCCAGATTTCCTTGCCGTTGCCGCTGTCGTAGGCGCGCAGGTAGAAGTCCTGGGTGCCGGCGATGAACACCAGGCCG
>CBIGPF010000152.1:0-15318 GCA_966191535.1 uncultured Pseudomonas sp. | reverse complement strand
CGGCTTGGGCGGCTCGATCGGCTTCGGCGGTTCGGGCTCGGGCGGCGGCGGGGTAGGCGCAGCAGCGGGCGGCTGCTGCACTTCAGGCTTGGGCGGCAGGGTGACGACACTCACCTGCATGGCCTTGGGCATCTCGCCCGCGCCCAGATTCAGCTCGGCCGGGGTGGGCATCACCCAGACCAGCGCGGCGACGATGGCCACGTGCATGGCGATCGCCAGGCCCGAGGACTTCCACCAGCCACCGGGGGGCGGCGGTTGCTCGCCCTCTTCCACGCCTTCGACCGGCGCGGCATAGGGAATCAGGACCTCTTCGGGAACCACTTCCTCGTCACGACGGGGACCCGCGCAGCTGACAAGTCGCAGGGTGGCCTCATTGACGCGCTGGGCGTTCACGCTGGGCAAATGGGCGCTGTCATCCGCCGTGGCGGAAGTGAACAGCTGTTCCTCAGCGTCCACGGCAGGAACGGGGTCCGCCGCTTTGCGCGGTTGAGATAACGACATGAGAAAGCCTGCGGGAAGAGTTCACGAAGCAGTATCTGCTGATAATTATTATCATTCACTCGTTACGCGAGGGCAACCTTATCTGTCAGATCGGCGCGATGGCACAGCGCAAAAGGTCGTCCTGCAAGCCCTGTGGATCAAGTTCCGCAGCCAGAATCAGCTCTATCCGGCAGTCCTTGCGCCAGGCGCTGGGCGTCCACGGCGCCGGCCCGACGGTCCGGTTGCAGGCCAGCCAGGCGTCTTCTGCGTGCAGCACGGCCTTGGCCCGCAACAGGCCGGGAAGGCCGGCCAGCCAGGCGTCCAGATCGGCCGTACGGAAGCGCCAGTCGCGGTGGAAACGCCAACCGACCGCCTGTCGGCCGTCCTCGATGCGCACCTGGCGCAATGGCGATTCGCGCCGCAATAGCATCGCCGGTTCGCCGGACACTGTGCCCTGCGGCAAATCAGCGCCCGCGTTCTCGATGGGTGTGCTCGGCAGCGCGCCCAGCGACAGGCGGCCCTGGGTCGTCCAGTGCAGCGGTACCGCCGGCAGTCGCGCGGCCAGGGCCGCACGCGCGGCGTCATCCAGGGCTTCAGACTTGTTCAGCAACAGCATCGCCGCCTCGCCCAGCGCCAACTGCTGCGCCTCGGGCAAGGGCAACCCGGCGGCCAGTGCGGCGGCATCGAGCACCATCAACAGCGGCTGTACGGCCAGCACGCCCTGCCAGGGCGCCGCGCGCAGTTGCGCCAGCAGTTGCGCGGGATGGCCGAGGCCGGACGGCTCGATGAACACCCGTTGCGGCCGGGCCTTGCGCAGCAGGCGGCTCAGACCGACCTGGAACGGCGCGCCGTTCACACAGCACAGGCAGCCCCCGGCGACTTCGCCCAGGGCAATGCCGTCTTCGTCGCGGGACAGCAGTGCGGCGTCCAGGCCGACCTGGCCGAATTCGTTGACCAGCACGGCCCAGCGCTCGCCCGCCGGGCGTTGCGCCAACAGGTCCTGCAGCAGGCTGGTCTTGCCCGCCCCGAGGGGGCCGGCGATGAGATGAGTCGGGATCTGCTTCAACATTCGCCCATGGTGCCGCCTGACGCTCGCCGGGAAAAGCGCTAGAGTCGCGGCTTTCTCACACCAACCCGGATCGATCATGCGCCTGTTGCTGCCCCTCGCCCTCGCCTGCCTGCCCCTGCTCGCCCACGGCGAGGCCTGCGTGGTGCACAGCCAAGGCAAGGACGTCGACGTGAAAGTCTGCCAGCAGAACCGCACGATTCCGGAAAACCTGTTCCGCGAAGGCTTCTGCCAGCCGCAACTGAAAGACCAGAAGGTCGAGGTGACGTACGCCGAGAACTGCCCCAGCGGCGCCTTCGGCATCTGCGAGAACGCGCAGACCCAGGGTGTGCCGTACCGCCAGGACATCCACTACTACGGCGTCGCCAGCGACGCGCGCATCCTCCAGCCGTACTGCGAAAGCCAGAGCAACGGCCACTGGCGCAAACCCCAGTAGCGGTCATCGCCCTGTCACACGCCTCGGGCTTACTGTCTCCGGGTACCTCACACCCTCCCGGCGCCCCACGCCGGACATGATCTTGGTGAATCGGGCCACTCTCCCCGGGTGGCCCATTTTTTTGCCCGCGCGAAAGCCTCAGCCAAGCCAGTCGAGGGTGAGCAGCAGACGCCTCTCACCCGGCGCCGGCAGCGGCGAGCGGTGGACGATGCCGGCACCGAGATTGCCGGCCCATTTTTCGCCCTTGAACAACCCCACGTCGCCCGCCGCCATCTGGCGGATTTCAGCCCGGCTGGCCGGTTCGGCCGCCGCATCGCCGAGCCGCGCGCGCGCCATCGCCCACTCCTCCAGCCACTGGCTGGCGGGCCCAGCGTAAGTGGTGACCAGGCGCAGCGGCACATGATCGACGTGGAAGCGCGGGCACATCGCCTTGTCCAGGCTGCGCAGGCGCAGGCCGATGCGCCGCGCGCCGGTCAGGCAGGCGAAGGCCTCGGCCAGCCATTGCACATCACTGCCGAACAACGTGCAGCCATCGAGCATGGCGTACCGGCGCAGCAGGTCACCCAGGTCGACGCGCTCATCGACCACCTCCAGGCTCTGCTTCAGGTCGACCGCCTGGGTGCTCAACCAGCCGGCGAAGGTAACGATCTCCGGGTACAGCGCGCGTTGCCAGACGGCCAGGTTGACGTCTTCCTTGAGTACTTCGGCGAGCACCTGCGGATCGTCACCGAGCACCTGGCGCGGCCAGGCGGGCGTTTCGAGGGCGAGCATCAGGCGCCGGCCTCCCAGGGTTCGAATGGGTCGGGGAGTCGTTGCCAGGCGGTGCTGCCGGCGGCCATTTCATCATCGTCCAGCAGGCAGTGGTCCAGTTCGCCGCACAGCCGCTCGACGTCCAGGTTCTGGCCGATGAACACCAATTCCTGGCGGCAATCGCCGCTGTCCTCGCGCCAATGGCGCAGCACGCCCTGCAGCTCGGTGGTGTCCTGCGGCCAGTGCTCGCGCGGGACGAAGCGCCACCAGCGCCCGGCCAGGCCATGGCGCATCAGGCCGCCGGCCTGGGACCAGCTGCCGGCCTCGCGGTAGCGGCTGGCGAGCCAGAAGAAGCCCTTGGAGCGCAGCAGCCGGCCGTTGCTCCAGGGCTGGGCGAGGAAGTCGTGGAAACGCTGCGGGTGGAAGGGCCGGCGCGCGCGGTAGACGGTGGAGGAAATGCCGTAGGCCTCGGTCTCCGGCAGGTGCTCGCCGCGCAGCTCCTTGAGCCAGCCCGGCGCCCGCTCGGCACGCTGGAAGTCGAAGCGGCCGGTGTTGAGGATGCTCGCCAGCGGCACCTGGCCCATCACCATGGGCTGGATGTCGGCGTCAGGATTGAGCTTGCGCAGGATCGCCAGCAACTCGTCGCGCTCGGCACTGCCGATCAGGTCGATCTTGCTCACCAGGATCACGTCGGCGAACTCCACCTGCTCCACCAGCAGGTCGCAGAGCGAGCGCTCGTCGTCCTCACCGAGGGTTTCGCCGCGCTCGGCGAGGCTGTCCTGGCCCTGGTAGTCGGCGAGGAAGTTCAGCCCGTCGACCACCGTGACCAGAGTGTCCAGCCGCGCCAGATCGGACAGGCTGCGGCCCTGCTCGTCGCGGAAAGTGAAGGTCTCGGCCACCGGCAGCGGCTCGGAGATGCCGGTGGATTCGATCAGCAGGTAGTCGAAGCGGCCCTCGCCAGCGAGGCGGCTGACCTCTTCCAGCAGGTCTTCGCGCAGGGTGCAGCAGATGCAGCCGTTGCTCATCTCCACCAGCCGCTCCTGGCCACGGTTGAGGCTGACATCGCGCTGCACCTCGCGGCCATCGATGTTGATTTCGCTCATGTCGTTGACGATGACCGCGACCTTGAGATTCTCGCGATTCTTCAGCACATGGTTGAGCAGGGTGCTCTTGCCGGCACCAAGGAAGCCGGACAGGACGGTAACGGGGAGCGGGGCATTCACGGGGCTGTTCAAGGGGGTCATCTCCGGGGATTCAGGCTTCGCGGACGTGCAGTTCGCGCCGTTCCTGGCGCTCCTTGGCCTCGATGCACAGCGAGGCGGTGGGGCGCAGCAGCAGGCGGCGCAAGCCGATCGGTTCGCCGGTTTCCTCGCACCAGCCGTAGTCGCCCCGGGCCAGGCGCTCCAGCGCCTGGTCGATCTTGTCGAGCAGCTTCTTCTCGCGCTCCAGCAGACGCAGCTGCCACTGCCGAGACTCCTCGCGACTGGCGACATCGGCCTCGTCGCTCGCGCGCTCGGTGTCCTGCAATGCCTGGAATTCCTCCTCGATGCGCCCCTGCAGTTCGTCGCGCTGGTCCAGCAGCAACGCACGGAAATAGCCCTGTTGCGCCTCGCTCATGTAGGCCTCGCCGGGCTGGGCGAGCAGTTCCTGTTCGGTCATGACCGTCTCCGGAAGGGAGTGATCTTTTATGTTATATTATAACAATGCAACTCTCTGCAATCAGGAGCCGACCACCGCGAATCGACAAGTCCGCTCCGGACGTGCGATACCGGTATTCCGCTCCGCCCCTTCCGAGACCCCAGATGCCGCGCCGCGCCTTGCTGCCCCCTTCGCTGATCCTGCTCGCCAGCCTGTCCGTGCTCGGCGCCCATGCATCCGGACAGCTGCCGATCCCCTTCCCCGGCGAGGAACCGGCGCGCTGCGCCTGGTCGGCCAACGTGCTGGCCTGCATGGAGGATTCGGGCAGCCTCTACAGCATCGCCACGCAGGGGCGTGACACTTACCTGCGCGGCTTCGAGGCCAGCAGCGGTCGGCACTGGGCGCAGACCGGCACGCGCTACGGCAACCTGACGTTCTTCAGCGGGGTCGCCAGCGACGGGCAGATCTGGGTCGGCACCAGCCGGGGCATCGGCTGGACCAACATCAGCCGCTTCAGCAGTTCGTCAGGCGACAGCGCACGACTGAGTTGCGGGCGGGTCAGTGGCTGCAAGCAGCAGCCACGCTGACGAGCCCATTGCGGGATCGTCGCGAAGCAAATACGTTATATTATAACAATTGCCGACCGTGACCCGCCCATGACCACCTTGCTGCCCGATATCGCCTGCCAGTCCACCCGCCTGCCCATCCCGCTCGACTGGGTCGGCATGCACGGCATCGCCGTGCCGCTGCGTATCGCGAGCGAGCGCGTCGCCGCCTTCGCCGATGCTGGCGTCAGCCTCGATGAGGCCGAGGCGCGCGGCATCCATATGTCACGGCTGTACCTGGCCCTGGAGGCGCTGGCCGACGAGGAGCTGTCACCCGCTCTGTTACGCAGCCTGCTGGGGCAGTTCCTCAAGAGCCACGCACAGCTCTCCCGGCGCGCCAGCCTGGCGTTGCGCTTCGAGTTGATGCTGCGGCGCAACGCGCTGGTCAGTCCGCTGAGCGGCTGGAAGCGCTACCCCTGCGAGATCCACGCTCAGCTGGAAAACGACGTACTGCAGCTGGAGTTGCGCCTGACGCTGGCCTACTCCTCCACCTGCCCCTGCTCTGCCGCGCTGGCGCGCCAACTGATCCAGGGGCGCTTCGACAGCGACTTCGCCGGCCGCCCGCTGAAGGCCAGCGAGGTTCGCGCCTGGCTGGGGACCCCGCAGGGCATCGTCGCCACGCCGCACAGCCAGCGCAGCGAGGCGCGACTGAGCCTGCAGCTTGATGCGTCGGTGCAGGCATTCGCCTTCGACGAACTGCTCGACCAGGCCGAAGCCGCCCTCGGCACGGCGGTGCAGACGGCGGTGAAGCGCGCCGACGAACAGGCCTTCGCCCTGGCCAATGGACAGAACCTGATGTTCTGCGAGGATGCCGCACGCCGGCTGCACCGGGCACTGATGCAGCGCGATGACGTAGCGGGTTTCGAGGTGCGAGTGGTGCATGCGGAAAGCCTGCACGCCCACGACGCGGTAGCGGTGAGCCGCTGGGTGCGCGACTAGACGCTCAGGTCAAGCGCCAGGCGAATCTGGTCACGGCACTGGATGCCATTCTCGAAGATCGGCTCGGGGTAGTGGCGAACGAAGTGATCGACGTCGATGCCAACGATGCGGAAACCCACGCGCTGGTACAGGCCGAGCTGGGCCAGGCTGGAGTTTCCGGTGGCAATGGTCAGGCGCTGCAGTCCGGACTCGCGCGCCTGCTCGATAGCCGCCAGCAGCAGGCGCCGGCCCAGGCCACGTTCCTGCCATTCCTCTTCCACAGCGAGGCTGGTGATCTCGCCAACGCCGGGTTCGCGCGGGGTCAGCGTGAGGACGCCGCGTACCGAGTCCGCCTCATTCAGCGCCAGCAGGCGAGAGTCGGGCAGGTAGGTTTCGATCTGCTCGCGGCTGGGATCAGCCTTGAGCAGGAGTGACCAGGGCGCCTGCTCGAGAGACAGTTCAACGAGGGACAGATCGGGGAAGAAATTCACCATGATTCATCTACCAAAGAGTCAGTGGGGAAAGGGGGTTTAGCCTCCCGAGTCCCCCGATGCAAGCTTTTCTCACCACGCCACACACGCATCGGGCCCGCCAAGGCGGGCCCGATGCGTTTGCCGAAAAGGCTCAGGAGTAGATGTCGCGGCGGCTCCACGGCACGTCATGTCCACCGTCCGCCTGCGGCTTGCAGGCGAGAATCTGGTGCAGGTTGATCCAGCCCTTCCTGAAGCCGTAGGCGCAACCCGCCAGGTAGAGACGCCAGATGCGCAGGGCCTGGTCCGGCACCAGCTTTGCCGCATCGGCCAGCCTCGCCTCGAGATTGGCACTCCAGAAGTCCAGGGTGCGCGCGTAGTGCAGGCGCAGCCCTTCGACGTCGACCACCTCCAGCCCCGCCTCGCTCATGCGCGCAACGGCCAGGGACAGGTGCGGCAGCTCGCCGTGGGGAAACACGTAGCGATCGATGAAGTCACCGGCGCCGCGCCCGACCGGACTGCCGTCGGTATTGCTGGAGGTGATCCCATGGTTCATCACCAGCCCGCCGGGCCGCACGGCGTCGTACAGGTGCTGGAAGTAGATGCCCAGGTTGGCGTGGCCGACATGCTCGAACATGCCGACACTGACCACCTTGTCATAACGGCCATCGCGCGGCAGATCGCGGTAGTCCAGCAACTCCAGCGTCACCTTGCCATCCAGGCCCTCGGCCTTGACCCGCTCGCGACCGAGCTTGAGCTGCTCCTCGCTGAGGGTGATGCCGTGTACCTGCACGCCGAACTCCCGCGCAGCCAGGCGCGCCAGTCCACCCCAGCCGCAGCCGACGTCGAGCAGCGTCTCACCGGGTTTCAGGCGCAACTTGCGACAGAGGTGGCGCAGCTTGGCCAACTGGGCGGTGGCCAGGTCCTCGGTGCCGGTCTCGTAGTAGGCGCAGGAGTACACCATCTCCGGATCGAGCCAGAGCTGGTAGAACGCGTTGGACAGGTCGTAGTGGTAATGGATGGCCTCGGCGTCGGTGGCCTTGTCGTGGCTTTCGCGCACGTAGTCGGCGTCACCGTCGTCCTCACCCAGCGCGGCGCTCAAGGCGTCGGCCGTTGCAATCACTTCGCCGATCGGCCCCTCGATGTCCATGCGGTTCTCGACGTAGGCACGACCGAGGATATCGAGGCTGGGATGGGTGATCTCGGTCAGCAGCGTGGGATCGCGAACGACGAGAGTTACCTGCGGGTCGGGGCCCAGGTCGAACGCCTGGGCCTCACCGATGCGGATACGCAGCGGCAACTGCAGGGACAGCAACTCAGAGGGCAGATTGGCTTTCATGCAAACCTCCTGGTCACAGGGCTGAGGAACTATAGACCAGCACGTCCATAGTCTTCGCCTATGGCCTGGCCCGCGAAAAACTATCGGGCGCCGATCCCTGCAGTGAATCTCAGGATTCCCTTGCAGTGGAGTACGCCCCGGCGGGTTGCGTTCCAAATAGAACTGCACGGCAAGATAGTTCGCCTGTAAAGCTTAGCAGCCGCTTCGCTGGTCATCTTTGTCAGGCTTGAGATAGAGCCTTTCCGGCTCGGTAACTATCGCGCCGGCGTGACAGATCGTCGCTGCCTTGCACTACACTGGGGCTCGCCCGCGCCCATCGGCCGGAGCACCTCTGCAGTGAAGGGGGCCTTCCTTGAATACCTTGTCCGAGCCGCGTCCGGCGGTCCGCACCGTGCTGGTGGGGCTGATGCTGGCGATCTTCCTCGGTGCGCTCGACCAGACCATCGTCGCCGTCTCCCTGCCGGCGATCTCCGCAGGCTTCGGCGACTTCGACCTGCTCGCCTGGGTCATTTCCGGCTACATGGTGGCGATGACCATCTCCATGCCGATCTACGGCAAGCTCGGCGACCTCTACGGGCGCCGCGTGCTGATGCTCTTCGCCATCGGCCTGTTCACCGTCGCCTCGCTGCTTTGCGGCGCCGCCCAGAGCATGGAGCAGCTGGTGCTCGCCCGCGTCCTGCAGGGCATCGGCGCCGGCGGCATGATGTCAGTGAGCCAGGCGATCATCGGCGACATCGTCCCGCCGCGCGAACGTGGCCGCTACCAGGGCTACTTCAGCAGCATGTACGCGGTGGCAAGCATCGCCGGCCCAGTGCTGGGCGGGCTGCTCACCGAGTACCTGTCGTGGCGCTGGGTGTTCCTGATCAACCTGCCGGTGGGCCTGGTCGCCCTCGCGGTGTCGCGCCAGACGCTGCGCGGCCTGCCCGTTCCGGGGCGCAAGCCGGTGATCGACTACCTCGGCACGATGCTGATGATCGCGGGGCTGGGCAGCCTGCTGCTGGCGATCACCGAGGTGGGCCAGGGCGCACGCTGGAACGACCCGCAGATGCTCGCGCTGTTCGCCGCCGCGCTGGTGCTGATCGCTTTGTTCGTGGCACAGGAACGCCGCGCGCCGGAGCCGCTGGCGCCGATGCACCTGTTCGGTATTCGCGCCGCCACCCTGAGCTGGCTGATCAGCTTCTTCGCCAGCTTCCAGGTCATCTCGTTGTCGGTGCTGGTGCCGCTGCGCTTCCAGTCGGTGACCGGCGCGGGCGCGGACAGCGCGGCGCTGCACCTGCTGCCGCTGGCCATGGGCGTGCCGATTGGCGCCTACTGCTGCGGCCGCCTGACGGCGATCATCGGACGCTACAAGCCGCAGATCGTCGGCGGCGCACTGCTGATGCCGCTGGCGATTGCCGGGCTGGCACTGACGCCACCGAGTGCGTACGTCCTGTCCGGCATCTGCATGCTGCTGACCGGCATTGCCGCCGGCACGCAGTTCCCCACCAGCCTGGTGGCGGCGCAGAGCGCGGTGGAGACGAAACACCTGGGCGTGGCGACCAGCAACATCACGCTGTTCCGCTCGCTGGGCGGCGCGGTAGGGATTGCCCTGATGTCCGCGCTGCTGCTGGCGATGCTGCAGCCATTGGCGGGAGAAGCGGGGCACGGGCTGTCGGCCAGCGCACTGCTGGCCAGCCTCAGCGGAGCCGGCCACGAGGCGCAGCGGCTCACGCTGGATGGGGTATTCGGGCACCTGTTCCTGATCAACGCAGGCTTCGGCGCCCTGGCCTTGCTGATCGCCCTGTCGCTGCCCGACCACGCACTGCGCGGCCGGAGCAACGACTAGCGGGTTGCGCGGGTCAGTCCTCGTCGTTGAGGTAGCTGACCTTGCGCAGGTCCGGCAGCAGCAGGCAGACCAGCAGCGCCACCCCGCACATCACCGAGACGTAGATGTAGAACACCTCTTCCATGCCCATGGTCTTCAGGCCCAGGGCAGCGTACTCCGCCGAACCGCCGAAGATCGCGTTGCCCACCGCGTAGGACAGGCCCACGCCCAGAGCGCGGATTTCCGGCGGGAACATCTCTGCCTTGATCAGCCCGCTGATCGAGGTGTACAGGCTGACGATGGCCATGGCCGCGATGATCAGCACAAAGGCCAGGTAGGGGCTGCTCACTGCCTTCAGCGCGGAGAGGATCGGCCAGGTGAAGATCATCCCCAGCGCGCCGAACCAGAGCATCGAAGTCTTGCGGCCGATGCGGTCGGACAGCGCGCCGAACAGCGGCTGCATGCACATGTAGCAGAACAGCGCGAAGGTCATCACGCCGCTGGCCACCTTCGGGTCCATCCCGGCGGTGTTGACCAGGTACTTCTGCATGTAGGTGGTGAAGGTGTAGAAGATCAGCGAGCCGCCGGCGGTGAAGCCGAGCACGGTGAAGAAGGCGCGCTTGTGGTGGGTGAACAGCTCGGCCAGGGTGCCCGACTCCTTGCGCTTGAGGTTGGCTTCCTTGGCCGTCTCGTGCAGCGAACGGCGCAGGTAGAAGGCGATCACCGCGGTGATGGCACCGACCACGAAGGGAATCCGCCAGCCCCATTCCTTCAGCTCGTCGGTGGTCAGCAGTTGCTGCAGGATCACCACCACCAGCACCGCCAGCAACTGGCCGCCGATCAGGGTCACGTACTGGAAGGAGGCGAAGAATCCGCGCTGTCCCTTGAGCGCCACTTCGCTCATGTAGGTCGCGCTGGTGCCGTACTCGCCGCCCACGGACAGGCCCTGGAACAGCCGCGCGAGCAGCAGCAGCGCCGGCGCCGCGACGCCGATACTGGCGTAGGTCGGCATCACCGCGATCGCCAGCGAACCGCCGCACATCATCAGCACCGAGATCATCATCGCGGTCTTGCGGCCCTTCTTGTCGGCGATGCGGCCGAACAGCCAGCCACCGATGGGACGCATCAGGAAGCCGGCGGCGAAGACCCCGGCGGTATTGAGCAGCTGCACCGTCGGATCGTCCGAGGGGAAGAACGCATGGGCGAAGTACAGCGCGGTGAAGGCGTAGACGTAGAAGTCGAACCACTCCACCAGGTTGCCCGACGAGGCGCCGACGATGGCGAGGATGCGCGAGCGGCGCTCGTGGGCGGAATACTGCGGTGCGGCAGGTGTGTTCATGGGGATTCTCTTGTCGTTGATTCTCTGGTCGATACTGCTGCATCCCGTCTCGATGGACGGAAATCCCTCTGCCGTCCCGTGCCTGCGATCGACTCCAGGGAGAAGTTTTTCGGGGACACATCCAGAAACAGTATAGACATCTCCGATAGCCGGCTAACGAAATCCGCGGCTCCGACCGGCCCTTTCGGTTCGAATATCGGACACTTGTGAACGCGCGTTTGTCGTTTCCGATTGACCGGCCAGTAGCCAGCTTCTATCGTTGGCCCGCTCCCCACCCTGCGGGAGACTTGTCAGGTACCCCTCGCAGGGCCGGAGCCCGACCTTGTCCACAAGACAAGGTCGATTTCCATTCCCCTCGTGTAGCGGCCTCTGCCGCCTGGCCTCGGTGCCCCGTCCACACCCCCGGACGTGCAGGCACCGGGGGAATGTTGATTCCCCCGCCCGATTTTTCCGCCTCCCTGAAACGAAAAAAGGCCCCCGAAGGGACCTTTTCCTGTGCGCCGGCGCTTATTCCACCGTGACGGATTTCGCCAGGTTGCGCGGCTGGTCGACGTCGGTGCCCTTGAGCACGGCGACGTAGTAGGACAGCAACTGCAGCGGCACGGTGTAGAGGATCGGCGCCAGGCAGTCGTGGATCGCCGGCATGCCCACCACGTGGGTGCCCTCGCCATCGCTGATACCACTGCCGCCTTCGGCGAACACCACCAGTTCGCCACCACGGGCGCGGACTTCCTGCAGGTTGGACTTGAGCTTCTCCAGCAGTTCGTTGTTCGGCGCTACGGTGACCACCGGCATGTCGGCGTCGACCAGGGCCAGCGGGCCATGCTTGAGCTCGCCGGCCGGATAGGCCTCGGCGTGGATATAGGAGATTTCCTTGAGCTTCAGCGCGCCCTCCATCGCCACCGGGTACTGGGCGCCACGACCGAGGAACAGGGTGTGGTGCTTCTCGGCGAACAGCTCGCTGATCTTCTCCACCACCTTGTCCATGGACAGGGCTTCTTCCAGGTGGGTCGGCAGGCGACGCAGCTCGGACACCAGCTCGGCCTCGACGCCGTCGTTCAGGCGATTCTGTACCTGGCCGATACCGAGGGTCAGCAGCAGCAGCGCGACCAGCTGGGTAGTGAAGGCCTTGGTGGAGGCCACGCCGATTTCCGGCCCCGCGTTGGTCAGCAAGGTCATATCCGACTCGCGCACCAGCGAACTGGTGGCGACGTTGCAGATCGCCAGGCTGGACAGGAAGCCGAGCTCCTTGGCGTAGCGCAGGGCAGCCAGGGTGTCGGCGGTCTCGCCGGACTGGGAAATGGTGACGAACAGGGAATCCGGGTGCATCGCGACCTTGCGGTAGCGGAACTCGCTGGCGACCTCGACCTGGCAGGGGATGCCGGTCAGGCTTTCCAGCCAGTAACGGGCAACCATGCCTGCGTGGTAGCTGGTGCCGCAGGCGACGATCTGCACGGTGCGCACCTTGGCCAGCAGCTCGCGGGCTTGCGGGCCGAAGTTGTCCACCAGCACTTGCTGGGTGCCGAGGCGGCCTTCCAGGGTGCGCTGCACCACGGCCGGCTGCTCGTGGATCTCCTTGAGCATGAAGTGGCGATAACCGCCCTTGTCGGCCGCCTCGGCGCCCTCGTGGTAGCGCACTTCCTCGCGCTGTACCGGGTTGCCGTTGACGTCCCACAGTTGCAGGCCGTCGCGGCGAATTTCAGCGATGTCGCCCTCTTCCAGGTAGATGAAGCGGTCGGTGACCTGGCGCAGCGCGAGCTGGTCGGACGCGAGGAAATTCTCGCCATGGCCCAGGCCCACCACCAGCGGACTGCCGCTGCGGGCGGCGAGGATGCGATCAGGCTGCTTGCTGCTGATTACCGCCAGGCCATAGGCGCCGTGCAGCTCCTTGACCACGGCCTTGAGCGCGACAGTCAGGTCGCCCAGCTCGCCCAGGCGCAGGTGCAGCAGGTGGGCGATGACCTCGGTGTCGGTCTGCGAGGTGAACACGTAGCCGCGCGCCTTGAGCATTTCACGCAGGGGCTCGAAGTTCTCGATGATGCCGTTGTGCACCACGGCCACTTCGCCATGGGAGAAGTGCGGGTGGGCGTTGGCTTCGGTCGGTGCACCGTGGGTCGCCCAGCGGGTGTGGGCGATGCCGAGGCGGCCGAGCAGCGGTTGCTCGGTGATGGCCTGTTCAAGACTGGAGACCTTGCCCGCGCGACGGCGGCGATCCAGCGCGCCGTTACTGTCGATCACCGCCACACCGGCGCTGTCGTAGCCACGGTATTCCAGGCGCTTGAGGCCTTCGACGAGGATCGGGGTGATATTGCGCTCGGCGATGGCGCCTACGATTCCACACATGGCTTGAGTCTCCTGTCAGTCTTCGCAGCGCGCGCGGATCACTTTCACCCCGCGCGCCTGGATCAGTTCGAACGCGTCATCACTCAGGCGTTCGTCGGTAATCAGGGTCTGGACGCTACTCCAGGGCAGCTCCAGGTTGGGAATTCGCCGGCCCAGCTTGTCGGCCTCGGCCATGACGATCACCTCGCGGGCGACCTCAGCCATGACCCGGCTCAGGCCCAGCAGTTCGTTGAATGTCGTGGTGCCGCGCTCTATGTCCAGCCCGGTAGCACCGATGAACAGCTGATCGAAATCGTAGGAGCGCAGAACCTGTTCGGCCACCTGGCCCTGGAATGATTCCGAGTGCGGGTCCCAGGTGCCGCCGGTCATCAGCAGTACCGGTTCGCGCTCCAGCTCGCGCAGCGCATTGGCGACGCTCAGGGAATTGGTCATCACCACCAGGCCGGGCTTGCGGCCCAGTTCCGGGATCAGAGCGGCGGTGGTGCTGCCGCTGTCGATGATGATCCGCGCGTGTTCGCGGATGCACGCTGCCGCTGCCCGGCCAATAGCCTGCTTGTAGCGCGACAGCGGCTGGCTCGGCTCGGCGATCAGCTCATGGGGCATCGGCACCGCGCCACCGTAGCGGCGCAGCAGCAGGCCGTTGCCCTCCAAGGCAGCCAGGTCTTTGCGGATGGTCACCTCGGAGGTGGCGAAACGGCGTGCGAGATCGTCCACGCTGACCTCGCCCTGTTCGGCGAGCAGCGCCAGGATGTCGTGGCGACGTTGCGGAGTGTTGCGTTTCGACATGAACTATAAAGTTTCGATTCGAAAGATAAGTGTGCGAATCAAAACCTATGTTCTTTCGTCCGTCAAGAATTTCCGCCCAAAATGAAATGTTCCCTGTAGGAGCGGGCCACGCCCGCGATTCGCGCGAAGCGCGCTCCTACAGTCAGAACTGGTCGTCAGTCGGCTTCGAGGCGATTGCGTCCACCGCGTTTGGCGCGGTACAGCGCCTGGTCGGCGCGCTCGAAGGCTGCTTCGGCAAGTTCACCTTCGCGGAAGGCCGTCAGGCCCGCCGAACAGGTGATGCTCAGACGCTCGCCCTTGAAGTGGAACGGGCAAGCTTCGATGGCGCCGCGCAGTACCTCGAGCAGCTGCTGCCCACCTTCCATCGGCGTGGCCGGCAGCAGCACGACGAACTCCTCGCCGCCGTAACGGGCGATGAAGTCGGTCTTGCGCACCCGCTTGGCCAGTTCGTTGGCGATGATCTTCAGAACCTTGTCCCCGGCCAGGTGACCGAAGTCGTCGTTGATCCGCTTGAAGTGGTCGACGTCCAGCACCGCCAGCAACAGGTCGCCGCCGTAGCGCTGCCAGCGCGCGACTTCCAGGTCCAGCCGCTCGCTCAGGGCGGCACGGTTGGGCAGGCCGGTCAGGGCATCGGTCATGGCCTTCTGGCGCTGGTCCTCGATGTTCGCCTGGAAGGTGCGGGCTTCTTCTTCCATGCTGGCGACGCGAGTCACCAGCGACTGGATGCGCTCGCCCACCTCGCGTTCACGCACTTCGCGCTCCTCGCGGAAGCGGTCCATGGTGCCGACCAGGCCCTGCAGCCGCGACTCGACGTTGCGCTTGAGGCCCTCCAGATCGGTGGCCTCCAGCACGCTTTCCTTCAGGCCGCTGACCTGCTCGCGCAGCGTGTCATCCAGGTCGCGGGCGCTGGAGCTGGAGCCGCTGTGGCTCTCCTGGACGACCTGCAGGCCGTCCAGGAATGCGCCCAGGCGCGCATTGAGCTGGTGCAGATAGCCTTCGAACTCGCGCTGGCCACTGTCGTTGAGGGACAGCACCAACACGCCCAGGTCATCCAGTACTGGCACCAGTTCGTACCAGTTGAGGCTGCCGTGGATGCGCGAACGCAGCGCCTCGGCCTGGATCTGCTGGGCTGCCGGCAGGTGCATTTCGTCCAGCAGGCGCAGCAGGCTCGCCTCGATGTGCGGCGCCACGGCGCTGTAGCCAGGCTCCGGACGTGGCGGCAGGGCATAGGGGTCGCTGGCATGGCGTGCGTCGTCGGGCGTGCCGAACAGGCCCGGCGGCACCGGCAGGCTGTCGAGCAGCGCGGAGTCGTCGTGGCCGGTCGGCTCTGCAACGACGGCCCGG
>CBIGPF010000151.1:0-15471 GCA_966191535.1 uncultured Pseudomonas sp. | reverse complement strand
TCGATCAGCTACATCATCGACGTGTACCGCGGCGACACCCCGGCCACGCATAACCTGATCGACTTCGCGGCGTTCGTGGCGATCTTCCCGCACCTGATCGCCGGCCCCGTGCTGCGCTTCAAGGACCTGGTCGACCAGTTCAACCACCGTACCCACACCGTCGACAAGTTCGCCGAAGGCTGCACCCGCTTCATGCAGGGCTTCGTCAAGAAGGTGTTCATCGCCGACACCCTGGCGGCGGTGGCCGACCATTGCTTCGCCCTGCAGGACCCGACCACGGGCGACGCCTGGCTCGGTGCGCTGGCCTACACCGCACAGCTGTACTTCGACTTCTCCGGCTACAGCGACATGGCTATCGGCCTCGGCCTGATGATGGGCTTCCGCTTCATGGAGAACTTCAACCAGCCCTACATCAGCCAGTCCATCACCGAGTTCTGGCGGCGCTGGCACATCAGCCTGTCCACCTGGCTGCGCGACTACCTGTACATCAGCCTGGGCGGCAACCGCGGCACCACCTTCCAGACCTACCGCAACCTGATCCTCACCATGCTGCTGGGCGGCCTGTGGCACGGCGCCAACGTCACCTACATCATCTGGGGCGCCTGGCATGGCGTGTGGCTGGCCATCGAGCGCGCCCTGGGCGTGAACGCCGCGCCGCGCGTGCTCAATCCGCTGAAGTGGGTGTTCACCTTCCTGCTGGTGATCGTCGGCTGGGTGATCTTCCGCGCCGAGAACCTGCACGTGGCCTGGCGCATGTACGAAGCCATGTTCAGCTTCGGTGACTGGAAACTTTCCGAGCTCAACCGCGCCAGCCTCACCGGCCTGCAGGTCGGCACCCTGATCGTCGCCTACCTCGTGCTCGCCTTCTTCGGCCTGCGTCAGTTCTACGACCAGCCGATGCAGAGCAAGGCGCCCAAGGCCGCCGCGAAGACCGAGCAGGTCGACGCCGACGGTCCCGCCAGCGCCCAGCCGCGCACCCCGGCCATGGCCCAGCAGGACCCAGCGGCAATCGCCTACTCGCCCAGTGGCGCCGCCGTCTACCAGCAGCACTGGATGACCCAGCTGCCGGTACTGGCCACCCGCGTCGCCCTGCTCCTGCTGTTCGCTGCCTCGGTGCTCAAGCTCTCGGCGCAGAGCTACTCGCCGTTCCTCTACTTCCAGTTCTGAGCGAGGCCAGACCATGACAGAAGCAATCAGGACTATCGCCAAACCCCTCCAGTACGCCTACATCGCCGCCTTCGGCGGGATGCTGCTGGGCCTTGCCGGCTGGTCGCTGAAGGCCTTCCCCAGCTTCTCCGCCGCCGAGGCCACCACCGTGCTCAACGGCAAGCTGGCCCACGCCTTCGAAGGCCACTACGACGACGAATTTCCCATCAAGCGCCTGGGCACCAACCTCTGGGCCGCGCTGGACTACACCGTCTTCGACGAAGGCCGTCCGGGCGTGGTGATCGGCAAGGACGGCTGGCTGTTCACCGACGAAGAGTTCAAGCCGGCGCCGACCCAGCAGCAGCTCGACGACAACTGGGCGCTGGTGCGCGGTGTGCAGCAGGAGCTCGAGCGCCGCGGCGTGAAGCTGGTGCTGGCGATCATCCCGGCCAAGACCCGCCTCTACCCCGAGTACGTCGGCAAGGAACAACCGGCGGCCCTGCACGCCTCGCTCTACAGCGACTTCCTGCAGCGTGCCCGCCAGGCCGGCATGGCCGCGCCCGAGCTGCTGGACACGATGGAAAAGGCCAAGGACAACGGACAGGTGTTCCTGCGCACCGACACCCACTGGACCCCACTGGGCGCCGAAGCCGTGGCCCAGCGCCTGGGCGAAAGCATCCGCGCAGGCCAGGGCGCCGACCTGCCGACCCAGAGCTTCGTCACCGAGGCCGGCAAGAGCGGCGCACACAAGGGCGATCTGCTGACCTTCCTGCCCCTGGACCCGCTGTTCACCAACCTGCTGCCTCCCGAGGACCAGCTCGAACAGCGCCAGACCCACCCGAGCGAGAACACCGCGGCCTCCTCCGACAACAACGGTGGTGGCGACCTCTTCGGCGACAGCGCCCAGCCGCAGGTCGCCCTGGTCGGCACCAGCTACAGCGCCAACCCGCGCTGGAACTTCGCCGGCGCCCTCAAGCAGGCGCTCTCGGCGGATGTCATCAACTACGCCAAGGAGGGTAAGGGCCCCCTGGAACCGATGCTCGAACTCCTGCAGGACGAAGGCTTCAAGCAGAAGCCGGCGCAACTGCTGGTCTGGGAATTTCCCGAACGCTACCTGCCGATGCACAGCGACCTGAGCCAGTTCAACCAGGACTGGGTGGCGCAACTGCGGGCAGCCGGTAGCCGCGACGAACGTCTGGCCTCCAACCAGGCAGCCGCTCACTGATCCACAGAACCCACGGCGCACCGAGCGCTGAACGGGGCACCACCCGTGCCCACAAGAGAGAGAAGACGGAGGTACACCCCATGAACCGACTGATCATCAACCGACTGAGCATTCGCACCCTGAAGTCATCTGCCCTGGCTCTGGCCCTGGGCGCCGCATCCTTCGGCGCCTTCGCCGGTGGTGAAGGCGCACTGTACGGCCCGCAGGCCCCCAAGGGCTCCACCTTCGTACGGGCCTACAACGCCGGCAGCGGCGAGCTGTCCGTCAGCGTCGGCAACGCCACCCTCAACGACATCTCGCCGCTGGGCTCCAGCGACTTCAAGTTCCTGCCGCCGGGTAACTACACCGCCAAGGTCGGCTCCCAGAGCCTGCCGGTGAAACTCGATCCGGATGCCTACTACACCCTCGTCAGCCAGCCCGGCGGCCAGCCGCGCCTGGTACCCGAGCCGCCGTTCAAGAACAAGCAGAAGGCCCTCGTCCGCGTCCAGAACCTCAGCGGCAAGGCCCTCACCCTGAAAACCGCCGACGGCAAGACCGAAGTCGTCAGCAACGTCGCCCCGCAGAGCCACGGCGACCGCGAGATCAACCCGGTGAAAGTGAACCTGGCGCTGTTCGACGGCGCGAAGAAGGTCAGCGACCTCAAGCCCGTCACCCTCGAGCGCGGCGAAGTGGTCTGCCTCTACGTCACCGGCGACAGCGGCAAGCTGAACCCGGTGTGGGTCAAGCGCCCGGTCAAGGCGGACTGAGTCCGTCGGCGATGACGTGCCAACGCGTACCGCTCGCCCTCTCCCTAACCCTCTCCCTGAAGGGAGAGGGGACTGGATTGGCGCAGCTGGAAACCATGGCATCAGCCGGCACGAACAACGCCCTCTCCCTTCGGAGCGGGGCGCGCAGCCAGGGCTGGGGAGAGAGGGCCAAGCCCCGCTCCCAAACCTGCACGCAAAACAACAAGACCGGCCCCGCGCCGGCAGAAGAACCCGTGCGCCGCAACGACGGCATGCACAGGAGAGGTCACCCAAACCGCACGCCGGACTGCATGACGTGGTCCGGTCGACAGAACGCAAACGCTTTAGGAGAAACCCGATGATCCCAGTAATCCTTTCCGGTGGTAGCGGCTCGCGACTCTGGCCTCTTTCGCGCAAACAGTATCCCAAGCAGTTCCTGGCCCTGACCGGCGAACACACCCTGTTCCAGCAGACCCTGGAGCGCCTGGTGTTCGAAGGCATGGAGCCGCCGGTCGTGGTAAGCAACCTGGAGCACCGTTTCATCGTCCAGGAGCAGCTCGAAGCGCTGAGCCTGAAGACCCAGTCCATCCTCCTCGAACCCTTCGGCCGCAACACCGCACCGGCGGTCGCCATCGCCGCCATGAAGCTCATGGCCGAAGGCCGTGACGAACTGCTGCTGATCCTCCCGGCCGATCACGTGATCGAAGACCAGCGCGCCTTCCAGCGCGCCCTGGCACTGGCCACCAACGCTGCCGAGAAGGGCGAGATGGTGCTCTTCGGCGTGCCCGCCGACCGCCCGGAAACCGGCTACGGCTACATCAAGTCCGGCGACGAGCGCGGCCTGCCGGACGGCGTCATCCGCGTCGAACGCTTCGTCGAGAAACCCGATGAGGCCCGTGCCCAGCAGTTCGTCGAGGAAGGCGGCTACTTCTGGAACAGCGGCATGTTCCTGTTCCGCGCCAGCCGCTTCCTGGAAGAGCTGAAGAAGCACGACGCCGACATCTACGACACCTGCCTGCTCGCCCTCGAGCGCAGCCAGCATGACGGCGACCTGATCAACATCGACGCCGCCACCTTCGAGTGCTGCCCGGACAACTCCATCGACTACGCCGTGATGGAAAAGACCCGCCGCGCCTGCGTGGTCCCCCTGGCCGCCGGCTGGAACGATGTGGGCAGTTGGTCGTCGATCTGGGAAGTCCACGACAAGGACGCCGACGGCAACGTCACCATGGGCGACGTGGTGGTGCACGACAGCCACAACTGCCTGGTGCACGGCAACGGCAAGCTGGTCTCCGTGGTCGGCCTGGAAGACATCGTGGTGGTCGAGACCAAGGACGCCATGATGATCGCCCACAAGGACCGCGTGCAGGACGTCAAGAAAGTGGTCAACCAGCTCGACGCCGCCGGGCGCAGCGAGACCCAGAACCACTGCCAGGTCTACCGTCCGTGGGGCTCCTACGACTCGGTGGACATGGGTGGCCGCTTCCAGGTCAAGCACATCACCGTCAAACCCGGCGCGCGCCTGTCGCTGCAGATGCACCACCACCGCGCCGAACACTGGATCGTCGTCTCCGGCACCGCGCAGGTGACCTGTGACGACAAGACCTTCCTGCTCACCGAAAACCAATCCACCTACATCCCGATCGCTTCGGTCCACCGCCTGGCCAACCCGGGCAAGATCCCGCTGGAAATCATCGAAGTGCAATCGGGCAGCTACCTGGGCGAAGACGACATCGAGCGTCTTGAAGACGTCTACGGCCGCACCACGGAGAACGTGGAAGTACAGGCCGTGGTTCGCTAAGCCCCGGGACCTGGCGCGTTCCCCCCATCGGCGCCAATGCCCCCGCACCCTGAGGTGCGGGGGCTTTTTTATGCCCGAGCGCCGGGACGCTTTTCGTAGGAGCGAGCTTGCTCGCGAACCGCACCCTGCCGCCTTCGCAGAAGAACGCCGTCGTAGGATGGGTGGAGCCCGTTGCCGCGCGAGCCAATCTGCCGGAACCAACCTGTAGGAGCGCCCATGGCCCGCTCCTACAGGTGAACATCAGCATTAGATGGTTCGCGAGCAAGCTCGCTCCTACAAGAGCCGAGCCACATCAACCCGCCCCACCCCGCCGCCTGCTAAGGTAATGCTCAATACCCCCGCGGAGCGCTCCATGCTGTACGGCATCCTGCTGATCGTCACCTGGATCATCCTGCTGATCCGCTACCCCTCCCGCGCCCTGCCGATCTCCGGCGCCGGCTTGGTCGGGCTGGCCTCGGTGATCACCGTCGCCATCTGGCAGGACAACAGCGACGCCCGCCAACTGCAGCACCTGGAATTGCGCATCGCCTACCAGCCCGACCAGTGCCAACCCGGCCGCCCGCTGGCCGTCAGCCTGAAGAACGGCGCCTCGCGCCCGTTGCTGGAACTGCGCTGGAAGGTCGCCGCCTACCGTCCCGGCGACACCACCGACCTCGCCGAAAACCTCTACGAAGCCCCGCGCTACCGTGGCCCCGGCGCCCTCCTCGCCGGCGACAGCTGGAGCGACTGCCTGCCGCTGCCGCCCCTGCGCCCCGGCTACCGCGCCAGCACCCTCGAATTCCGCGCCGAGCGGGTGAGCGGCCGCTTCGGTAACTGATTCACCTGCCCCGCACATTCCGGTACGGTAGTCCGCGCTAATCAGCCCAAAGGACTGCCCGACCATGCCCCAGCCCGTCGCCCTCATCACCGGATGCTCCAGCGGTATAGGCCGCGCCCTTGCCGATGCATTCCAATCCGCCGGCTACCAGGTCTGGGCCACCGCCCGCCGCGATGAAGACGTCGCCGCCCTCGGCCAGGCCGGCTTCCGTGGCGTGCTGCTGGACGTCAACGACGAGCCCGCCGTCGAGCGCCTCGCCGAGCTGCTGCAGCGCGAGGCCGGTGGCCTGGACGTGCTGATCAACAACGCCGGCTATGGCGCCATGGGCCCGCTGCTGGACGGCGGCAGCCAGGCGATCCGCCGGCAGTTCGAAACCAACGTGTTCGCCGTCGTCGGCGTTACCCGCGCACTGTTCCCGGCACTGCGCGCGCGGCGCGGGCTGGTGGTGAACATCGGCAGCGTGTCCGGTGTGCTGGTCACCCCGTTCGCCGGCGCCTACTGCGCGTCGAAAGCCGCCGTGCATGCGCTGAACGATGCCCTGCGCCTGGAGATGGCGCCCTTCGGCATCGAGGTGATGGAAGTGCAACCCGGCGCCATCGCCTCCAACTTCGGCGCCAATGCCAGCCGCGAGATGGCGGCCGTGGTCAGCGAGGATTCCGCCTGGTGGCCACTGCGCACGTTCATCCAGGCACGCGCCGCCGCCTCCCAGGACAAGCCCACCCCAGCCAGCGAGTTCGCCCGCGACCTGCTGGCCGCCGCGCAGAAGTCGCCGCGTCCACGCCTGGTGCGCATCGGCAACGGCAGCCGCGCCCTGCCCCTGCTCTCGCGCTGGCTACCCACCGGTCTGCTCGACAAGGTGCTGAAGAAACGCTTCGGCCTCGACGGGCAACTCTGATGACATACCCGGTCCGCTACCTCGCCCTCGCCGGCATCCTCGCGGCCTTTTTCCTCAACGTGGTGGCGCGCGGGTTGCTGCGGGTCGGCGGCGTGCCGGCGACGTTGCTGGTGGCGGCGGTGATCGCCGCCGCCATGGCCTTCTGGTTCGCCCGCCGGCACAAGCGCCTGGCCGGAGCCGGTGAGCGCTGGCGGCTGACCGCCCTGTACAGCGGCGGGCTGGCGGTGCTCTATGCGCTGCTGGTCGGCATGGCCGCCTGGAAGAACACACCGAGCCCGGCAGCCCTGCTGATCTACGCGCTCAACTACCTGTGCTATCCACTCTGCGTCTGGTGGTTCTTCCGCCCGGGCGTGCTCGTGCGCTTCCTCCCCGCTGGCAGCCGCTGAGCCGAATTCACGCTTTCTTCACGTGCATTTCATCCAGCCACAACCCGGCCCCACCTAAGGTGACGCGGACCTTAGAGGAGTCCCCATGTCCCTGCCCTGCATCCTTCGTGGCGCCATCGCCGCCGCCCTGCTGACCTTCGGCCCGCTTGCCCTGGCCGCCGGCGAGACCCCGGCCGACTGGGCCAAACCGGTGGACAAGTCGTTCAACCTCTACCAGATGTCCCCGACGCTCTACCGCAGCGCCCTGCCCGGCAAGGACGACCTGTCCGAGCTGCAACGCCTGCAGGTGAAGACCGTGGTGAGCTTCATCAAGGACGACGACCGCGAGTGGATCGGCCAGCAGAACATCGAAGCGGTGAGCTTCCCGACCCACGCCGACCGCGTCGACGATGCCGATGTGCTGAAGGTCCTGCGCATCCTGCAGAGCGCCGAGCAGAACGGCCCGGTACTGATGCACTGCAAGCACGGACGTGACCGCACCGGCCTGTTCGCCGCCATGTACCGCACGGTGATCCAGGGCTGGAGCAAGGAAGACGCGCTCAAGGAAATGGTCGAGGGCGGCTACGGCACCGAAGACGACATGACCGACGCCATCGCCTACGTACAGAAAGCCGACATCGGCAAGCTGCAACAGGCCCTGGCCAGCGGCGAATGCAGCACCTCAGCCTTCGCCGGCTGCCAGCTCAAGGGCTGGCTGGCGGATACCTTCGGCGAAGAGCGTCCGCCGCACCCGGCGCACTGATCGGCGCATCTGTCACACCGAAACGGCGAGAGTGCGCTAACGTGGGCGCACTCCCACCGTTTCACAGGCACGCCATGACTGCTTCCCGCTTCAGCGCCGTCACCCATACCCGCTACATCGATCACGCCGGCCTGGACGACTTCTGCGCCGACTACGACGGTTTCCTGCTTGATCTCTGGGGCGTGCTGATCGACGGCGTGGACGTCTTCCCTGGCGCCCTTGACTGGCTCGCCCGCCGTGCCGCCGAGGGCAAGCCGGTGTGGTTCCTGAGCAACGCCTCGCGCAGCGTCCCGGAAATGGCCGACACCCTGGTGCGCCTGGGCGTCTCCCGCGAGCTGTTCGCCGGCATCACCACCTCCGGCCAGTTGGCCATCGACGCCTTCACCCATGAGCGCGACTTCCAGCGCGGCGGCATCTACACCGTCGGCGTGGGCGATGCGCTGACCACCTGGCCGGCGGAAATCCGCGAGCGCTTCTGCGACGACATCCATGCCGCGTCGCTGATCCTGGGTGTCGGCAGCTTCCCGCAGAACGAACTGGAAGAACGCTTTGCCCCGCTGCGCGGCGCCACCGACAAACCGTTCCTCTGCGCCAACCCGGACCGCGTGGTGGTTTCCGGCGGCCAGACGGTGTTCGGCGCCGGCCGCCTGGCCGAAGCCTTCTCCGAGGAAGGCGGCAGCGTGCACTGGTACGGCAAGCCCGATCCGTCGGCCTTCCGCATTGCCCAGCGGCAGTTGGAGGCACGCGGCGCGAAGCACATCCTGTTCGTCGGCGACTCGCTGGTGACCGACGTCCCCGGCGCCCTGGCCGCACGCATCGACACCCTCTGGCTGGCGTCCACCGGCATCCACCGCCAGGCGCTCGGCGTGCCGTTCAACGGCGAGCTGGACCCGGAGAAGACCAACGCACTGCTCGATGGCTACCCAGTTCGCCCGCACTTTGCCGCGCCGGGGCTGGTCTGAGTTCAGGACAGCCGCCTGAGTTCGACCACCAATGAGCGAACTGATCGACCTGCTGCAATGGCCCGCCATGCTGGTCACCGTCCTCGCCGCCTGGCTGGTCGGCTCGCGCGAGCGAAAGCACCGCGAGATCGGCTTCTGGGTGTTCCTCGCCAGCAATGCGCTGTGGATCGTCTGGGGCATTCCGGCCAAGGCCTACGCGCTGGTGCTGCTGCAGCTGTGCCTGGCGGCGATGAACATTCGCGGCAGCTACAAGAACCGCCAGCGCGAGCGGGCCGAACACTGACCGCTGTTGCAGGAGCGAGTTTGCTCGCAAGCCCGCCTCCGGAATCGGGCTGTTCGCGAGCAAGGACCGGGCGTTCCTCTCGGCCCTGCAAAAACGTTCGATTACCTGTAGCAGCGCGCCATGCGCGTGATCGCGGGCATGGCCCGCTCCTACCCAAACGTCGCGATCCTGCCATCAATGAAAACGGGAGCCGCAGCTCCCGTTTTCATTCACCCGATCAACTCACTGCGCCGTAGCCGCCGCACCGTCGGAGTGCTCCGCGTTGCGGCTCTCCGGATTGACGATCACGGTGGCGGTGATGCCCGCCGCCAGCAGGACACCCTCCGGCACGTCATCGATATGGATGCGCACCGGCACGCGCTGGGCCAGGCGTACCCAGTTGAAGGTCGGGTTCACGTCGGCCACCAGCTCGCGGCTTTCCGGGTTGTCGCGGTCGTAGATGGCACGGGCGATGCTCTCGACGTGACCCTTCAGGCGCTCGCCGCTCATCAGTTGCAATTCGGCCGGATCGCCGACGCGAATGTGCGGCAGCTTGGTCTCTTCGAAGTAGCCGTAGATCCAGTAGGAGTTCTCGTCGACCACGGCCATCTTCGCCTCACCCACGCGGGCGTAGTCGCCACGGTGCACGTTGAGGTTGGTCACGTAGCCGTCTACCGAGGCGCGCACCTGGGTGCGTTCCAGGTTCAGCTTGGCGGCGTCCAGCGCGGCGAGGGCCTGCTGGTAGTCGGCCTCGGACGCGGCGGCGGTGTTGCTGGCGTCGTCCAGGCTCTCGCGGGAGACGACTTCCTCGTCCATCGCACGGCGGCGCTTGGCGTTGAGCAGGCGCATCTGCAGGGTAGCCTTGCGCGAATCGACCAGGGCCTGGGCCTGCTTCACGGCGATCTGGTAGTGGTCCGGGTCGATCTGCATCAGGAGGTCGCCCTTCTTCACCTGCTGGTTGTCGCGCACCGGTACGTCGACCACCACGCCGGAGACATCGGCGGCGACGTTGATGATGTCGGCGCGCACCCGGCCGTCGCGGGTCCAGGGCGTATCCATGTAGTTCACCCAGAGGGCGCGGCCGATCAACGCGGCGACCGCCAGGATGATCAGGGTCGCCAGCAGGCTGATGATGGATTTGAGAGTCATGGGTGCACGCTCGTTACTTATAGATAGTGAGAGACAGGCCGCCGAACAGGCAGGCGAACAGGCACACGCGGAACAGCGCCGGGTGCCAGGTGAAGCGGTACAGGCCGATGGAGGCGAAGATGCGGTCGATGCCCCAGCAGATCAGCGCGGCAACGAGGAACATCAGGGTCAGGGTCGGCATGTAGACCCCGTGGAACGCGATCTCGCGGGGCAGGTCAGGCAACATGGGTCGGGCTTCCAGAAGAGGTTTCGCCATCGCGCAGCGGCGACTGCGGATCGAGCAGGCTGCTGCGGATGAAGTGCAGGTAGCTGAGCACGCGGCGCAGCGGCGAGCTTTCGAAGTCCGGGGCGCGCGGCTCGTCGGTGCTCTTCACGCAGTCGATGGCCTGCTCGACGGCGACCAGGGCGCGCTCGCGGTTGGCTTCGCAGGGTTTGACGAACAGACGGATCAGCGCGCGGCCCATGGCACGGATCGACTGCCGCCATGGCGTCGACTCGGCGTAGCAGGGCTCGCTCGGCAGGTTCTCCTGCTCGACACGCAACTCGATGATCGAATGGCCGATCTCCAGCACGACGAAGGTCCAGCGCAGCAGGCGGCGTTGCATCTGCGGGCTGCGCGCGGCGACGCCGTAGGCCTGGTTGAGCAGGTCGCGGGTGCCGCTCTCGAAGGACGAGACGAGACCGTCGAGCTTGCCGCTGATGGCTTCCACCACGCGCAGGCGCAGGTCCTTCTCCAGGCGGCGCCACAGCCAGGCGCTGGTCGGCGGCATGATCACCGCAGCGACCACGGCCGCCAGGCTCTGCGACAGCACCAGCGAGATGTACTCGTTGAGCATGCGGCCCGGATCGTAGACGGTAAGGTTCGCCGGGATCGCACCGAAGCTGAAGAACACCAGCAGGCCCAGGCCGTAGCCGGCGTACTTGGGCTTGATCGAGAAGAACGCGCCCACCGCGAACACCGGCGCCAGGGCGAAGGCCAGCAGCGGGAAGCCGTCCAGGTGCGGGAACACGAAGAAGGTTTCGGAGAAGCCCAGGATGGCGGCGAAGAAGGTGCCCACGGCCATCTGCATGGCCATCTTCGCCGGGTCCGGCGCGGCCGACACCAGTGCGGCGACGGCGGCGGCGTTGAGCACGAAGGTGCTGCCACTGGGCCAGGCGGTCTCGATCCAGAAGATGCCGAACACCAGCACCATCAGCGCAGTGCGCCCGCCAGCCACCAGCGAGGCGACCAGGTTGGCCTTGGGCGAGAAGCCGTGCTTCCAGTTCTCCCGCTCGTGCTTGTGCGCGGCCAGGGAGGCGTGGGTCAGGGCGTAGTTGTAGAGATCGTCGGCCAGGCGGTAGAGCAGCTCGCCGGCGGTGTTGTAGTCCAGCAGCGCGGACGGATCGTCCTGCTCCTCCAGCAGTTGCGCACGGCCGGCGCGGATGCGTTGCATCATCCGTGTGCGGTGGCTTTCCAGCTGCGCGGCGAGGCGTTCGGCGTCGCGGTCGGTAACCGACTGGCCGCGCCAGGGAGCGAGCACCTGGGCCAGTTCATCCAGGCACGGCTGCAGCGCGCGCAGCACGGCCTCGGCCTCCTGCGCACGCAAGCGCGAGAGCAGCTGGTGCAGCGCGTGGTAGCGGGTGGTGAGGACCATGAACTCGTTGTTCAGGCGCGACAGGCGGCCGGAACGCAGGCGCATGTGCGGGTCTTCGAAACGGGTGACGCTGCGCAGTGCTTCCAGGCCCACGGCCTGGGAGGCGAAGGCCACGTTGGCGGCCTCGAACTTCGGTCGCTCGCCGCCGCCCAGGTTGTCCAGGACGAAGCCGGCGAAGGCGCCGAAGCGCTGGTACAGCGCGCTGCGCATGGCGGTGCTGGAGGTCTGCGGGAACAGCGTGGCGCTGACCACCATGGAGCAGAGGATGCCGAGGCTGATTTCCAGCACACGCCAGATGGCCGACATGAACGCGGCTTCCGGGTGCAGGGTGGCGGGCAGGCCGATCAGCGTGGCGGTGTAGCCGGCAAGCACGCAGGCGTAGGAGCGGAAATCGCGGTAGCGCGCGGCACCGACGGTGCACAGGCCGATCCACAGCGCCGAGACGAGCAGGAACAGCTCGCGCTGCTGGGCGAAGATGGCGATGAGCGCAACCATCACGCTCAACCCGACCAGGCTGCCGAGAATCCGGTAGAAGCTCTTGGCGAACACCTGGCCGCTCTGCGGCTGCATGACGATGAACACGGTGATGGTCGCCGTGCTCGGCTGCGGCAGCTCCAGGCGCATCGCCAGCCACAGGGTCAGCAGCGCAGCGAGCAGCACCTTGGCGATGTAGATCCAGGTGACGCCATCACTGCGGCCCCACTCCAGCAGCGCGCGACGCAGGGCGTCGAGCGGCGCCAGCTGGCGGGTGGCGGTGCTGCCGTTGAAGGAATCGCCGGCCATCTCAGCGCTCGCTGGCCGCGCGGACGTCGACGGTCTCGGGGACCATCTTCGCCTCTTTCGGGCCTTCCTGCTTGTCCATCAGGCCGCCGCCCAGGGCGACGACGAGGCCGGCATGGGTGGCCAGGCGCGCGGCGCGAACCTGCTGTTCCACCAGCTGCTGCTGGAACAGCCGGGTCTGCGCGTTGAGCACATTGAGGTAGTCGGTCAGGCCGCCACGGTACGCCTTGGTGGCGATGTCGTAGGTGCGCTGGGCCGAGGCCACGGATTTGGCGGCGAAGCCTTCCTGCAGCTCCATGGAGTGCATGCGGATCAGCTGGTCGGAGATGCCCTTGAGGGCATTCACCAGGGTCTGGTTGTACTGCGCCACGGCAGCGTCGTAGCCGGCGGATTCCTGGCTCAGCTGCGAGCGGCGACGACCACCATCGAAGATCGGCAGGGAGATGGCCGGGCCGACGCCGTAGGTGAATTTCTCGGCGTTGAGGAATTCCAGCACGCCGCCACCGACAGCGCTGTAGCCGATGCTCGCGACCAGGTCGACGTTGGGGTAGAACTCGGCGCGGGCGACGTCCACGCCCTTGGCTTGCGCGGCGACCTTCCAGCGGCTGGCGACCACGTCCGGGCGGTGACCGAGCAGTTCCATCGGCAGCTTGCTGGGCAGGCCAGGACCTTCGGCGAGCTTCAGGCTCGGACGCTGGATCGACACGCCGGCGCCGGGGCCCTTGCCGGCCAGGGCGGCGATCTGGTTGCGGGTGAGCTGGATTTCCTCGTCCACCGCTTCGATCTTGCGCTCGGTTTCCGGCAGCGGGACTTCCGCCTGGCTGACTTCGAAATGCGTGCCGATGCCACCGTCGAGGCGGCGCTGGGCCAGGGCCAGGATGCCCTGTTGCTGCGCCAGCATGGCCTTGCCGATGTCCAGCTTGGCGTACTGCAGCGACAGCTGGATATAGGCGCGGACGATGTTGCTCTCCAGCTCCAGCTGGGCCATGCGCGCCTCGGCGGCGGTCATCTTGGCGATGTTGACGTAGCGCTCGGTGTTGCTGCGCTCGCGGCCCCAGAGGTCCAGCGAGTAGCTGAAGCCCAGGGCGGCGTTGTTGTTGAAGGTGGTGCTGTCGGCCAGGTCTCCCGGGCCGTAGAAGTAGTCGGTCGGCCAGCGGTGGCGGGTCAGCGACGCGTCCACGCCGATCTGCGGCGACTCGGCGGACTCGGCGATGCCGGCCATGGCCATGGCCATGCGCACCCGTGCCTCGGCCTGGGCCAGGGTCGGGCTGCCCTCCAGCGCGGTCTGCACCCAGGCATTCAACTGCGGATCACCATAGGCGCGCCACCATTGCTCGGCTGGCCAGCCAGCTTCCTGGTTGGCGTGCGCGATGGCGGCGTCGGTGGCCAGCTCGGTGTCACCCAGGCGTTGTTCCTGCGGGGCGATGCCGTTGGTGCTGATACATCCGGCGATTGTTGAAAAAATGACAAAGGAGCCGACGAACGTCAGTCCTTTCATGAGGTGACGCGACACGGTGGAGGTCCTGGAAGTGGTCTAGCTTTTCAGCGTGGGGCTTTTAAGCGTGGAGATGCCGGCAAAGCCAATGGCGGCGATTGAATTCTAGGGATGGGGAAGGGAACGGATAAGCCGGCTGATTTGTGATTGTTTATTACCGATAATGAAACAATGTGTGTCGCCATCCATGTGACAATAGGCCGCCCCCGCTCTGCTCCGCGCATTGCCACCCATCAAGGACATGCCGCCGGCGACGACGTATCGCTTCATTGGCGTCGCCACCCGGGACAGACGCCCCACTGACGAGGCCCCAATGGACACACTGCAGACCATGCGCGCGTTCGCCTGTGTCGCGGAAACCGGCAGTTTCACCGCCGCCGCACAGCAGCTGAACACCACCACCGCCTACGTATCCCGCGCGGTCGCCAATCTGGAGTCCCACCTGCGGACCCGCCTGCTCAACCGCACCACCCGTCGGATTGCCCTTACCGAGGCCGGGCAGCGCTACCTGCTGCGCTGCGAACAGATCCTCGCCTATGTCGAGGAGGCCGAGGCCGAGGCCAGCGACGCCCATGCCCGGCCTGCCGGCCGCCTGCGCGTGCACTCGATGACCGGCATCGGCCAGCACTATGTGATCCGTGCCATCGCCAACTACCGTCAGTTGCACCCGGACGTGACCTTCGAGCTGACCATGGCCAACCGCGTGCCGGACCTCCTCGACGAGGGGTTCGACGTGGCCATCGTGGTCGCTTCCGAACTGCCCGACTCGGGCCTGGTGTCCCAGCGCATCGGCGAGACCTACAGCATCCTCTGCGCATCGCCTGACTACCTGGCGCGGCGCGGCACGCCGAAAACCCCGACGGAGCTGATGGAGCACGACTGCCTGCGCCTGATCAGCCCGGTGCTGCCGCTGGACAAGTGGCTGTTCGACGGCCCCAACGGCCAGGAAATGATTACCCTCGGCCCTTCGCCCTTCCAGGTGAACGTCGGCGACGCCATGACCGAGGCCATCGGCTCGGGCATGGGCATCAGCGCCCTGCCCGTCTACTCGGCCATCGACGGCCTGCGCGATGGCTCGCTGGTGCGTGTGCTGCCGCACTACAAGCTGCAGATCCTCAACGTCTACGCGCTGTACCCGTCGCGCCAGTACCTGGACGCAAAGATCAAGACCTGGGTCGCGTACCTGCGAGAAAATCTCCCAGGTGTGCTCCAGGCCGATGGCGCCGGGCTCGCCGATGTGGGACCCTGACCATCCTTTTCGTCGTGTTTCGCGGGCAAGCTCACTGTGTAACTCCCTACCCCGGTGTTCAGTGAGCTTGCCCGCGAACCTCCCTTTTCCGGCTCCGATATCTCTCTGTAGGAGCGCGCCATGCGCGCGATCGCGGGCATGGCCCGCCCTGAATGCCCGCCCTGAGTAAAGAGCCACGTTCGATAATCGCCCGGCGCGCACGC
>CBIGPF010000150.1:0-15502 GCA_966191535.1 uncultured Pseudomonas sp. | reverse complement strand
GCTCCTGGTGCAGCCCGTGGGCCTCGAAACGCAGTTCGACCTGACCGTCGTAGGAGCTGATGGTCCAGGGTTGCAGTGGATGGTCACGGTCGAACTCGAAGCGCACGGTGTCGACCTTCACCAGCTTGCCGTCGAGCCAGTAGCAGTTCTCGGTGAAGCTGGTCTCGTTGACGCCGCACGAGAGGTTCAGGCCCAGCCGCCGGCCCTGCGCCTCGCCGGACAGGCAGGCCCAGTTCCAGAAAGTCTCGCGGCGCATGTAACCGGCAGACCAGTCGTGGTGCGCGTAGGCATCCAGTGTCCGCAGGTCGTAGTTGCCCAGCGCGCTGCGCACCTCGCCATGGCAGTGCACACCCGCCACTTTGCGCGCGTAGACCCAGCCGTTCACCGCCGTCGGCGTGCAGAGGCTCATGGGCTCGAACGCGGGCTGATCTTCGCTGAAGTGCGCATCGATGCGCGTGCCGTCGTCGAGCTCGACCAGCAGGCGCTTCTCGAAAGGCGAAGCGCGGTTTTCCAGGCGCAGCAGGTTGCGTCCCTGGCGCAGTTCGCAGACGCCGTCGTTGGGCGTCTGCGAGAAGTTTGCGCCCATGCCCAGCGGGCACTTGAACTGGCGCTCGATCATCCGCCCGCTCTCGGGGTGGTAGAGGTAGACGAAACCGATGGTGAGCAGGCTGACATCGGCCAGCGCACAGCCGCCGATCAGAGTCGGGCTGATCAGGCCGAAGTACTGGAACTGGTGGAAGCGGCGCCACTTGCTCAGCGCACCGAGGCGACGGCCCATGGGCGAGCGGAAGTCGAAGTCGCGGTGGTTGATGGTCGCCGGGGTGCCGGAAAAGATGCCGTAGTGCGGTTGGCCGTTGGGCTGGATCAGCTGCTGCATGGGCGCGGGCTCGGTGGCAAGGTCCGGCGCATGCTAGCACCGGCCCCACGCGCGCCGCAGTCACGCACGGCGCCAGCTCGGGGGACCGAATGGGCCATCAGGCAACCACCTGGTTGCGCCCGAATGCCTTGGCCTCGTACAGCGCACGATCAGCATGTTCGTAGATGCTGCGCAGCGGGTTGCCGGTCTCCGGCCACAGGCAGGAGACGCCAATGGAGAGCGTCACCTCGTCCGCCGTCAGCGACCCCTCATGGACGATACCCAGGGCCTGCACCGACTCACGCACTACCTCCGCGCGCTCCTTGGCTTCGCGCTCGCTGGCGCCGTAGAGCAGCACGGCAAATTCCTCGCCGCCCAGGCGCACGGCCATGTCCAGCGGACGCCGCGCACTGGCCGCCAGCACCTCGCCGATACGTTGCAGCACGCCGTCACCGGCCTGATGCCCGTAGCGGTCGTTGTAGGCCTTGAAGTGGTCGACGTCGCAGAGCAGCAGCGCCAGGCCGACGCTTTCACGCTGAGCCTGGCGCCACAGGCGTTCCAGCTGGCGATTGAAACTGCGGCGGTTGTGCAGGCCCGTCAGGGCGTCGTGCTCGGCCATCACTTTCAGCAGGCGGCTGATCAGGAAGTGCTGGCGGGACTTGTAGTCCAGCAGGTAGCAGCCCACCCCACCGACCAGGTTGCCGAGCAGCAGGAACACCACGTTGCTGACCAGCGTCCGCAGCGGCAACCCTGCATACAACTCGAAGCCCACGTAGACCAGCAGGATCACGGAAGCACAACCCACCGCTTCGGCGAAGCGCAGGCCGATCAGGAAGTACGCGGCCATGCTGACCAGCAGCAGGCCTTCGTAGGGATAGCTCTGGTCCACGGTGTGGGCGATCCCCGCCACGGCCGCCGCGCCGATGCCGACACTGAGGATGCAGGCCAGGCTCAGCGGCACCAGCAGGTGGATATGCCGGCGCTGCAGGATCAAGCCACCACAGACGGTCAGCAGCACCAGCACGCCGATGCGCACCGCGAGCATGTCCCAGTGTTCCGCTGTCCGGATGAGGAGAAAATCGATGGCCGCCAGCGCCAGCCAGATCAGCACGCCGATGGTCAGCGCGGTGCGCTTGAGATCGAAGCTGTCTTCCAGCAGGTAATGACGGTACTGGGTCTCGAGGTCGGGTTCGAAACGCAGGCGGCGAAAGCCCCGGGAGAGCTGTTCGGCATAGGCATTGGAACGGACGTCGTCCAGCCAGCTTTGTTGTTGTGGCACGTTCACCTCTTCTCGTGGAGGTCTAAGTGCCACCATAGCCGTTCGGGACGTGCGTCACAAGTTTGTCGTTTTGCCCCGTCACGAAAATGACGGATCACGGCACTCACCAGCGGTCGTCGCGGGAATTCCGGTAGCGATCGTGGCCGTAGTACGAGTCATTGCAGTAGCGACGCTCGGAGCGGTTGCGATGCTTGCGGCAGTCGCGATCATCGTCGTCATCGTCCTTGGACATGATGACCAGCCCCGCCACCAGCGCGACCGCGGCAACACCGATCAACGCATTCTTGCCGCCTTCGGTCAGCCCGCCTCCACTGGCGCACCCACTGAGTTGCCCTACGACCAGCAGCCCCGCCACTACCCGCAACCAACTCGACATCTCGCACTCCGCAAGTGATCCGTACTGCCGGATATGACTGGCGGGAAAGTGCGCCGTTGCTGGCACATTGATATTTCATCTGTAACGCCGTGTTTCGGCGCGATCAGACTTCCAGCTCGGCCTGCAGGGCGGCGCGCACGCAGTGCAGGACGCCCAGTGGAACGCGGCCTTCGAACAGCTCGGCGATGGCGCTCACCGGCGGCAGTTCGCCGTCCTCGTCGAGGAAGGCGTCCTGGACTTCGCCGAGCAGCTCCTCGGGCAGGTCCAGTGCCTGTTCCAGGGTCAGTTGCTGACGGCCGATGGCTTCGGCCAGCAGGCTGTAGACGTTCTTCTCGCTACAATCGAGCTGGCGGGCGATCTGCGCCGGCGTCATGCCGGCACGGGCCAGGGTCACCAGTTCGTGGCGCAGGTCGGTGACCGGGGCCGGGGCGTCCGGCGCCTTGTCCGACTCGGTGAGCACATCGAGGAAGGCCTGGCCATAGCGCTCCAGCTTGCGTGCGCCAACGCCGCTGACCTGGGCCATGGCGGACAGCGTGGTGGGCTGGCTGCGCAGCATTTCCAGCAGGGTCGCATCGGGGAAGATGACGTAGGGCGGCACCGAGTGCTCCTCGGCCAGCTTGCGCCGCAGGGTACGCAGGGCTTCCCACATCTCGCGCTCTTCCTGGCGCACCAGTTGGCTGGCCGGGCTGGCGCCACCGGAGGCGGACGACTTGCTGCGCTGCGGCTTGGGATCGCGGCGCAGGGCCAGCGTCTCCTCGCCGCGCAGCAGCGGGCGGCAGGCTTCGGTGAGGCGCAGGCCGTTGAAGCCGTCGACGTCCACATCGGCGAAACCCCGGGCGACCAACTGGCGGAACAGCGTGCGCCACTCATCCTCGGCACGGGACTTGCCGATGCCGAACACTGCCAGGTGCTGGTGGCCGACACTGCGCACCTTCTCGGTGTCCTTGCCCAGCAGCACGTCCACCAGATGACCGACGCCGTAGCGCTGCCCGCTGCGGTAGATGGCCGACAGGGCCTGGCGCGCGGGCTCGGTGGCATCCCAGGTTTCCACGCCATCGACACAGATGTCGCAGTGGCCGCAGGGGTTGGGCATCACCTCGTCGAAATAGGCCAGCAGCGCCTGGCGGCGGCAACGGGTTTCCTCGCACAGCGCCAGCATGGCTTCGAGCTTGTGCCGCTCGACGCGCTTGTGGCGCTCATCACCCTCGGAGTTCTGCATCATCTGCCGCAGCAGCAACACGTCCTGCAGGCCGTAGGCCATCCAGGCATCGGCGGGCAGGCTGTCACGACCGGCGCGGCCGGTTTCCTGGTAGTACGCCTCCAGGCTCTTGGGCAGGTCCAGGTGCGCGACGAAGCGCACGTTGGGTTTGTCGATGCCCATGCCGAAGGCAATGGTGGCGACCATGATCAGCCCTTCCTCGTTGAGGAAGCGCTTCTGGTGATACGCGCGCAGGTCATTGGACAGACCGGCGTGGTACGGCAGCGCCGGGAAGCCTTGATTGGAGAGGAACTCGGCAACCTCCTCGACCTTCTTGCGCGACATGCAGTAGACGATGCCCGCATCACCGCGACGCTCGCTGAGGAAGCCCAGCAACTGCTTGCGCGGCTGCTCCTTGGGCACGATGCGGTAGAAGATGTTCGGCCGGTCGAAGCTGGAGAGGAACTGTTCGGCGTCCTGCAGGTGCAGGCGCTGGATCATCTCCTCGCGGGTGCGCATGTCCGCCGTCGCAGTCAGGGCGATGCGCGGCACGTGCGGGAACAACTCGGCGAGCTGGCCCAGTTGCAGGTATTCGGGACGGAAGTCGTGGCCCCATTGCGACACGCAGTGCGCTTCGTCGATGGCGAACAGGCCGATCTCCAGGCGCTGCAGGAAGGCCAGCATGCGCGGCTGCACCAGGCGTTCCGGGGCGAGGTAGAGCAGCTTGATCTCGCCGCGCTGCAGGCGGTCGGCGATCTCGCGCTGGGCGTCAGGGCTCAGCGAGGAGTTCAGCGCTGCCACCGGCACGCCCAGCTCATCCAGCGTGGCGACCTGGTCTTCCATCAGCGCGATCAGCGGCGAAACCACCACTGTCAGCCCTTCGCGCAGCAGCGCCGGGACCTGGAAGCACAGCGACTTGCCACCGCCGGTGGGCATCAGCACCAGGGCATCGCCGCCGCTGGCCACGCGCTCGATGATCCGCGCCTGATTGCCGCGGAAAGCGTCGTAACCGAAAACGTCTTTGAGGATGCGCAGGGCCTGATCGAGCATGGGGGACTCCGAATGAAGTCGCGCATTATACGCAAGCGATCCGCCCGCGGCCGGCACCTTGTCCGGGAAACTGCGGAAAAATCCGCCACATGCGTCCGGACCCCGCGCAGGCTCAGGCCGGACGGGCATTTGGCTTTTGCCGCGGGCCTGCGGAAAGACTACAATTCGGGACCGATCACCTCCGAGGTAGTACCCGATGTCCTTCGCCGACCAATTGTCCCGCCTGCAAGCCTTTCTCGATGCCGATGACCTGCACGAAGAAGCCTTGGACTACGTGGCGGCACACGGCTACCTGACCGCCCTGGCGATCTGCCCGGAGGAAGTGCCGGAGCGCGAGTGGATCGATGCCCTGTTCGCCGAGCCGCCGCACTACCGCAGCGAGGAAGAGCGCAGCGAGATCGAGTCCACCCTGGCCCAACTCAAGGCGCACATCATCCGCCAGATGGCCGGTGACGAGGAGCTGGAGCTGCCCTGCGAGCCCTACCTGGGCGACGAGCCGGACGACTCCGACATCCGCGGCTGGTGCATCGGCTTCATGGAAGGTGTGTTCCTGCGCGAGGCCATCTGGTTCGAGCAGGCCGAGGAAGAAGTCAGCGAGCTGCTGCTGCCGATCATGGTCGGCTCCGGCCTGTTCGACGAACAGCCCGAGTTCGACGAGATCGCCAGCGACCGCGGGCTGGTGGACGACATGGTCGCGCAGATCCCCGAGCTGCTGACCAACCTGTTCCTGCTGTGCCAGGCGCCGGAAGAAAAGCCCGCGCTGCTGAAGCCGCGCACCCACTGATCGCTCGATGTCCTCGCGGGAAATCCGCCAGAGCCGCCACGCCTGGGTTCGCTACTGCCTGCTCGGCGTCGGCTGGCTCAGCGTGGCACTGGGCGTGATCGGCATCTTCCTGCCGGTCCTGCCCACCACGCCCTTCCTCCTGCTCGCCGCTGCCTGCTTCATGCGCAGCTCGCAGCGCTTCTACGACTGGCTGGTGAACCATCCGAAGCTGGGCCCGTGGATCCGTGATTACCTCGACGGCGAAGGCATTCCGCTCAAGGGCAAGGTCTACGCCATCGGCCTGATGTGGAGCAGCATCCTGATTTCCGGCTTCCTGGTGCAACGGCCCTGGGCCTGGGCGTTCATGCTGACCAGTGCAACGCTGGTGAGCATCTATCTGATCCGCACCAAGACCCGCCGGTTGGATTGAGTTCTCTGCCTGGGCAAGCACCCTCCTCCCAGCCCTCTCCCTGAAGGGACAGGGAAAACGCCCGGCACCGATCCCTCAGACTGGCACCACGTCTCCCACCATCTCATCCCCATCCTGGCGGCTCACCACTGCATCCACCGTAAACCCAAAGGTGTTGACGCCCCCCTCACTACGCACAAATACCGAGCCGCCGTGCATGCTGGCCACTGCCTTGACGATGGACAGACCCAGGCCATGGCTGCTCTGGCTGTTGGCACGAGCGAGGTCGGCGCGATAGAAGCGCTCGAACAGCCGCGCGCGCTGCTCGGCGTTGATCGGCTCGCCGGGGTTGCTGACTTCCACCAGCGCCGCGCCGCGCTCATCACTCAGGCGCACCTCGATGCGACCGCCCGGAGCGGTATGCTGGGCGGCGTTGTACAGCAGGTTGGTCACCGCGCGCTGGACCAGCGCGCGCTCCACGCAGGCCCGCGCGTCACCACGCAGGTTCACCTGCACGCCCTGCTCGTCGAAGATCACCTCGAGGAAATCCAGCGTCGTCGCCACGTCAGCCGCCAGCGAGGTCTCCACCCGTTCGGCCGCCAGTCCGCCCTGGTCGACGCGGGCGAGGAACAGCATGTCGTTGACGATGGCGCGCAGACGCTCCAGCTCTTCCAGGTTGGATTGCAGGACTTCCTCGTAGTCCGACGCGCTGCGCTCGCGGGACAGTGCCACCTGGCTCTGGCCGATCAGGTTGGCCAGCGGTGTACGCAACTCGTGGGCGACGTCGGCATTGAACGACTCCAGGCGCAGGTACGCCTGTTCCAGGCGGTCCAGTGCTTCGTTGAAGGCGCCGGCCAGCGCCGACAGCTCCGTCGGCAGGCCTTCCAGGCGCAGGCGCTGGGACAACTGTTTCGGGCTGATCTGCCGCGCTTCGGCGGAGAGCTCGTGCACCGGTCGCAGGCCCACCCGGGCGATCCAGTGCCCGCATAGCGTCGCCAGCGCGATACCCAGCGCGGAGAGCACGAACAGCGTGATCAGCGTGGCATGCCGCGCTTGCTGGAAGGCCACGCTGTCGATCGCCGCCAGCAGCACCAGGGCCGGGCGCTCGCCACTGGCCGGCAGCACGCCGACGCGGGCGCTGAGCAGCGAATCGTGCTCGGGCAGTTCCAGTTCGGCGTAACCATTGCCGCTGCCGAGCATCCGCCGCACCGTGTCGTTGGGTTGGCCATAGCGGAAGCGCGAGTCGTCACTGTCGATCCAGAAACGGATCAGCTGATACTCCTGGCTCAGGGTGTTGAGCTTGAGCTGCATGTGCGGCCAGCGCTCGGCGAGGTCGGGCTTGTCGAGCATGCGCGCGACCATGTTGAAGCGGGTGTCCAGCTCCGAGCGCTGCAGGCGCTCGATCTGCCCGTCCAGCACGCAGTAGAGGGCCGAGCCGATGAGCAGGAAGATGCCCAGCGCGGCGACAGCGAACATGCCGGCCAGGCGCGTGGAAAGCGACAGCCCTCTCACGCTCCGAACTCCTGGGCAGCGCGGCTTTCCAGCACGTAGCCCATGCCGCGGATGGTGTGCAGCAGCTTGGTATCGAAGGGCCCGTCGAGTTTGGCGCGCAGGCGTTTGATGGCGACCTCGACAACATTGGTGTCGGTGTCGAAATTGATGTCCCAGACCAGCTCGGCGATGGCCGTCTTGGAGAGGATTTCCCCGCTGCGCTGGGCCAGCACACAGAGCAGCGAATACTCCTTGGCGGTCAGTTCCAGCCGCGTCCCGCCTCGCTGTACGCGACGGCTGACCAGGTCGATGGCCAGGTCGGCGATGCGCATCTGCGTCGCGCTTTCCAGGTGCGCGCCACGGCGGGTCAGGGCCTGCAGGCGCGCCACCAGCTCGAGGAAGGAGAACGGCTTGATCAGGTAGTCGTCAGCGCCCTCGCGCAGGCCGCGCACGCGGTCTTCCACCCGCTCGCGGGCGGTGAGCATGATCACTGGCGTCTGCCGCTGTTCGCGCAGGGCGCGCAGCACGCCGTAGCCGTCGATGCCGGGGAGCATCACGTCGAGGACGATGACGTCGTATTCGCCGTTGAGCGCCAGGTGCCGGCCGTCGATGCCGTTGCTGGCGACGTCCACGGTGAAGCCCTGCTCGCTCAACCCGCGCTGCAGGTAGTCGGCGGTCTTGCTCTCGTCTTCGACAATCAGTACGCGCATGCCAGCCCTCCGTTCGTGACGCCCGCCATCCGGCATGCTACCCAGCCGCTTCTCATACCGCACCTCCCACGGCAGCCGGGGCCACCTGCTGGCGATGGAACAGCCGGTCCAGCGCCAGGTACACCACCGGTGTACTGAACAGGGTCAGCGCCTGGCTGACGATCAGCCCACCGACCACCGCCACGCCCAGCGGCTGGCGCAGTTCCGAGCCGGTGCCGAAGCCGATCATCAGCGGAATCGCGCCCAGCAGCGCGGCCAGCGTGGTCATCATGATCGGCCGGAAGCGCGCCAGGCATGCCTCGCGGATCGCGTCATAGGGCGACAGCCCGCGCTGGCGTTGCGCCGCCAGGGCGAAGTCGACCATCAGGATGCCGTTCTTCTTGACGATGCCGATCAGCAGCACCAGGCCGATCAGTGCCATCACCGAGAACTCCAGCCCCCAGCCCCAGAGCAGGAACACCGCGCCAATACCCGCAGAAGGCAATGTGGAAAGGATGGTCAGCGGGTGCACGAAGCTCTCGTAGAGCACGCCGAGGATCACATAGACGGCGAACAGCGCCGCGAGGATCAACAGCGGCTGGCTCGCCAGCGAACTCTGGAAGGCCGCCGCGGCGCCCTGGAACTCGCCGCTGATGCTCGATGGCATGCCGATCTCCTCCTGGGCGCGCTGCACCAGGCCCACCGCATCGCCCAGGGCCACGCCTGGGGACAGGTTGAAGGACAGCGTCACCGCCGGGAACATGCCGTTGTGGTTGATCTGCAGCGGCCCCGACCTGGCCGGCGTGATCCGCGCCACCGCAGCCAGCGGCACCATCTCGCCGCTCAGCGGCGAGCGCAGGTGGAACCACGCCAGGCTTTCCGCCCGGCCACGTTGCCGCGAGTCCAGTTCGAGGATGACCTTGTACTGGTTGACCTCGGTCTGGAATTCGCCGACCTGGCGCTGGCCGAAGGCGTCGTAGAGGGTCTGGCTGACGTCCTCGGCGGACAGCCCGAAGCGCGCCGCCGCCACCCGGTCGATGTCCAGCGAGGTGACGCTGGCGCCCATCTGCAGGTCGTTGGACACGTCCTGCAGGCCGCCCTCCTCCTTCAGCCGCTGGGTCAGGCGATCCGCCCACTGTGCCAGTGCCGCGCTGTCGTTGCTGCGCAGGGCGTACTGGTACTGGGTGCGCACCGGCCCGGTGGCGAGGTTGATGTCCTGCGCCGAACGCAGGTAGAGGACGATGCCCGGCACCGTGGCCAGCTTGGGCCGGATGCGGTTGATGAACTCGTCCACCGAGACGTCGCGGTCGCCGCGGTCCTTGAGCACGATCCAGAAGCGCCCGTTGGCCAGGCTCTGGCTACCGCCGGTAATGCCGATGGCATGGTTGTAGCTCTGCACCGCCGGGTCGGCGGCGACGATGTCGGCGAGCTGCTTGTGCTTGGCCGCCATGTCGGCATAGGAGATGTCCTCGGCGGCCTGCGTGGTGCCGAAGACAAAAGCGGTGTCCTGGGACGGGAAGAAGCCCTTGGGAATGCCGACATAGCCGCCCACCGCGATGGCCACGCAGACCACGAAACCGACCAGCACCGTGCGCTGGTGCTTCAAGGACCAATCCAGCCCCTTGGCATAGCGCGCCAACAGCCAGCCGGCGATGCCTCCGTCGTCGTGCCCGTGCTTCGGCGCGCCCATGAAGCGCGAGGCCAGCATCGGCGCAATGGTCAGCGAGGCGACCACCGAAATCAGGATGGCCGCCGTGACGCTGACTGCAAATTCGCGGAACAGCCGCCCGACGATGCCGCCCATGAACAGCAGCGGGATGAACGCGGCGATCAGCGAGAAACTGATCGACACCACCGTGAAGCTGATCTCCGACGCGCCGGCCAGTGCCGCCTGCACCCGGTCCTTGCCCTGCTCCAGGTGGCGGTGGATGTTCTCCACCACCACGATGGCGTCGTCGACGATGAAGCCCACGGCGATGATCAGCGCCACCAGTGTCAGGTTGTTCAAGGTGAAACCCAGCACGTACATCGCAGCGAAGCTGGCACTGAGCGAGACCGCCAGCACCGTGGCGACGATCAGGGTCGCCGACAGCTGGCGCAGGAACAGGCCCATCACCAGCACCACCAGGCCCATGGTCAGCAGCAGGGTCAGCTCCACCTCGTGCAGCGAGGCGCGGATGGTGCGGGTGCGGTCGTTGAGCACTTCGACCTCGACGCCCGCGGGCAGCATGTCGCGCAGGCGCGGCAGCTCCGCCTGGATGGCGTCGGAGGTCTCGACGATATTCGCGCCGGGCTGGCGCAGGATGACCAGCGCCACGCCAGGACGGCCGTCCGGCCAGGCCTGCACATAGTCGTCTTCCGGCGCCTTCACCACCTTCGCGAGATCGCGCAGGAACACCGGCGCCCCTGCGCGGTAGGCCACGACGAGGTCGCCGTATTCGCTGGGGCTGAACAACTGGTCGTTGGCCGCCAGGGTAGAGACGCGTCCGTCGCCGAACAGCGCGCCCTTGGCCTGGTTGATGCTCGCCGACTGCAGTGACTGGCGCAGGTCGGCCAAGGTCAGGCGGTAGGCGGCGAGCTTCTCCGGCTGCGCCTGGATTCGGATCGCCGGTCGCTGCTGGCCGACCACGAAGATCTGCCCGACCCCGCTGATCTGGCTGAGCTGGCGTGACAGCAGCACTTCGGCGAGGTCGCTCAGCTCGATCAGCGGCATCAGCTCGGAGTTCACCCGGACGATCATGATCGGGCTGTCCGCCGGGTTGATCTTGCGCCAGGTCGGCAGGTTAGGCATGTCCGCCGGCAAGCGCCCAGCGGCAGCGTTGATCGCGGCGGTGACCTCCTGGGCGGCGACATCGATGTTCTTTTCCAGGTCGAATTGCAACGTCAGGGTGGTCGAGCCCAGCGCGCTGGTGGAGAGCATCTGGGTGATGCCGGGGATGGCGCTGAACTGCACTTCCAGCGGAGTCGCCACCGAGGACGCCATGGTTTCCGGGCTACCGCCTGGCAGCAGCGCCTGCACCTGGATGGTGGGAAAGTCCACTTGTGGCAACGGCGCCACGCCAAGGCGGAAGAATGCCAGCAGACCGAGCAGCAGCGAGGCGACGGTCAGCAGGCAGGTGGCGATGGGATGGCGCACGCACCAGCCGGACATGCCGGCGCGCACACTCATGGCTCGCTCCGGCGGGCGAGTGTCTGCACGTCACCTTGCACGTCGACGGCCGCGCCGGGAGTCAGGCGCGAGTGGCCATCGAGCACCACTTCATCGTCCGCCGCCAGGCCTTCGACCAGAGTGCGGCCATCCACTTCCTGGACGATGCGCACCGGCACCCTCTGCGCCTTGCCGTCCTCGACGCGGAACACGAAGGCACCGTCCAGGCCACGGCGTACCGCGCGGCTATCGAGCACCAGGCCGTTGTGCAGAACGCCGGACTGAAGGTCGATGGCGACGAACTGGCCCGGCCAGAGCTTGCCGTCCTTGTTATCGAACACCGCACGCACGCGGATGGTGCCGGTACTGCTGGCGACCTGGTTGTCGATGCTGCGCAAGTGGCCTTCGCCCAGCAGTTGGCCGCCGTCGCGACTGCGCGCGACCACCGGGGAATCGCCGTTCATCAGCGGTTGCAGCTGCGGCAGACGTTCCTGCGGCAGGGCGAAGACTACGGAGATCGGTGACATCTGCGTCACGGTGAACAGGCCGTTGCTGTCGTTGGTGCGCAGCAGGTTGCCGACGTCGACGTTGCGGATGCCGACGCGACCAGCCACCGGCGAGGTGATGCGGGTGTAGGACAGGCGCACGCGCTCGGCGTCGATGGTGGCCTGGTTGCCGCGCAGGGTGGCGCGCAGGCGGGCCGCCTCGGCTTCGGTCTGCTCCAGGGTCTGGCGGGAAATCGAGCCGCGCTGGCTCAGCGTCTGGTAGCGCACCAGGTCCTGTTCGACGAGGCGCAGCTGCGCCTGGTTGCTCTGCCTGGTCGCCTCGGCCTGCTCCAGCGCGGCGTTGATGGCGCGGTCGTCGATGGTCGCCAGCAACTCGCCCTGCCTGACCATCTGCCCCTCCTCCACCAGCAACGCGGTGAGCTGGCCTTCTACCTGCGGGCGGACCAGCACGCTGTGCAGAGAAGTGACGGTACCGACGCCGTCGATGTTCTGCGTCAGGTCCTCGCGGGCCACGCGCGCCAGGGTCACTGGCACACCCGCTGGCTGGGCCGCCGCCTGCGGGGCCTCGTGCCGGCCGGCAAAACCCCAGATGCCCGCCACCAGCCCTGTCGATCCCAACAAGATGGCCGCCAGCCAAACCCGCCGTTGCCCCTGCATCCCGCTCTCCTGCGTCTGGTTCGGCCACAGCGGCCGCATCCTGGGGTTATAAGCCAGCCCTCGGGACCGGACGCTGACCCTTAAATGACAATCCTGTCAGTTTCGCCTGAAAGGCCCCTACGACGAGGCTTTGCGCTCACTGGCGATACGCCAGCGCAAGTTTTCGAAGACCGCCTAGACTCCACACATCCCACATGGAGCGCTGGCGATGCAGCCACCCCGAGGAGCCCCCCGGCTGTTCGCCAGCCCGCTGCGTCTGCGGGCCGGCGTGCTGCTGCTCGCGCTCCTCGCACTGACCGCCGGCGCGGCCTGGAACTTCGACACCATCCTGAAGAACGCCGAGCAGCGCTACAGCGATCTCGGCACCGGCAAGACCCGTATCGAATCCTGGGGCCGACTGATCGACGACAGCGAGAACCTTGACGAGAGCGCCAAGCTCAAGGCGGTCAACGCCTTCTTCAACGGCGCCATCGTCTTCACCGATGACCGCACCGTCTGGCACCAGGACGACTACTGGGCGACGCCCGTGGAAGCCCTCTACAAGGGCGCCGGCGATTGCGAGGACTACGCCATCGCCAAGTACGTCACCCTGCGCCGGCTGGGCGTCGCCAGCGACAAGCTGCGCATCACCTACGTCAAGGCCCTGGTGCAGAACCAGGCGCACATGGTGCTCACCTACTACGCCACCCCCACTGCCGAGCCGCTGGTGCTGGACAACCTGATCCCGCAGATCAAGCCCGCCTCCCAGCGCAAGGACCTCCTGCCCGTCTACGCCTTCAACGCCGAGGGGCTGTGGCTGCCCGGCCCCAACGGCGGCAAGCGCACCGGCGACAGCAAGAAGCTGTCGCGCTGGCAGGACCTGTTGACCAAGATGCGCGCCGAGGGCCTGGACCTCGACGAGACGCGATAGGAGAACCCCGGCATGTCATTGCTCAAGCAACTGTTCCTGGCGATCTGCCTGTTCCTCGTGGTGGCCTTCGCCGGCAGCTTCGCCGCTAGCCTGGAAAGCTCCCGCGAGCAGCTGATCGGCCAGTTGCGCTCCCATGCCCAGGACGCCGCCACCGCGCTGGGCCTGTCGCTCACCCCGCACGTGGACGACCCGGCGATGATCGAGCTGATGGTCAGCTCGATCTTCGACTCCGGCTACTTCGCCACCATCCGGGTGGTGAGCATCCCCGAGGGCAAGGTGATCGTCGAACGCGACAGCGACACGCAGAACCAGCAGGTGCCGGCCTGGTTCGCCAAGCTGGTCAACCTCAAGGCACAGGGCGGCGACGCGCTGATCATGCGCGGCTGGGAGCAGGCCGCGCGGGTCGAAGTGGTCAGCCACCCGCAGTTCGCCCTGGCCAAGCTGTGGGACGGCGCCCTCGGCAGCCTCGCCTGGCTGCTGGCCTGCGGGCTGGTCAGCGCGATCCTCGGCGGCTGGCTGCTACGCACCCAGCTCAAGCCGCTGGACCAGATGGTGCAGCAGGCCCACGCCATCACCCGCCGCGAATTCCTCACCCTGCCCAAGGAGCCACGCACTCCCGAACTCAAGCGCGTGGTGCAAGCGATGAACCAGATGGTGGACAAGCTCAAGGCACTGTTCGCCGAGGAGGCCACCCGCAGCGAAAAGCTGCGCGAAGAGGCCTACCAGGACAGCCTCTCGGGCCTGGCCAACCGCCGCCTGTTCGACGCACGGCTGGATGCGCAGCTGTCCCCCAGCGAACAGAACGCTGCGGGCTACCTGTTGCTGCTGCGCCTGAACGACCTGGCCGGGCTCAACCAGCGCCTGGGCGGACAGCGCACCGACGCGCTGATCCGCGACGTGGCCGAACTGCTGGAACGTGAGCGGGAGACACACGGCACGCCGGATTGGCTGGCCGCGCGCAGCCGTGGCGGCGAGTTCACCCTGCTCGCCCCCGGCGTCGATAGCGCCAGCGCCGAACTGCTGGCCGACCAGCTCAGCGCCGCCCTGGAAAACCTGCGCGGCACTGGCGCCAGCGACTGCAAGCCGGTGGCGCATCTTGGCCTGGCGGCCTTCCGCCCTGGCGAATCCGCGGCCAGCGTATTGTCCCGCGCGGACCAGGCACTGGCGCAATCGCAGTCCTCGCCGGACCGACCCTGGCAGCGCCTGGACAGCTCCGGCGGCCAGCCCGCGCAGGACTCCCGCGCCTGGCGCGAATGGCTCGACGACGCCCTGCAGAAGGGCAAGCTGCAGCTGTGGTTCCAGCCCGTACGCGCCTGCGCCGAGAGCGGCGAGTTGCTGCACCAGAAGGTCCTCGCGCGGCTGCTCGATCCCAAGGGCGACGCCATCGCAGCCGGGCAGTTCCTGCCGTGGATCGAGCGCTTCGGCTGGTCCGCACGCTTCGACCTGGCGATGCTCGAGCACGCCCTCGCCCACCTCGCCCAGCAACCGGCACCGCTGGCCCTGTCGCTGTCAGCGGAAACCGTGCGTAGCGCCGAGCCCCTGCGCCAACTGTTCGAGATCCTCCGCGCACACCCGCAGGAAGCGCAGCTGATGACCCTGGAAGTGGACGAACGCTACCTGCCGCCGCCCGCCGAACTGGAGAAACTCGCCCAGTCCGTGCAGGACATCGGCGCCAAGCTGGGCCTGCAGCACTTCGGCGGACGCTTCAGCCTGATCGGCAACCTGACCCGCCTTGGTCTTGCGTACCTGAAGATCGACGGCAGCTACATCCGCGCCATCGACCAGGATAACGACAAGCGCCTGTTCATCGAGGCGATGTACCGCGCCTCCAACAGCATCGACCTGCCGCTGATCGCGGAGATGGTCGAGACCGAGGGCGAACTGCAGGTATTGCGGGAGATGGGCATCGCCGGGGCGATGGGGCGGCTGGTCGGGGCGCCGAAGCCTTCGCAGAGGAACGGCGGGTAGAGCGCCGGCCCTGCCGACGGATCGCGGGCATGGCCCGCTCCTACAAGATCAGCTCCGGCGTTTCCACTTATCGCAGGAGCGGACTTTATCCGCGATACTTTTGCTTGGGGTTCCGTGTTTAAGCGCCGCTTCGCTGTGCGCGCGGACTTCTTGTTTCGCCCCCTCGGGCGAGTCCCTTTTGGCAAACGCCCCAAAAGGAACC
>CBIGPF010000149.1:0-15512 GCA_966191535.1 uncultured Pseudomonas sp. | reverse complement strand
CGTAGTCGGAGACGACCTCGAACCGGTAGCGCACCTCGAACACGGCACTCGCGTGGCAGCCGGTGGATACCGTGGAGGGCGCGGCAGGCTCTGCGTGGAAGGGCTGGCCGGCGGCGCTGGTCTGGCGGAAAGCTTCGCGGACGATGCCGACCGAGCAGGGCAGAGCCGCCGCATAGGCCTCGCGTATGCGTTCGGGAAGCGCGCCGGTGCCGGCGCCGTCCTGCCACCAGACCTGCACGCCGAGCCCGGCGATCTGCCCCAGCCAGTTGCCGTACACCTGTGGCGCCAGCTTGCCACCGGAGAAGGCGCTCAGTTGCAGCGGCGCCTTCAACTGGCCGGCGAAGTCCTTGAGCTGGTGCTGCAGGGCCTGGCGGCGCTCGACAGCCTGGAAGTGCCAGTCGTCCAGTTCCATCGGCAGGTACCAGGCGGCGACCGGCAGCTTCCACTGCTCGCTCATCTGCCGTTGCTGGGCCAGGGAGCGACCGAGCTGGTGCTGCCAGTACGCCTCCAGGCCGGGCGTGTCCAGTTCGCTCTGGCGCTGGTAGTAGGCCGGATCCATGTACAGGCCGAGCACCAGTTGCAAGCCGTTGTCGTGGGCGCTTTTCAGGGAGCGGGCGAGCCAGCCGTCGGCGCCGCCGAAGTTGGAGTCGCCATAGGCGGTCCATTGCACGATCAGGGTCTTCGCACCCTGGGCTGCACTGGCGCGCCAGATCTGCTGCCACTGCGCATCGCTCAGCGCGGCATCGACATTCAGCGGCTGGTAGAACAGGCGGTCATCCGCGTGTGCGGCGGCGGCGAAGAGCAGGGCGAGGGCGAAAGTCAGGCGGCGCATCAGAAGTTCACCTCGAGTCCCACCAGCCAGCCGTTGGCCTTTTCATAGAGATTACCGCCCAGGCCCAGCTGGTACTCGGTACGCACGGTGACATGGGCGCGGTAGGCGTTGTAACGGTCATCGCCGTACCAGTACTGCCAGCGCATGCCGACGCCGCTGCGCAGGTCCTGGCGCCAGTCGTTGCTCGGGTCCTGCGCGGAGAACTCGGCGAAGCCGTAGGGCATGATCGTCTGCGGCGAGTCCACCGGCAGCTTCCAGGTGTGGCCTTGCTGGTAGCGCGAGACCCACTGGTGATCGCCGGCGTGGGTCCACCAGGCGAAGTCGGTGTAGAGGAAGCGTTCGTCCCAGTCGTTCTCGTCCACGCGCCAGTCGTTGCGGTACTCGCCCTGGTCGAGGAACGAGGCGGTGGCGCGCAGCAGGAAGTCCGTGGAAGTCTGGCCGTACTTGTCGCGCTGGCGTACATAGCGTTCGAATTTCTCCGGCGTGCCGATCTCGTGCCAGCGAATACCGTCGAAGGCATCTTCGGCGTCGCCGTCGTTCTTCACCGTGTTCTGCTTGTACAACTCGCTGTAGAGGTTGAGGTTGTAGTCGCCGAAGGGCTTGTAGCGCAGGCCGAAACCGGCGGCGAGGGTCTGGGTGTACTGCTTGCGCCCTTCGTTGCCGGCGATTGCCCGGCCGTACACCGACAGGGTGCTGCCGTTGCGGGTCGGTTCCTCGCCCAGTGCGTGGTCCCAGATGAAGGTCTGCAAGTTCTGCGACTGGGCGCGTCGGTGGCTGCCGGTCTGGTTGTCGCCATTGAGGATCGGCACCGTGGTGACGCCCGCAGGCGACCAGGTGCTGGCAATGGTCAGGTTGTCGCGCTGGGACATCACCTGGTGCGCGCGGCGCTGGCGGAAGCGTCGGGCCTCGAGGCTGCCGTACTCGTCGTCGGCGGCGACCGGGTCCTGCTCCAGGTCGATCACCCGGCGCAGCTCGCGGCGCGCGGCGAAGCTGTCTTCGGCTTCGTCGTAGCGCCAGGCGAGCGTTTCGCCCAGGCGGAAGTCCTCGGGGTAGTCGCGGGTGGCGCGCTCCAGATAGGGAATCGCGGTGCGGCGCTCTTCCGGCGTATCGGTGCCGGCCAGGCGCATGCCGTAGTCGGCGCGGAAGCGCGGGTTGTTCGGTTCACGGCGTACCGCTTCGGCCAACCAGAGCTTGCTCTGCTGCTTGTCGCCGGCCTTCTGTGCACTGCCGGCGGCGTTGTAGAAGTGCTGGCCATTGGGGGAGTGCTGCAGGGCCTCGCGGTGCCGCGACAGGGCTTCGGGGTAATCGCCACGGGCGTCGGCGATGTTGGCGCCCAGTGCCCAGTCGTCCGCGCTGTCTTTCTTCGCCTGCTGCCAGTAGCGCTCGGCGCCGGCATTGTCGTTGGTGAGCAAGGCGGCGCGGCTGGCGGTGAGGCGGGCGTTGTCGTTGAGTTCACTGGCGGGCAGGGCGTTGAAGATGCGCAGCGCACCTGCCGGGTCGCCGGCGGCTTCCAGTGCATAGGCCAGGGGCAGTTGGCTTTCCCTGTCGCCGTGGGCGATCGCGGCCTGGTAGTAGACCACCGCTTCGCCGGGCCGCGCGGGCATGGCGCAGCGGCCGAGGGCGCGCAGTTCGCCGGGGGTGTTGGAGTCCGGGCTCAGGTAGCGCTGCAGGGCGTCGCAGCGCCCGGCTTCGGCGAGGCGGCCGAGCAGGTAGCCGCGCGAGACCGGGTCGGCCTTCGGCAGCAGGGCTTCGATGCGTGCGACATCCAGAGGCGTGTCGCTGCGCGCATGGATGCCGGCCAGGCGTTGCAGAAGCGTGGGCGGCAGGTTGCCACCGCGTCGATCGTACGCGCTCTCCAGCAGTTGTTTGGCGCGCTCGGTGCGCCCGGCATTGAGGGCCAGGTAGGTCGCCTGATCCAGCGCCTTGAGGTCTCCGGTCTGGCGGTAGCGCTGTTCCCAGAGCGCCGCAGCCTCGCCGGTGCGACCCCGGGCCTGCAGCAGTTCGGCGCGCTGGCGCACGGTGTCGGGTGTCTGGGGTTGGCGCGACAGCCAGGCCAGCGCGAGGTCGGTGCGGCCCTGGCGGCGCCAGCTATCGACCAGTTGGTCGCGCCGGGCGGTGTCCCAGGGCTCGGGCAGCCGGGTGTTTTCCAGCAGGTCGGTGGCGTCCAGGCGCTGGGCGAGCACCAGCCAGGTTTTCGGGTCTTCCTCAGGCTTGCACTGCTTCAGCTTCGCCAGTGCATCCGCCTGGTCGTGGCGTGACAGCCATTCGGTGGTTTCCAGGCAGGGGCGATTCTGTTCGTCGCTGAGCCTGGTCACCAGGGGCGCGTCTGCACTGTCGCGGGCGACTTCCAGCAATTGCGCCTGACGTGTCGGGTCGCGGCGGTCCTGCTCGGGCAGGCTGAGCAACCAGCGCTTGGCCACGTCGGTCTGCGAGACGGCGATGGCGCGGTCGATGATCGCCAGGCGTGCCTGGCGTTCGGCGTTGGTGTCGGGTGCCTGCAGCAGCAGTTGCTCCAGCGGCTTCTCCTCCAGGCGCTGGGCGTAGGCATTGGCCAGGCGCCGCCAGTCATCGGCGGCGAGCTGGTGGGCGGCGGCCAGCGGGGCGAGCTGGGCAATGGTGGTATCCCAGTCGCGCAGCCGTTCGGCCCAGTTGGCACGGGCTTCACGCAGTACGCGACCGTCGCTGCCCGGCGGCAGGGTGCTCAGCCATTCCAGCGCCTTCGCCGGCCCCTGGGTCTGGCCGAGCCGGAGGCTGTAGGCCTGCCACAGGCGCACCCGCTCGTTGGCGTCGGCCTTGCTCAGCCACTGGTTGACCTGCGCTTCGGGGGGCGGCCCGTTCTCGATCAGGTCCAGGCGCAGCTCGGTCAGCGCCTTGGCGCCAGCGTCGGTGCCGGCCAGTGCCTGGGCTTCCTTCTCGGCTTCGTCGAAGCGTTGCTGCTTGGCCAGGGCCTGCACCAGCAGGCCTCGGGCCTCGGAGTTGTTCGGTACGCGGTCAAGCAGGTGGCGCATCAGGCGCTCGACTTCCGCCCAGTTGTTCTTCTTCGCTTCCTTGTAGCCCTTGTCGAGGTAAGGGAAGCTGCGGAAGCGCTGGAACTCCGTGAGCTGGTCATCGGCGGCCTGCGCCAGCGGGGCGGCGATGCTTGCCAGGATCAGGCCGTAGAGCAGGGGATGTTGCGGTTTCACACGGCCTCCCGGGCGATACGATAGGCCTCGTGTTGTTCGCTGGCCTGTTCCTTGAGCGCTTCCTCCAGCACCTGCTGGGTGATCATGCCGCGCTTGATCAGGTGTTCGCCGAGGGAGTCCTGCTCCGGGTCGAAGTCGATCAGGGCCTGGTTGAACAGGCTCGGCGGCACCATCCCGCGCACCTGCAACAGGGTGCCGAACATCACCACGTGCCCGCAGAGTCGCTCCATCAGGGACTCGTCGCCCTGGCGCTGACGGAGCGCGTCAATGATGGCGCGGGTTTCGTCGGACTGGTTGCGGCCGCCGTACCAGTGGCGCAGGCCGAGGGTCACCCGGCCCTGGGGCGCCAGCCGACCGCGTACCGGGCGCTTGAGGTGGCGGCTGATGGCGCCGAGGGAGACCTGGCTGATCTGCTGTTCGCTGACCAGCACCAGGGTGTTGCCCTCGATGGCCACCGGCAGCACCGCGTAGCGCAGCGCGAGCTTGCGCGGCAGCGCTTCGATCAGCTTCTCGTCGAGGGTGAAGGGGTTGAGCGGCGCCCATTCCTCGCCCAGCTCCTCGGCCAGGGTCTCGACCAACTGGGTGCTGGTGATCAGCTCGCGCAGCAGCAGCTCGCGGCCCAGGCGCCGCCGCACCGGACTGGTCAGGGCCGATTGCAGCTGCTCTTCGGTGATCAGGCCCTGAGCGACCAGACGCTGTCCCAGCGGCGTGCGCTGCGGGCCGGCAAGGGCGGGGAATTCATGGGTGGTCTTGTCCCAGGCCACCCGGCGCGAATCGCCCATCTCCATGACCTGCTTGAGTGCGCGCAAGTTGGCGAAGAAGTTGACGAAGTTGCTCCACATCATCCGCGGCGCCGACAGCAGCCCCTCGAAGATGCCGTAGAAGCGGGTGACGAACCAGAAACGCTGGAACAGCCGGTTGAGCAGCATCAGACCGTTGAGCGACAGCAGCACCACCAGCAACTGGCTGCCCTCGAGGATCGACGGGAAGCGCCAGGCGTTGGGCGACAAGGTGGTGATCAGCCACATGGTGATCAGCACCAGGAACAGCAGGTTGACCAGGAAGCTCAGCAAGTAGGCGATCAGTCCACGGCGGTCGCGCCAGAGGAAGTAGTTGAGCATGGTCTTGCTGCTCCAGCCCAGGTTGCGCGTGCCCTGGAAGACGATTCCGGTGATCCACCGGGACTTCTGCCGGATGGCGTGCTGCCAGGTGCGCGGGAAGTGTTCGCGCACGCAGATGACCTGGGAGAAGCGCCGGTCCATGCCCGGCACCCAGTCGCTTTTCAGTGCCAGCTGCGGGTCGGTGATGGAGTAGCGGGCGAAGATGCACTTCATGCCCTTCTGCTTGAGGCGGAAGCCGATGTCGTAGTCCTCGGTGAGACTCTGCACATCGAAGGCGATGCCGTCGCCGTCTTCCAGCAGCGCGGCGATGGCGCGGCGGCTGAAGCAGGTGCCGACGCCGGCGCTGGGTACCTGGCCGGTCAGTGCTTCGCGCACCGGCACGTCCTTGCCGTGGTTCTCGGCGAATTCGTCGACATAGTGGCCGGCGGTGAAACCGGTCCATTCCGGGGCGTAGGGGTAGACCGGAATCTGGATCAGGTCCTTGGCCGGCAGCAGGTAGTTGAACAGCCGCAGTTCCAGCGGCGAGATGACGTCTTCGGCATCGTGGAGGATGAAGCCGGAAAACTCGATGCGCGCGTCTGCCTCGAAGCGCAGGATGGCGTCGATGATGTTGTTCAGGCAGTCGGCCTTGCTGGTCGGGCCAGGACGCGCGCAGACGACCTTGTGCACGTTGGGGTAGTGCAGGCACACCGCGTCGACGTCCGCCTGGGTCTGCGGATCGTTAGGGTAGGTGCCGACGAAGATCTGGTAGTTCTCGTAGTCCAGGGTGGAGGCCGCCAGGCGGGCCATCTCGCCCACCACGCCGACCTCGTTCCACGCCGGCACCATGATCGCCAGCGGCTTCTCGGGCGCGGCGAAGAGGCGTTCCTCGTCCGCCCGGTCGAAGCGGTTGTAGATGCGGAAGCGGCGCACCAGTACCCGGCCCCAGTACACCAGGTCGATGAACAGGTCATCCAGGCCGAGCAGGAACATCAGCGCGGCGAGGATGATCGCCAGGTACTTCAGGGCATAGAGAACGTAGGTGAGGATATCGACCAGTTCGAGGCTCATTCGAACTCGCTTGGCGTGCGTGATTCACCGAACCAGGACAGCAGCCGGGCGACGATCTTCTCGCTGGCATGGCCGTCGCCATAGGGGCTGAATACCCGGCTCATCTGTTCATAGACTTCCTCGTCGCGCAGCAGGTGGCTGGCTTCGCTGACGATGCGCCCGGTGTTGGTGCCTACCAGCACCACGGTGCCGCCTTCCAGCACGGCCGGGCGCTCGGTGACGCGGCGCAGCACCAGCAGCGGCTTGCCCAGCGCCGGGGCTTCCTCCTGGATGCCGCCCGAGTCGGTGAGGATGAGGTACGCGCGGTCCATCAGCCAGACGAAGTGCTGGTAGTCCTGCGGGGCGATCAGGTGGATGTTGGGCTTGTCCGAGAGCAGGCCGTAGACGGCGTTCTGCACCTGCGGGTTGAGGTGCACCGGGTAGACGAAGTCCACGTCCGGGAAGCGCTGGCCGAGTTCGGCGAGGGCCAGGCAGATGCGCTCGAAGCCCTTGCCGAAGTTCTCCCGGCGGTGGCCGGTGATCAGCACCAGGCGGCGGTCGCCGGTGAACGTGGCCAGGGGCGAGTCGGCGGCCGGTGTCCAGTTGGTCTCGTGCAGGTGTTCGCGCATCCACAGCAGGGCGTCGATCACCGTGTTGCCGGTGACCTCGATCTGGTCGATATTCACCCCTTCGCGCAGCAGGTTGTCGCGCGAGGACTTGGTCGGCGGGAAGTGCAGGTCGGCGATCACCGCGGTCAGGCGGCGGTTGGCTTCTTCCGGCCAGGGCTGGTGAATGTTGCCGGTGCGCAGGCCGGCCTCGACGTGGCCCACCGGAATCTGGCGGTGGAAGGCGGTCAGGGCGGCAATGAAACTGGTGGTGGTATCACCGTGGACCAGCACGATGTCCGGGCGGTGCCGGTCGTAGCTGTCATCCAGCTTGCCCATCATCTGCAGGGAGAGGCTGTTCAGCGTCTGGCCCTGGGTCATGACGTCGAGGTCTTCGTCGACCTCCAGTTCGAAGGACTTCAGCACTTGCTGTAGCATCTCGCGATGCTGGCCGGTGGAGCAGATGCGCAGCTCGATTTCCGGGGTGCGGCGGAGGACGCGGGCGAGGGGGGCCATCTTGATGGCTTCCGGACGGGTTCCGAAAACCATGGTGACTTTGTACTTCATCAATTGCTCCTTGGGCGCGCTCCTGTGGGGCCGCCTTCGGTTTCCGTGTGGGATTTTTCCAAGGGCAATGAAAGTCGCTCAATTCCGGGCTGTCCAGCCGCAATCGGTGTTGCCAGTGATACAGGTCAGGTACATTGACCTTTTAGGGTGTTTTGCGACCTGGCTGGAACCCGCGTCGCCAGAGGGCTGGCGCCGGTTTGCCGGCAGCGCCGGGGAAAATTGTTGATGAATTTTGCGAAAAGGTGGATTGGTCGATGTTGAGCGCGGAACTGAAGGCGTTCTATCGGGTAGCGAAGCTGGGCAGCATCACCCAGGCCGCGAAGAAGCTCGGGCTCAGCCAGCCGACCGTGACCACCCAGATCCGCAACCTGGAAAGCCAGTACGCGGTGGAGCTGTTCTATCGCGGCGGCCGTCGCCTGACCCTGAGCGACGAGGGCGTACGCCTGCTGCCGATGGTGGAGGCGCTGCTGCAGCAGGAAGCGGACATCGAGTTCTACCTGCGCAACTGCGGGCAGATGCAGGGCGCGCTGCGCATCGGTGCCACCTCTCCTTATTACGTGCTCGGGCTGATCAAGACCTTCCGCGAGCGCTTCCCGCAGATTGAGGTCTCGGTGGAGATCGGCAACTCCCAGCAGGTGCTCGAATCGCTCATCGAATGCCGGGTCGACCTGGCGGCTTCCTCGCAGCAGGTGGACGACGCGCGGTTGACCCGCGTGGTGCTGGGCAGCGACCCGCTGGTGCTGGCGGTGCACCGCAGCCATCCGCTGGCGACGTTGCAGTCGGTCAACCTGGGCGATCTGCGCCAGCACTGTCTGCTGATGCGCGAGGCGGGCTCCACCACTCGCCAACTGACCGAGGCGATGCTGCAGCAGGCGGGCGTGGTGCCAGCCTCGATGCTGGAGATCGGCAGCCGCGAGTCGATCCGCGAGGCGGTGATCCGCAACCTGGGCGTGAGCATCATTGCCCGCCAGGAAGTGCCGGATAACCCGCAGCTGTGCGTGCTGGAGATCAAGGGCGCAAGCCTGATCGACGAGTACCTGTATTGCCTGAAGGATCGGCGGCAGGCGCGGTTGCCGAGTGCGTTTCTGGCACTCGCCCAATCGTAGAGGTTGACTCCCTGCAGGAGCCCGGGCTCTACGCCGCCACTTCCAAAAAAACTTCGCCCCCATACCAAAATTTGCCTATGGATCTATCGGCGCACTTGGCCCTTTAGCAATAGTGCCGTCGCAATCGCTCCCTAGCATGGACTTCGTTCCTTCACGCCGCGGCTCACGCGGCGTGGACCACAAGAAAACGAGGTACCGCCATGCATCCCACCGTCGCCGGCACGCCGCTCAGCGTGCGTCACATCCGCAAGCGCTTCGGCCAGTTCGTTGCCCTCGACGGCGTGTCGCTGGACGTCAAGGCCGGTGAGCTGGTCTGCCTGCTCGGCCCCTCCGGCTGCGGCAAGACCACCCTGCTGCGCTGCATCGCCGGCCTGGAGCAGCAGGACGAGGGTACCTTGCACCTGGGCCAGCGCGATGTGTCGAACCTGCCGCCGCAGGCGAGGGACTACGGCATCCTGTTCCAGTCCTACGCGCTGTTCCCCAACCTCACGGTCGAGCAGAACATCGCCTATGGCTTGACCAACGCGAGCAAGGATGAAGCGCGTCGCCGCGTCGCCGAGATGCTCGAACTGGTCGGTCTCACCGGAAGCGAGAAGAAGTACCCCGGCCAGCTTTCCGGTGGCCAGCAGCAGCGCGTCGCCATGGCCCGCGCGCTGGCGCCGAGCCCGTCTCTGCTGCTGCTCGACGAGCCGATGTCGGCGCTGGATGCCCGCGTCCGCGAGCACCTGTGCGGCGAGCTGCGCCAGCTGCAGAAGAGCCTGGGCATCACCACCGTGATGGTCACCCACAATCAGGACGAGGCCATGCTGATGGCCGACCGCATCGCGGTGATGAACCACGGGCGCATCGAGCAGTACGGCACCGCCCAGGAGATCTACAGCGCCCCGAGCACGCCCTTCGTTGCCGAGTTCGTCGGCCAGGGCAACTGGCTGCCCTTCGAGCGCAGCAGCGATGGCCACGCGCGCGTCGGCAGCCTCAACCTGCGCCTGCACAGCGTGGCACCGAGCGCCTCGGGCAGGCTGTTCTGCCGCCCGGAAGCGATCAGCGTGAACCCGGCCGTGCACCAGGAAAATCTGTTCCGCGCGCAGATCCGCGAGATTACCTTCCTCGGCAACCGCTGCCGCATGAGCTTCGAACTGGAGCAACTGCCGGGCCATGCGCTGCTGGCTGAGCTGGCGCCCGAGGACATGCCGCGCCTGGGCAGCCCGGACATCTGGGTGTCGCTGCCGCCCCGCAGCCTGCAGGTGTTCGCCTGAGATGGACGCCGTGGTGAAACACAGCCCGGCGCTGTCTGCCGGCAAGATCCGCGGCGATCTGGGTGATCGCCTGTTCGTCCGCGGCGGCAAGTACCTGCTGCTGCTCCTGCTCACCCTCGCGGTGCTGATGCCGCTGCTGGCCATCTTCTGGCGTGGTTTCAGCGGCGAAGCAGGGCAGGGCGGCGGCCTGGCCGCCATGGGCGAGCTGCTGCGCAGCGACAACTTCCACTGGTTGCTGGGCAACAGCCTGAAGGTTTCGCTGAGCGTGGCGTGCATCGTCGTGCCGGCGGCCTACCTGTTCGCCTACGCGCTGCAACGCACGCTGATCCCGGCCAAGGGCCTGTGGCGCGGGATTTCCCTGCTGCCGCTGCTGGCGCCGTCGATGCTGCCGGGCATCGCGCTGATCTACCTGTTCGGCAACCAGGGCCTGCTGCGCCATCTGCTGCCGGACAATATCTATGGTTTCTGGGGCATCGTCCTCGGCGAGGCCATCTACACCTTCCCCCATGCGCTGATGATCCTGCTGTCGGCGCTGTCGCTGGCCGATGCACGCCTGTTCGACGCCGCCTCGAGCATGGGCGCCGGGCCCTGGAAGGCCTTCCGCAGCATTACCTGGCCGGCCTCCCGGCAGGGCGTGTTCGCTGCCTTCTGCCTGGTGTTCACCCTGACCATCACCGACTTCGGCGTGCCGGTCGTGGTGGGCGGCGACTACCAGGTACTGGCGCTGGAAGCCTACAAGGCGGTGGTCGGCCAGCAGCAGTTCGGCCGTGGCGCGCAGATCGGCATGATCCTGCTGCTGCCGGCGCTGCTCAGCTTCGCCGTCGACACCTGGCTGCGCCGCCGCCAGGGCGACGCCATGAGCGGCCGCGCGCAGGTCTACCATCCCAAGCCGTCGCGCCGCCGCGACGGTGCCTTCCTCGCCATCGTCGTGCTGATCAGCGCGGTGTTGCTGGGCGTGCTGGGCATGGCCGTGTACTCCTCGCTGGTGAAGTTCTGGCCGTACAACCTGTCGCTGTCGCTGAACCATTACGACTTCAACACCACCGCGGGCGGTGGCTGGCTGGCCTACCGCAACAGCCTGACCATGGCCGCGTGCACCGCGATCATCGGCAGCGCGCTGATCTTCACTGGCGCCTACCTGATCGAGAAGACCCGCGAGCAGCGCTGGCTGAGCCAGTTGCTGCGCATGCTGTGCTTCGTGCCGATGGCCGTGCCGGGACTCGTGCTGGGCCTGGGCTACGTGTTCTTCTTCAACCTGCCGGGCAACCCGCTGCACGTGTTCTACGGCAGCATGGCGCTGCTGGTGGTGTGCACCATCGCCCACTACCTGACTACCGCCCAGATGACCGCCACCGCCGCGCTGCGCCAGCTCGATGGTGAGTTCGAGGCCGCCGCGCTGTCGCTGAAGATGCCGCTGTGGCGCCACTACCTGCGCGTCACCGTGCCGATCTGCCTGCCGGCGCTGCTGGACATCACCCGCTACCTGTTCGTCTCGGCGATGACCACGGTCTCGGCGGCGATCTTCCTCTACAACCCGGACACCATCCTCGCCGCCGTCGCCGTGCTGAACATGGACGACTCCGGCAACGTCGGCGGCGCCGCCGCCATGTCCACCCTGATCCTGCTGACCTCCGCGGCCGTGTCGCTGCTGCTGGCCGGCGCCTCGCGCGGCCTGCTGCGCCGCTCCCAGGCCTGGAGGAAGGGCGCGAACCCGTAACACCGCTGGACGCTGTCGTCTTCCGGCCGCCGCCCAGGTGGCGGTTCGCAAGACTCAACCCCTGACAAACCCGCCCCGAGCGGGAGACCAACACTGCCAAGGAGCTCCACATGTTCAAACGTCTTGCCCTCGCCGCCGCCGTGGTTGCCGGCTTCGCTGCACAGGTCCACGCCGCCGACACCGAGCTGACCGTCTACACCGCCCTGGAGCCGGAACAGCTGACTGCCTACAAGCAGGCCTTCGAAGCCGAGAACCCGGACATCAAGATCAAGTGGGTGCGTGATTCCACCGGCATCGTGACCGCCAAGCTGCTGGCCGAGAAGGATCGCCCGCAGGCCGACGCCGTGTGGGGCCTGGCCGCTTCCAGCCTGGCCATCCTCGACCAGCAGGGCATGCTGGAGAAGTACGCACCCAAGCACCTGGACGCCATCGGCAAGAACTACCGCGACCCGGCCAACCCGCCGGCGTGGGTCGGCATGGACGTCTGGGCCGCCACCATCTGCTTCAACACCGTCGAGGCCGAGAAGCTGGGTCTGGAGAAGCCGGTGAGCTGGCAGGACCTGACCAAGCCCGAGTACAAGGGCAAGATCGTGATGCCGAACCCGGCCTCCTCGGGCACCGGCTTCCTCGACGTCTCCGCCTGGCTGCAGACCTTCGGCGAGAAGCAGGGCTGGGCCTACATGGACGCCCTGCACGAGAACATCGGCCAGTACGTCCACTCCGGCTCCAAGCCGTGCAAGCTGGCCGCCGCCGGCGAATTCCCGATCGGTATCTCCTTCGAGTACCCGGCCGTACAGCTCAAGCGCCAGGGCGCGCCGCTGGACATCGTCCTGCCGAAGGAAGGCCTGGGCTGGGAAATCGAAGCCACCGGCATCGTCAAGGGCACCCAGCATGAAGCCGCCGCGAAGAAACTCGCCGACTTCTCCGCCAGCCCCAAGGCCATGGAGCTGTACAAGGAAAACTTCGCCGTGCTGGCCCAGCCGGGCATCGCCAAGCCGCAGACCGAACTGCCGGCCGACTACGAGCAGCGCCTGATCAAGAACGACTTCGCCTGGGCCTCGAAGAACCGCGACGAGATCCTCACCGAGTGGCGCAAGCGCTACGACGGCAAGTCGGAGAAGGTCGCGCAGAAGTAAGGTTCGAAGCCGACGGTTCCCTCTCCCCAACCCTCTCCCTGAAGGGAGAGGGGGCTGTTCGGTGTGTTGGTTCGAGGTGGGTGCAGTCCTGTTCGCTAGCGTGGTGTGGCGTGGCAGGGCGGCGCGACCGAAGTGTCATTTGCTTGCTGGCCCAGGCAGCGGGTTGCCGAAGGCGGTTGCCTGAATGCTCTGTGGCAGCAGGATTAACCCGTAATTTTTCTCGGCAGAGGACAGCTCCCTCTCCCTTCAGGGAGAGGGCGGGGGAGAGGGGCTCTTCGCTGCACAGGACTATTCCCATGACCCAGACCCACTGTGACGTCGCCATCGTCGGCGCCGGCATCCTCGGCCTTTCCCACGCCTTCGCCGCTGCCCGCCGCGGACTCTCCGTGCGCGTCTTCGAGCGCACCGCCACGCCCCTGGGCGCCTCGGTGCGCAACTTCGGCCAGGCGCTGGTCACCGGCCAGCCGCCGGGCGTGATGTCGGACCTGGCCCGTGCCAGCCGGCCGATCTGGGCGCAGTGGGCGGAAGGTGCCGGGTTTTCCCTGCGGCGCAATGGCTCGCTGCTGTTCGCCCGCAGCGAAGCCGAGGAGCACCTGCTGGAAGCTTTCTGTGCTGGCCGCGCCAGGGAGCTGGACTACCGCGTGGGCCTGCTGCGCGGCAGCGAACTGAACGACCTCTACCAGGGCCACTTCCGCCACCATCGCGCGGCGCTGCTGGGTTTCGACGACCAGCAACTGTATTCCCGCGAGGCGCTGCCGAGCCTGATCGATTATCTGCGCCGCGAGCACGGCGTTGAGTTCCACTTCTCCACCCTGGTGCGTGACGTCGACACCGGTGTGCTGCGCACCACCGCGGGCACCTTTACTGCGGGACAGGTGATCGTCTGCTCGGGCCACGATTACCAGACGCTGCTGGCTGATGTCATCGCGCCGCTGGAGCCGCAGGTGTGCCGCCTGCAGATGCTGCGTGCCCGCCCGCAGGTCGACTTCGGTCTTGCCCACTCGATCCTCACCGGGTTGAGCTGCGTGCATTACGGCGCCTTCTCCGACCTGCCCGAGGCCGAGGCGGTGCGTGAGCAGATCCGCCGCGAGACGCCGGAGCTGGAGGAGCAGGGCATCCACCTGCTGGTCAGCCCGACGCCCCATGGTGAGCTGATCATCGGTGACTCCCACCACTACGGCAGCGACGCCGTGCCGTTCAATGCCGAGTCCGTCGACCGGCTGATGCTGGCGCTGGCCGAGGACACCCTGGGCATGCGCGTGGATGTGGTCGAGCGCTGGCAGGGCGTGTATGGCGCGCGTGGGCCGGGGCCGTTCTCGGTGCTGCAGGCCGCCGACGGCATCACCGCCGTGCTGATGCATACCGGCGTGGGCATGAGCATCGGCCCGGCGCTGGGCGAGCGCACCGTCGCGGGCCTGTTCGGCTGACACGTGGCTGTCATCTGCCTTTCATGGACGTCTGATAACACCAAGGGGCGGGCGTAATCTGCTCTTCGTAGGGGCGAGTGTGCTCGCGAACAGCCCGTGCCGTGCGGGTCCGCGAGCAAGCTCGCTCCTACACGCACCTCCCACCTGCGTGCGCGGAGTCCCATGAACCACAGCATCGTCCAGAGCCACCAGGATTCCGACCTGTTCGGCCTGCTTTATGGCTTCAGCTTCCGCCCCGACCAGCCGGGGCTCGAGATCGATTCGCCCACCGCTCTGCAACGCCTGCAGGAGCCGCGTGCGGCGGACGAGTTCCTCTGGTTGCACCTGAACCTGGCGCACGCGGCCTGCGAGCGCTGGATGAAGTCGCACCTGGAACTGCCCGACTACTTCTTCGAGACCCTGCGCGAAGGCTCGCGCTCCACCCGCATCGAGCATGTGGACGGCGCGCTGCTGGCGGTGGTCAACGACGTGGTGTTCGACTTCAGCAGCCGCATGTCCTCGGACGTCGCCACCCTCTGGGTCTGTGCCCGTGGCCGGCTGCTGGTCACCGCCCGTGCGCAGCCGTTGCGCTCGGTGGATACGCTGCGCTCCTCGGTGAAGCACGGTGAGCGCTTCAATTCGCCGCTGGAGCTGCTGATCCACCTGCTGCGCGACCAGGGCGAAATCCTCACCCGCATCGTCCGCGAGACCAGCATCAGCGTGGACCGAATCGAGGACCAGCTGCTGTCCTCGCGGCTCTCTGCCAGCCGTGCCGACCTGGGTGGCATGCGCCGCGTGCTGGTGCGTTTGCAGCGCCTGCTGGCGCTGGAACCGGGATCGCTGATGCGCCTGCTCAACCGCCCACCGGTGTGGCTGACGGAGGACGATGTGCGCGTGCTGCGCGAGGCCACCGAGGAGTTTTCCCTGGTGATCAACGACCTCACGGCGCTGGGCGAACGCATCAAGCTGCTGCAGGAAGAGATCGCCGCGAAGATCAACGAGCAGAGCAACCGCACGCTGTTCACCCTCACCGTGGTCACGGTGCTGGCGTTGCCGATCAACATCATCGCCGGCTTCTTCGGCATGAACGTCGGCGGCATTCCTTTCTCCGGCGACCCGGAAGGCTTCTGGATCCTCGTCGTGCTGGTGGCCAGCTTCACCGGCCTGGCGGGGCGCTGGGCGTTCCGCAAGCGCGACGATTACTGACGCAATCCCCCTGTAGGAGCGTGCCATGCCCGCTCCTACACGGTGACTCCGGCGTGCAGGCAAAAAAAGACCGGCTCAAAGGCCGGTCGAGGGGGAAGAATTCGTCGTCAGCGGCAGACGCGGGCGATGGCTGCCGCCAGGTGATCCAGGCGCTCGCCGTCGAGCCCGGCAATGTTGGCGCGGCCACTGCTCACCAGGTAGATGCTGTGCTCCTCGCGCAGGATGCGTACCTGGTCGGCCTGCAGGCCGGTGTAGGAGAACATGCCACGCTGGATGGCGATGTGCGCGAAACGGTCGGCCAGCCCGTGGGGGCGCAAGGCTTCCACCAGGCCGATGCGCAGCTCGGCGA
>CBIGPF010000148.1:0-15602 GCA_966191535.1 uncultured Pseudomonas sp. | reverse complement strand
ACGTTCTTCTCCTCCTTGCTGACCTTGCTGCCGAAGCCGAAGAAGCCGCCGGAGGACTCGGCCACGGCCTTGCCCAGCGCCAGCAGGTCGGCCTTGAAGGCTGCCGCGTCGTCGTCGCTGGCCTGTTGCCCCAGCAGGCGGTTGACGTCGACCAGGTACTGCAGGCGGTTGAACCCGGGGTCGGCGAAGCGCTGCAGGAAGTCCATCAGTACCGCGCGGCCGTTGGGCGTGTCCGGGCTGAGCTCGGTCATCACGCGCTGCATCAGCACGCTGGGGTATTTGCCGGACTCCTTGAACAGCTTGCCGAAGGCGGCCGCCTCCTTGGCATCGATCTCGCCGTCGGCGCTGGCGACCATGCAGAAGATCGCTATGGGCGCCTCGCGCAGGTGCTTCCAGTCCTCGCCGGAGAACCCGGCGAAGCCGCTCATGCCGGTGATCTGGTCCTGCTGGTGCTCCTTCCAGATCGCCCGGCCCTCGGCGTTCTCGTCGCGGCCCTGGTAGAAGGCGTCGATCAACGGTTGCAGCTCGTCCTGGGTGATGCCGGTCACGCCCAGCAGCTTGGGCTTGAACACGGCGAATCCTTCATGGCTGTGGGCATGCCGATAGGGAACGGCCAGTTGCATCTCACGACGCGGCTCGGCGTAGGAAACGACGTTCAGGATCAGGGCGTCGACCTTACCGACCTCCTTGTGGGTCACGAAGCCGTCGACAATCCATACCGCACCGATCGCCTGCTGGGTGTTCTCCTGGTACATGCGCTGGCCGGCCTGCATGGCCTCCTCCCCGGTGTCTGCCATCAGCACCACCATCTTGAGCCGGCCATCGGGCTCCAGGCAGTGGAACATCGGCATCAGCAGCTCGCCGCCGCTGACCGTCTGCACCGCGCTCGCGGCCGCGTTGCCGGCCATCCTGTAGATGTCTTGCATGGTCACATCCTTGTTTTCCGGGGGACTGGGGAAGGGTCCGGCGTCGTGCGCCACGCTCGTCATCCTGACCAAGCGGCAGGCCCGGTGGTCCGGGTCTGACAGAAACCGCAACGGATAATGTCATATTGCCTTTAGGCAGAATATCGCTGCCGTCACACTGGCACCGTGACATTTCATCGCCATGATAGCTTGCCGATATCATCTTGAAATATCGGCGAAACATCATGCAAAAGCTCATTCCAGAGCGGTTTTTTAATTTTGGTTTAATCTTCGTTGTCTAGGGTTTGAGCACAAAGTGACTGAACGGTCACGACAGATTTTTCCCCACGGCTGTGCCTTTTCTCCCCAGGGAGAGCGTCGGCTGACGTGGGAAAATTCTTCGTCATTCTTCGAGGCTGATACATGAACGACAAAACGCACGGTGAGGATCACGCCCACGAAACTGCTGACGAGGCGCTTCGCCATATCGTCGAGGGTTTCCGCCAGTTCCGTCATGAGGTCTTCCCTCAGCAGGAAGAGCTGTTCAAGAAGCTGGCCCACGCGCAGAACCCGCGCGCCATGTTCATCACGTGTGCCGACTCGCGCATCGTCCCCGAGCTGATCACCCAGAGCTCGCCGGGCGACCTGTTCGTCACCCGCAACGTCGGCAACGTGGTGCCGCCGTACGGCCAGATGAACGGCGGCGTGTCCACCGCAATCGAGTTCGCCGTGATGGCCCTGGGCGTGCAGCACATCATCGTCTGCGGCCACTCCGACTGCGGCGCCATGAAAGCGGTGCTGAATCCGCAGAGCCTGGAAAACATGCCGACGGTGAAGGTGTGGCTGCGCCACGCTGAAGTCGCCCGTACCGTGGTCGCCCAGACCTGCGGTTGCGCCACCCAGGAGCACCTGGGCGTGCTCACCGAGGAGAACGTGGTAGCCCAGCTGGACCACCTGAAGACCCACCCGTCCGTGGCCGCGCGCCTGGCTTCCGGCCAGCTGTTCATCCATGGCTGGGTGTATGACATCGAAACCAGCGCCATCAAGGCCTACGACGCCCAGGAAGGCCGTTTCCGCCCCCTCGACGGCGAAGGCCCGACGCCCAGCGCCACCCCGCGTCCGCGTTACTCTCCCCAGTAGCTTTCAACCGCGGTAGCTCTTGATCACGGAAAGTCCGGGGCGCGGCGGCCCGCCAGAACAAACGCCGCGCCCCGCTCCTGACTTGATCCCTGCCTGAGGCGCACGCCGCACCGCGTTCGCCATCCCCCTTAATTGCGCGTGTCGATGCGGTCGAGACCGGCGTCGTGGGCTTTCGCGCGCCCAAAAAATGCCTTGAAGGAGAACAGCGCCATGTCGGCCCCCCACTCTGTTCCATCCGGATGTTCCCAGCTGCGCCAGGTACTACCGCGTGATCTGCTCGCGTCGGTGGTGGTCTTTCTCGTCGCCCTGCCGCTGTGCATGGGTATCGCCATCGCGTCGGGCATGCCGCCGGCCAAGGGCCTGGTGACCGGGATCATCGGTGGCCTGGTAGTCGGCTTTCTCGCCGGCTCGCCGCTGCAGGTGAGCGGCCCGGCGGCCGGCCTCGCGGTCCTCGTCTTCGAGCTGGTGCGCACCCACGGCATGGCCATGCTCGGGCCGATCCTGCTGCTCGCCGGTGCACTGCAATTGCTGGCGGGCAGGTTGCGCCTCGGCTGCTGGTTCCGCGTGACGTCGCCCGCCGTGGTCTACGGCATGCTCGCCGGCATCGGCATTCTTATCGTGCTGTCGCAGGTCCACGTGATGCTCGACCTCACGCCGCAGGCGTCTGGCCTGGACAACCTGCTGGCCTTCCCGGCGGCGCTGCTCTCCGAGACCAGCGGCTTCGACGCGGCGCTGCTGGGCCTGGGCACCATGGCCTGCATGGCGCTGTGGGATCGCTTCAAGCCCGGCCGGCTGCGCATGCTGCCCGGCGCGCTGATCGGCGTGAGCCTGGCGACACTGGCGAGCATCGCGCTGCACCTGGATGTGCTGCGGGTGAGCGTGCCGGAAAACCTCACTGACGCGATCGACTGGATTCGCCCGGCGGATCTCGCGGCATTGCTCGACCCGACGCTATTGCTGGCCGCCGTGGTGGTGGCCTTTGTTGCCAGCGCCGAGACCCTGCTCTCGGCGGCCGCCGTGGACCGCATGCACACCGGCCCGCGCTCGGACATGGACCGCGAGCTGAGCGCCCAGGGCGTGGGCAACATGCTCTGCGGGTTGGTTGGCGCACTGCCGATGACCGGGGTGATCGTGCGCAGCTCGGCCAACGTACAGGCCGGCGCGCGCAGTCGCGTCTCGGCGATCTTCCACGGGCTGTGGCTACTGGCGTTCGTCGTGCTGCTGGGCGGGCTGCTGCGGCAGATCCCCATCGCGAGCCTGGCGGGCGTGCTGGTCTACACCGGAATCAAACTGGTGGACCTGAAGGCGCTGCGTTCGCTCGGTCGCTATGGACGCATGCCGGTGCTGGTCCACGCGGCGACCGCACTGGCCATCGTCGCCACCGACCTGTTGACCGGTGTGCTGCTGGGCTTCGCGCTGACGGTACTGAAACTGGTGCTCAAGGCGGCGCGACTGAAGATCAACCTGCGCTACGACGACGAGGGCAGCGGTGCCGAACTGCGTCTGGTCGGCGCGGCGACCTTCCTCAAGGTGCCGGCGCTATCCCAGGCCCTGCAGTCGGTGAAGCCCGGCACGACCCTGCGCGTGCCGCTGCAGCACCTGAGCTACATCGACCACGCCTGCATGGAACTGCTCGACGATTGGGGCCGCAGCGCCGCTGCCAGCGGCTGCCGGCTGTCCATCGAAGGCAACGGCCTGCGCCGCCGCGTGGAAGGCCGGGTACGTGCACTACAGGGAGCGGGTTGAGCGTCAGTCGCGGCCCAGCTCCAGCTCGACACCGAACTGCCGGGACAGGCACGGCCACTGCTGCCAGGCCATGACCACCTGCGGGTCGTTCAGGCTGGCGCGGTAGCTGACGGCGGATTCGGCACTGAAGGTGCTGTCGTCGAGCATGCCGTTGACCGCGTGGTGCACCGCTTCATCCAGCTGGTTGGCGAAGGGTTCGCCGATCAGCTGGTGCGCCACCAGGTTGGCCACCGTGGTGTCCAGCGGGATCAGCGGCTGGTTGAAGTGGGCGATGTAGCGGTCGTTCACCTCTTCCACCAGGCGATGGGCGAGGTAGGCCTCGTCCAGCAGCGCGTCCAGGCCATCGTGGCCGTTGAGCAGCGCGGGTGGCGTGAGGAAGAACTGTTCCGCGAGCTTGAGCACCGGCTTGATGCGGTCCTCGATGCCGGCAGCGCGGGCCACCGCATTGGCGGCGTCGAGGAAGTCCGGCACCTGTTCGATATAGGCGTGGACAAAGCGCGTCAGCGTGCCGCTGGGGTCTTCGCCAGCCAGGGCGATGCTCTTGTGCAGGCTTTGCAGTTGGCTCTGGATCAGGCGGGCGAGATGGCCATGGCGGGATTCGAGCAGGTGGGCATTCCGGATCAGCTCACGCAGTGCAGCGGTGTTCATGACAACTCCAAGACAACGGGTTTGGAAAGTGAAGAAAGACCTTAGCCGCACCCCGGGCGTAGCTAAGACGCGATTGTCATATTCATGAACTGGTTATGCCGGCACGGCATATCAGACGGCCAGCATGGTACTCCAAACCCGCGCCGTCCGTGGCTTTGAGATCACACTTCGGTCTTTTAAACGGGTTTTTTACTCTGCGTTGTTATGTCGCAACCCGTGGCTATACTCCGCTTCGACACACCGAAAACCTGATGGACCCGGCCTGCCCTGCGTGCTGCCGAGGTACGACGTCAAAGTAAGTTGTCTTGGCGGTCACTCCCTTGGCCGTTGGCTTGTTCAGGCTCGAACCCTCTGGAATGGGGATCGCAGCCAGGGCGCTATGCCGGCGGGATAAAAACAACGATAAGGGGAACCCGAATGCTGCGACATCCACGAGTCTGGATGGGCTTCCTTTTGCTCTTGGCTTTCAGTCAGGCAAACGCCGCCTGGACGGTCAACATGACCCCCGGTGCGACAGAAGTCAGCCGTAACGTTTTCGATCTTCACATGACGATCTTCTGGATCTGCGTGGTCATCGGCATCGTCGTCTTTGGCGCGATGTTCTGGTCGATGATCGTCCATCGCCGGTCCACCGGGCAGCAGCCCGCGCATTTCCACGAGAGCACCACGGTGGAAATCCTCTGGACCGTCATTCCCTTCCTGATCCTGGTGGTGATGGCCGTCCCGGCCACCAAGACGCTGATCCACATGTACGACACCTCGGAGCCCGAGCTGGACGTGCAGGTCACCGGCTACCAGTGGAAGTGGCAGTACAAGTACCTGGGCCAGGACGTGGAGTTCTTCTCCAACCTCGCCACGCCCCAGGACCAGATCCACAACAAGGCCGACAAGGACGAGCACTACCTGCTCGAAGTGGACAACCCGCTGGTGCTGCCGGCCGGGGTCAAGGTGCGCTTCCTGGTCACCTCCAGCGACGTGATCCACTCCTGGTGGGTGCCGGCCTTCGCGGTCAAGCGCGATGCCATTCCCGGCTTCATCAACGAGGCCTGGACCAAGGTCGACCAGCCCGGCGTCTACCGTGGCCAGTGCGCCGAGCTGTGCGGCAAGGACCACGGTTTCATGCCCATCGTGGTGGACGTGAAGTCCAAGCCTGACTTCGACAAGTGGCTGGCCGAGCGCAAGGAAGAAGCCGTCAAGCTCAAGGAGCTGACCAGCAAGGAATGGACGAAGGAGGAGCTGGTCGCCCGTGGCGACAAGGTCTACCACACCATCTGTGCCGCCTGTCACCAGCCCGAAGGCCAGGGCATGCCGCCGATGTTCCCCGCGCTCAAGGGGTCGAAGATCGTCACCGGGCCCAAGGAGCACCACCTGGAAACCGTGTTCAACGGCGTCCAGGGCACGGCCATGGCGGCCTTCGGCAAGCAGCTCTCGGAAGTCGACATCGCCGCGGTGATCACCTTCGAGCGCAACAGCTGGGGCAACAACGACGGCGACATGGTGACCCCGCAGGACGTGGTCGCCTACAAGCAGAAACAACAATAAGGAGGCCGCGATGAGTACCGTGATCGATCACCCCGACCATTCTCACGCCGGCGACCACCACCATGGCCCTGCCAAGGGCCTGATGCGCTGGGTTCTGACCACCAACCACAAGGACATCGGCACGCTGTACCTGTGGTTCAGCTTCTGCGCCTTCCTGCTCGGCGGCTCCTTCGCCATGGTGATCCGCGCCGAACTGTTCCAGCCGGGCCTGCAGATCGTCGAGCCGGCGTTCTTCAACCAGATGACCACCATGCACGGCCTGGTGATGGTCTTCGGTGCGGTGATGCCGGCCTTCGTCGGCCTGGCCAACTGGATGGTGCCGCTGATGATCGGCGCGCCGGACATGGCCCTGCCGCGCATGAACAACTTCAGCTTCTGGCTGCTGCCGGCGGCCTTCGGCCTGCTGGTGAGCACCCTGTTCATGCCCGGCGGCGGCCCGAACTTCGGCTGGACCTTCTACGCGCCGCTCTCCACCACCTTCGCGCCGCACAGCGTGACCTTCTTCATCTTCGCCATCCACCTGATGGGCATGAGTTCGATCATGGGCGCGATCAACGTGATCGCCACCATCCTCAACCTGCGCGCGCCAGGCATGACGCTGATGAAGATGCCGCTGTTCGTCTGGACCTGGCTGATCACCGCGTTCCTGCTGATCGCGGTGATGCCGGTGCTGGCGGGCTGCGTGACGATGATGCTGATGGACATCCACTTCGGCACCAGCTTCTTCAGCGCGGCCGGCGGCGGCGACCCGGTGCTGTTCCAGCACGTGTTCTGGTTCTTCGGCCACCCCGAGGTGTACATCATGATCCTGCCGGCGTTCGGCGCCGTCAGCTCGATCATCCCGGCCTTCAGTCGCAAGCCGCTGTTCGGCTACACCTCGATGGTCTACGCCACCGCGTCGATCGCCTTCCTGTCCTTCGTCGTGTGGGCGCACCACATGTTCGTGGTGGGCATCCCGCTGGTGGGCGAGCTGTTCTTCATGTACGCGACCATGCTGATCGCCGTCCCCACCGGGGTGAAGGTGTTCAACTGGGCGTCGACCATGTGGCAAGGCTCGCTGACCTTCGAGACGCCGATGCTGTTCGCCGTGGCCTTCGTCATCCTGTTCACCATCGGCGGTTTCTCCGGGCTGATGCTGGCCATCGCACCGGCGGACTTCCAGTACCAGGACACCTACTTCGTGGTGGCACACTTCCACTACGTGCTGGTGCCCGGCGCGATCTTCGGCATCTTCGCCTCGGCCTACTACTGGCTGCCGAAGTGGACCGGCCACATGTACGACGAGACCCTGGGCAAGCTGCATTTCTGGATGAGTTTCATCGGCATGAACATGGCGTTCTTCCCGATGCACTTCGTCGGGCTTGCCGGCATGCCGCGGCGGATCCCGGACTACAACCTGCAGTTCGCCGACTTCAACATGGTCTCGTCCATCGGCGCCTTCATGTTCGGCACCACGCAGCTGCTGTTCCTGTTCATCGTCATCAAGTGCATCCGTGGCGGTCCGCCGGCCCCGGCCAAGCCGTGGGATGGCGCGGAAGGCCTGGAGTGGACCATTCCCTCGCCGGCGCCGTACCACACCTTCAGCACGCCTCCGGAAGTGAAGTAGACACGAACTGGCAGGAGCGAGCTTGCTCGCGAACGGGCTTCCCCGGAGGCCAAGGCATCAAGCGGTTCGCGAGCAAGCTCGCTCCTACAGGTTGAGGAATCGACCCATGAGCGACGGCAACATCGAAACGCGCAAGCTGGTGACCCGGCTGGTCATTGCCGTGGTCGCCATGTTCGCCTTCGGCTTCGCCCTGGTGCCGCTGTACGACGTGATGTGCAAGGCACTGGGCATCAACGGCAAGACTTCCGGCAGCGCCTACCAGGGCGACGGCCAGGTGGTCGATCAGTCGCGCGAGGTGAAGATCCAGTTCGTCGCCAACAACAACATCGACATGGTCTGGGAATTCCACCCCGAGGCCGAGCAGCTGGTGGTGCATCCGGGCGCGGTGAATCAGATGCTGTTCGTCGCCTACAACCCCACCGACAAGCCGATGACTGCCCAGGCGATCCCGAGCATCGCGCCGTCGGTGGCGGCCACCTACTTCCACAAGACCGAATGCTTCTGCTTCACCCAGCAGGTACTGCAGCCCGGCGAGCGCATCGAAATGCCGGTGCGCTTCATCGTCGACCGCGACCTGCCCAAGGATGTGCGTCACCTGACGCTTGCTTACACGCTGTTCGACATCACTGCCCGCAAGCCACCCGTGGCCAGTAACGAGCGCTGAAGGGCAAAGGAGAACAAGAAAGATGGCAACCCACGATCCCTATTACGTCCCCGCGCAGAGCAAGTGGCCGATCATCGCCACCATCGGCATGCTGGTGACGCTGTTTGGCGTCGGCACCTGGATGAACGACATGAGCGCGGGCAAGGAGCACTCCCACGGCCCGTGGATCTTCTTCGCCGGCGGACTGATCCTGGCGTACATGCTGTTCGGCTGGTTCGGCAACGTCATCAAGGAAAGCCGCGGTGGGCTCTACAGCCCGCAGATGGACCGCTCGTTCCGCTGGGGCATGAGCTGGTTCATCTTCTCCGAGGTGATGTTCTTCGCCGCTTTCTTCGGCGCGCTGTTCTACGTGCGCCACTTCGTCAACCCGTGGCTGGGCGGCGAAGGCCACCACGGCATCTCGCACATGCTCTGGCCGCAGTTCGAAACCGGCTGGCCGCAGCTGAACAACCCGGACAACAAACTCTTCCCGCCGCCCAGGGAAGTGATCGATCCGTGGAAGCTGCCGCTGATCAACACCCTGCTGCTGGTCACCTCCAGCTTCACCGTGACCTTCGCCCACCACGCGCTGAAGAAGAACCATCGCGGCCCGCTGAAGATGTGGCTGGCGGCGACCGTGGCACTGGGGGCGTGCTTCCTGGTGCTGCAGGCCTACGAGTACCACGAGGCCTACAGCGAGCTGGGCCTGACCCTGGGCTCGGGCATCTACGGCGCGACCTTCTTCATGCTCACCGGCTTCCACGGCGCCCACGTGACCATCGGCGCGATCATGCTGAGCATCATGCTGATCCGCATCATCCGCGGACACTTCGACGCCGACAAACACTTCGGCTTCGAGGCGGCCAGCTGGTACTGGCACTTCGTCGACGTGGTATGGATCGGGCTGTTCATCTTCGTCTACGTGTTGTGAAGCCGAAGGACCTGTAGGAGCGAGCTTGCTCGCGAACCGCCCAACACTGAGGCATCAGGAAAAAGCGTTCGCGAGCAAGCTCGCTCCTACCAAGAGCAGTACGGAACTAGAAATGCCAGGGGGCGGAGCTGCCGAGTTGGCCGCTGAAGAAGCCCCAGGCGATGAGAGCGACGGTCAGGGCAGTAAGGGTGACACGCACAGTCAGCGCGTTGACCACCCGCGAACCATGGCCTTCGTCCTTGACCAGAAAGAACAGGCCACTGAACAGGCTGACAACGGTCGCCAGCAACAACAGAACGATCGCAGCTTTGAGCACTACCGGCCTCCTGTCCGCAGGGGACTGGGGTTGAGGGGGATGTCTTGCAGTATAGCCAGCACGCTTCAGAGCATCGCGCGGCCCGCGCCACGCGCGCCTTCCGGCCCGGCATCGCACCGACCCTGGTGGTCCTCGCGCTGCTGCCGGTATTGATCGGCCTGGGCTTCTGGCAACTCTCCCGCGCCGCCGAAAAACGCACCCTGCTCGCTGCCGCCGAAGTGCAGCGTGAACAGGACCCGATCAGCGTCGCCGAGCTCGAACGCCAACCGCCGCGCAGCTACGTCCGCGTGCGCCTGCAAGGCCAGCTTGACGCCGACCATACCGCCCTCCTCGACAACCGCACCCGTAACGGCCAGGCCGGCGTCGAGGTGCTGCAGCCCTTCTTCGACCGTATCGGTCACCAGTGGCTGCTGGTCAATCGCGGCTGGGTGCCGTGGCCCGACCGCCGCGTGCCGCCGAAGATCGAGACGCCCAGCCACGACCTGCTGCTGGACGCCTGGACCTACGCTCCGCTGCCTGCCAACCCGACCGCGCCGGCGGCGGGCTGGCCGCGCCTGATCACCCAGGTGGACGCCCCGTTCCTGTGGGACCAGCTCGGCCGCGAAGGCAGCCCGCTGGAAATCCGCCTGGAGCCGGGTGACGCCGCCTTCGACACCGACTGGCCGATCGTCGCCATGCCACCGGAGCGCCACGTCGGCTATGCCGTGCAGTGGTTCGCCCTGGCCATCGCGCTGTCCGGCCTCTACCTCTACCTCGGCATCCGTCGCGCACGGGAGACCCTTGACCATGACCGCCATGACTCTGCCTGACGCCCCCAACCGCCGCCGCGGACGCGTGCAACTGCTGCTCATCCTCGGCATGGTGCTGGGGCCGATGCTGCTCGCCACCGCCATGTACAAGCTGCAGTTCTGGGTGCCGGAGGGACGCAGCTACCACGGCGACCTGATCGCCACCGGGCAGACCCCGGCCGATCTCGGTGTGCAGGACGACAAGGCCAGCGACCAGTGGCAACTGCTGGTCACCGCCCCGGAAACCTGCACCAGCGACTGCCAGCAACTGGTCTACCTGGCGCGCCAGATCAACATCGGCCTGGGCCGCGAAGCCAGCCGCGCCGAGCACGCGCTCGCCTTCGCCAAGCCGCTGCCGGCCGAGTTCACCGGCCTGCTCGACAAGGACTACCCGCGCCTGCAGCGCCTGGGCCTGGCGCCCAACCAGCACACTGGCGCCCAGCCGCAACTGTGGATCGTCGACCCCCACGGCAACCTGGTGCTGCGCTACGACGCCAAGGCCAACGGCAAGTCGATCCTCAAGGACCTGCAACTGCTGCTGAAGCTGTCGAACATCGGTTAAGCCGGCTAAGCCATCGCCAGCCCCACGACAACAACAAGATCGGGAGCGACGCATGATCCAGGCAAGACGCAAACCCGCCTTCTACCTTGCCGTGCTGGCCACGGCGCTGGCCTTCGTGGTCATCCTGCTGGGCGCTTACACCCGCCTGACCCACGCCGGCCTCGGCTGCCCGGACTGGCCCGGTTGCTACGGCTTCGTCCATGTTCCCCTGAACGAAGCGCAGCTGGCTCACGCCGAGATGCACTTCCCCGACTCGCCGGTGGAGGCGCAGAAGGGCTGGAACGAGATGATCCACCGCTACTTCGCCGGCAGCCTCGGCCTGCTGATCCTCGGGCTGGCGGTGCACGCACTGCTACGCCGCGGCCGCGACGGCCAGCCGATGCGCCTGCCGCTGGTGCTGCTCGCGGTGGTGATCGCCCAGGCAGCGTTCGGCATGTGGACCGTCACCCTCAAGCTCTGGCCGCAGGTGGTCACTGCACACCTGCTGGGCGGTTTCACCACGCTGTCGCTGCTGTTCCTGCTCAGCCTGCGCCTCTCCGGCGCCTTCGCCCCGCTGCAACTGCCGTCGAAGCTGCGCGCACTGGCGGCCCTCGCCCTGCTGATGGTGATCGGGCAGATCGCACTCGGTGGCTGGGTCAGCAGCAACTACGCGGCGGTGGCCTGCATCGACCTGCCGATGTGCCACGGCGAGTGGTGGCCGAACATGGACTTCGCCAACGGATTCCACCTCACCCAGCACATCGGCCCGAACTACCTGGGCGGCCAGCTCGACAGCGACGCCCGCACGGCCATCCACATGACCCACCGCATGGGCGCACTGTGCGTGACCGCCGTGATCCTGCTGCTGGCCTGGAACCTCCAGCGCCACGGCCTGATCGGCATCACCGCGCTGATGCTGCTGGGACTGTCCTTCCAGATCGGCCTGGGCATCAGCAACGTGCTGCTGCACCTGCCACTTCCGGTGGCGGTAGCGCACAACGGCGGCGGCGCGTTCCTGCTGCTGATGCTGGTGCTGGTGAACTACCGGGTACGCGCGCCCGCGACGAAACGCGTCGAGTTGCCCGCCAGCGTCCCGATTGCCCTGGACGCCCTGGAGCGCCCGGTGGCCTATCCCTCGCAAGGATGACATTGAACGGTTGAGCACGACGGCCGGGGCCGCGGCGCACCGGTCCCAATCCAAGCAGTCAGCACGAAGACGGAGAAATGCCCATGGCCAGCGTCATCAGCACTTCCAGCCAAGCCAGCTGGCGCGACCTGCTCGAACTGACCAAACCCAAGGTAGTCCTGCTCATGCTGATCACCTCGTTGATCGGCATGCTGCTCGCCACCAAGGCCGGCGTGCCCTGGCAGGTACTGGTGTTCGGCAACCTCGGCATCGGCCTGTGCGCCGGTGGCGCGGCGGCGGTGAACCACGTGGTGGACCGCCGCATCGACTCGATCATGGCGCGCACCCACAAGCGCCCGCTGGCCGAAGGGCGCGTCTCGCCGCCCATCGCGCTGGGCTTCGCCATGCTGCTGTCGGTGGCCGGAATGGCCGTGCTGCTGGTGTTCACCAATGAGCTGACGGCCTGGCTGACGCTGGCCTCGCTGCTGGGTTACGCGGCGCTCTACACCGGCTTCCTGAAGCGCGCCACGCCACAGAACATCGTTATCGGCGGCCTCGCTGGCGCCGCACCACCGCTGCTGGGCTGGGTCGCGGTGACCGGGCAGATCTCCGCCGAACCGCTGCTGCTGGTGCTGATCATCTTCGCCTGGACCCCGCCGCATTTCTGGGCGCTGTGCCTGCACCGCAAGGACGAGTACGCCAAGGCCGACATCCCGATGCTGCCGGTGACCCACGGCGAGCACTACACCAAGCTGCACATCCTGCTCTACACCCTGGTGCTGTTCGCCGTGACGCTGATGCCTTTCGCCATCCACATGGCCGGGCTGATCTACCTGTTCGCCGCGCTGGCCCTGGGCGCGCGCTTCCTAGACTGGGCCTGGGCGCTCTACTGCGGCAGCCGACCCCATGCGGCGATCAAGACCTTCAAGTACTCTATCGCCTACCTGTTCCTGCTGTTCATCGCGCTGCTGGTGGACCACTACCTGCCGCTGCACCTGAACTACTGAGGGTTCGCAAGCAGGCTTGCTCCTGCGCGGCCGCCCCCTGCAGGGGCGAGTTTGCTCGCGAACATCGCCGCTCCCCTGCCAGGCACGGGCACGGCAATAACAGCCGCCTCAAGCCCAGACGTCCCGACCCACGAGAACCCCATGTCCCGAGTCAACAAGACCGTCTTCATCCTCGTCGCCATCGTCGCCCTGATCCTCGGCCTCACCGTCCAGAAGGTGCTCAACCAGCGCCACCAGCTCGACCCGACCGTGCTGCTCGACGCCGGCATCGTGATCCTGCCGCAGACCCGCAGCGTTCCTGACCTCGCCTTCACCGACCAGGACGGCCAGCCGTTCCAGACCGCCAGCCTGAAGGGCAAGTGGTCACTGCTGTTCTTCGGCTACACCTTCTGCCCGGACGTCTGCCCCACCACCCTGGCGCAACTGCGCGAGCTGCAGACCAAGCTGCCGCCGGACGTGGCGAAGAACCTGCAGGTGGTGTTCGTCAGTGTCGACCCGCACCGCGATACCGCGCCGCGCATCAAGGAATACCTCGGCTTCTTCAACGCCGGCTTCAAGGGCATCACCGGCTCGGAAGAGAGCGTGCAGAAACTGGCCAACGCCATGAGCATCCCCTACATCCCGGCGGATACCAGCAAGCCCAACTACACCGTCGACCACAGCGGCAACCTGGTCATCATCGGCCCGGACAACACCCAGCACGGCTTCATCCGCGCCCCGCTGCACAACGACAAGCTGGTCGCCCAGTTGCCCAACGTGATCAGCGCCGGCAACTGATCCCCGCGACACCGTGTCTCACCCCCAGCGGCCACCCGATAACGGTGGCCGTTGTTTTTTCTGCGTCATTCACGCCTTCCCCGGACAAATCCGAAGTTTCTGCTAAACCTCATCTCAGGGCTCTGGCGCGTTGCAACATGCGGCCTTGAAGCTTTCTGGCAATTTTCCTGACCCCGTAGTCAATGTAAAAAATCTGCTACAGAAAGCCAGATATCAGGAATGACTCATACTCCATATTAGAAACATTAATTAACACCTATGCCTGAGCCTGTTGCAGGATTACCGGGCCTTTCGGTGGGCATGGGGAGCCTCTGATGGGTGGTCATTCACGGCGAGGATGACATTTCCGTCCGGTCACAATAGGCAATTAGGCTAAACGCCAGGGCCCACGCGGCCTCGGTGGCGACCGGAAAACCACGGGTCCAAACGTGACTTGTAGTTATCGCTCAGTACCACTCCAGAACTTCTTGATGCCCTCCAGGTTCGATTGCACAATGCCGCGGCCACCGGGTCACAGCCCGGTCACACAACAAGCTCTTAAAAACAAAAAACAGACCGTTGCCAGTTCAAAACCCGGGTCGCCAACGTAGTAGCCCGGACAATCCCAGGATCACGCAGGAGATTTGCAAGTGCAGATCGGTGTACCCCTCGAGACCCAAGCCGGTGAGACGCGGGTCGCAGCAACGCCGGAGACGGTCAAGAAACTGATCGGGCAGGGCCATCAGGTCGTCATTCAGAGCGGTGCGGGCGTCAGCGCCAGCCAGCCGGATGCTGCCTATGAAGCCGTTGGCGCAAAGATCGGCACTGCCGCCGATGCCTACGGTTCGGAGCTTGTGCTGAAGGTTATCGCGCCCAGCGAAAGCGAGCTGGCACAGATGAAGCCGGGCACCGTGCTGATCGGCATGCTCAACCCGTTCAACAACGAGAACATCGCCCGCATGGCCGAACGCGGCGTCACCGCCTTCGCCCTCGAGGCCGCGCCGCGCACTTCCCGCGCGCAAAGCCTGGACGTGCTCTCCTCCCAGGCCAACATCGCCGGCTACAAGGCTGTGTTGCTCGCTGCCCACCACTATCCGCGCTTCATGCCCATGCTGATGACCGCCGCCGGCACCGTTAAGGCCGCCCGCGTGCTGATCCTCGGCGCCGGCGTTGCCGGCCTGCAGGCCATCGCCACGGCCAAGCGCCTGGGTGCGGTGATCGAGGCGTCGGACGTCCGCCCGGCGGTGAAGGAGCAGATCGAGTCGCTGGGCGCCAAGTTCGTCGACGTGCCCTACGAGACCGACGAAGAGCGCGAGTGCGCCGAAGGCGTTGGCGGTTACGCCCGTCCGATGCCGGCCTCGTGGATGGAGCGCCAGGCCAAGGCCGTGCACGAGCGCGCCAAGCAGTCGGACATCGTCATCACCACCGCGCTGATTCCGGGCCGCAAGGCGCCGACGCTCCTTCATGAGGCCACAGTGGCCGAAATGAAGCCGGGCTCGGTGGTCATCGACCTCGCGGCATCGCAAGGCGGCAACTGCCCGCTGACCGAGGCCGACCAGGTCGTGGTCAAGCACGGCGTGACCATCGTCGGCCTGAGCAACCTGGCCGCACTGGTACCGGCGGACGCCTCCGCACTCTACGCACGCAACCTGCTCGACTTCCTCAAGCTCACCCTGACCGCCGAAGGCTTCACGGTGAACATGGAAGACGACATCGTCGCCGCGTGCCTGATGTGCCGCGACGGCCAGATCGTGCGCAAGAACGGCTGAAGCCCTTCTTATATAAGAACGCGCCGGACCCCGCGTCCGGCCCTGAAGACCGGTGAGAAACTATGGAAGACATGCTGATCTCCCACGGCATCTACAACCTGATCATCTTCGTGCTGGCGATCTACGTCGGCTACCACG
>CBIGPF010000147.1:0-15628 GCA_966191535.1 uncultured Pseudomonas sp. | reverse complement strand
GCGGGTGCGCAGGACGATCACCGGCAGCGCCTCGCAGAGCTTCTCGACGCGCAGCTGGATGTCGGTCAGGTAGTCGTCGGTATGCACCATCACCTCCAGCCAGACTGGCTGCTCCGCGCTGCCTTCGCGGGCGACGCGGGCCAGTTCGGCCGGCAGCTCGGCGAGGCTGCCGGACACCGATCTCAGTGGCTGGAAGCGCGGCACCGGCAGCGCGGTGACGCTGCGCAGGCCACCGTCATCCAGGTCCACCAGCAGTACCTCCTTGCCCTGGGTCGCCTCGTCGAAGCTCAGCGCGATGGGCGAGCCGCAATAGCGGATGTGTTCCAGGCCGCCGACCTTCTGCGGCCGGTGGATGTGGCCGAGGGCGATGTAGTCCGCTGCCGGGAAGGCACTGGTGGGGAAGGCCTCCAGGGTACCGACGTAGATTTCCCGCACCGACTCGCTGGCGCTCGCGCCGACCGTGGTGAGGTGGCCGGTGGCGATGATCGGCAGGTGCCGGCCGAGGACTTCGCGCTGCGCCTCGGCGCGCTCGAACAGCTCGCGATAATGCGCCTGGATCGCCTGCTGCAGGGCCAGTTGCTTGTCCTGTGCGCTCTGCCCGGCCTGGCTGGTGAGCACGTCGCGCGGGCGGATGAAGGGGATCGCGCAGAGGATGGCGCCGGGCTGGCCGTCACGTTGCGGCAGCACCAGCAACTGGCGGTCGAGGTCGGTGCCGACGGCGGCGATCACCTGGGTATCGAGGCATGCCAGCAGGTCGCGGGACTCCTCCAGCATCGCCACCGAATCATGGTTGCCGCCCAGCACCACCAGGCGCGCACCGGTGCCGCGCAATTCGACGATGAAGCGGTTGTATTGCTCACGGGCATAGCTGGGCGGCGCGCCGGTGTCGAACACATCGCCGGCGATGATCACCGCGTCCACGGCCTGCTCGCGCACCTGTTCGACCAGCCAGGCGCAGAACGCCTGGTGCTCGGCCTCGCGGCTCTTGCCCATGAAATGCTGGCCCAGGTGCCAGTCGGAGGTATGGAGAATGCGCATGCCGTGAAGTCCGCAGCCGTGTTTCGAGGCTTGCGATGATAGCGGTTTGCGCCTTGCCAATGGCGGATTCACCGGCCGCCCTCGCCCAGGCTGGCTATCTTTTCAGGACAGCACCTCGCCACAAGGACTCCCCATGCAACGCCTTCTGAATATGCTCAAGGACCTCGCCATCCTGGTGCGCGCCAACCTCTGGCTGGTGCCGGTGCTGGCCGCGCTGGTTGCTGCGGTCTTCTACTTCGTCGCTCCGCCGCCGCCGATGAGCGCCACCCTGGCCACCGGCGCGCCGGGCGGTGGCTACGCGCTCTTCGGCCAGCGCCTGAAGGAGGAACTGGCCAAACAGGGCTTCGACCTGCAACTGGTGCGTACCGCCGGTTCCCGGGACAACCTCGACAGACTGCTGGACGGCAAGAGCGGCGTGGACCTGGCGCTGGTGCAGAGCGGCCAGGAACAGCAGCTCGAACCCCAGCAACGCGAACACCTGCTGACCCTGGGCGCGATGTTCCAGGAGCCCCTCTGGCTGTTCCAGCGCCGCGAGGCAAAGATCGACCGCCTGGCCGACCTGCTGCCCCTGCGCGTCGCCATCGGCGGTGCCGGCAGCGGCACCGAGGCGGTGACCGAGGCCATCCTCAAGGCCAACGAGATCGCCACCGAGCCACTGCCGGCCGGTTGGCAGGCACGCGGCGGCAACGCGGTGGCCAACGAACTGCTGGCCGGCCAGCTGGACGCCGCCTTCTTCGTCGGCCCGGCAGAGAACCCGCTGATCCAGCGCCTGGCCGCCAGCCCCGACCTCACGCTCACCGGGTTTCGCCGCGCCCACGCCTACGAGGCACGGATTCCGTTCCTCAAGCGCGTCGAGGTCAGCGAAGGCCTGCTGAACCTGGCGCAGAACGTCCCGGACCAGGACCTGGCCACCCTCTCGCCGGTAGCGACCCTGGTGGTCAACGGCGACTTCCACCCGGCGCTCACCCCGCTGATCCTCGAGGCCGCGCGCACGGTGATGAAAAGCGGCACCCTGCTCGATGCGGCTGGCGCCTTCCCCAGCGCCGAGCCGCGCACCCTGGCCTTGCAGGAAGACGCCGAGCGCTACTACAAGAGCGGCCCGCCGCTGCTGCAGCGCTTCCTGCCGTTCCGCATCGCGTCGCTGGCAGACCGCTACATCATCCTGCTGATCCCCTTCATCGCCATCCTCATCCCGTTACTCAAGTCCATCGGCCCGCTGTACCGCTGGCGCATCCGCGCGCGCATCTACCGCTGGTACCGCTACCTGCGCGAGATCGACCGCCGACTCGACGAGCGCACCGGCAGCGCCGAGCTGAGCACGGAGATCGAGCGCCTGGAGCAACTGGAGGCCGAGCTGGCCAAGGTCGAGGTGCCGCTGTCCTACTACAACGAGCTGTACGAGCTGCACCTGCACCTGAACTACGTGATCCGCCGCCTGCGCCAGCTGCGACGCAACCGACGCGAGCGCGACGAAGGGCTGGTGCCGTCCGCTGACTGATCGGCGTCGCGCATCCCGGCGCCGGGTCGGGTAAACTCTGGCGTTTTCCAATCCGCCCGCCCCGCCGCCGCATCGATGCGCGCGGTGCCGCCGGCACTGAATTTCCGGGTCCGCCATGCCGATTCGTCACGCCATCGTCCACCTGATCGACAAGAAGCCCGACGGCAACCCCGCGACGCTGCACGCGCGCGACGCCGAGCTGGGCGACTCCCAGGCCATCGAGAACCTGATGGCCGACCTCAACGAGAGCTACAACGCGAAGCCGAACAAGGCCTGGGGCCTGTTCCAGAGCGAGTCCGGCGCCTACCCGTTCAGCGGCTGGCTGGGCGAGTACCTGGACAACGGCAAGGACTTCGTCGCGTTTTCCAAGCAGGCGGTGGAGCACCTGAAGACGCTGATGGAAGAGTCCAACCTCTCCACCGGCGGCCATGTGCTGTTCTGCCATTACCAGCAAGGCATGACCGACTACCTGTCCATCGCCCTGCTGCACCACAGCGAAGGCGTGGCGGTGACCGACTCGCTGGAAGTGACCCCGTCGCGCCACCTGGACCTGGGCCAGCTGCACATGGCCGCACGGATCAACATCTCCGAGTGGCAGAACAACAAGACGTCCAAGCAGTACATCTCGTTCATCAAGGGCAAGGGCGGCAAGAAGGTCTCGGACTACTTCCGCGACTTCATCGGCTGCACCGAGGGCGTCGACGGCCCGAGCGAGACCCGCACCCTGCTCAAGGCCTTCAGCGACTTCGTGGAAAGCGAAGACCTGCCCGAAGAACAGGCCCGCGAGAAGACCGACGTGCTGGTGGACTACGCCACCAGCCAGGCCAAGATCGGTGAGCCGATGGCTCTGGATGCACTCTCCGAGCTGATGGACGACCAGGCGCCGCGTGCCTTCTACGACTATATCCGCAACAAGGACTATGGCCTGTCGCCGGAAATCCCGGCGGACAAGCGCACCCTCAACCAGTTCCGCCGCTTCACCGGCCGTGCCGAGGGGCTGTCGATCAGCTTCGAGGCGCACCTGCTGGGCAGCAAGGTGGAGTACGACGAGGCGCGCGACATGCTGATCATCCGCGGCTTGCCGACGCAGTTGCAGGACCAGCTCAAGCGCCGCAAGGACTGAGGTCCGCCGCTGACGAAAAAGCCCATCTCGCGATGGGCTTTTTTGTGCCTGTAGATTTTCCGCCGGGCTGTTCGCGAGCAAGAACTAGGCGTCCCCCTCGCTCCTACGAAAAGCGCATCGAGTCGGCCGGCAATCTGTAGGAGCGAGCTTGCTCGCGAACCCTCACTGCAGAGGACTCAGCAGGCCCAGTCGATCTTCATGTCGCGGAAATCCAGCTGGGCGTTGCCGCTGCCAAAGTTGTAGCCGCCCAGGTATTCCTCGAAGCCGATGTAGTACGCGCTGACGTCCGGCATGCCCTGCACCGGGCGCATGGTGCCGCCGATGTGGTTGGGCTGGTGGCCCTGGCTCCACGGGTGTTCGCGGTAATTGTCGCGATGGATGTCGTTGTTTTCCCAGTAGTAGAACTGCTGGTAGTCGGTCTCGCCGTACTCGTCGGGTGTGATCCCGGCGTTAGGGTCACTGGCGCGCGGCGTCCAACGCAGCAGGTAGCGCACGTCCAGCCCCGGCTGGGGAATCCCGCCGAACAGGCCGAACAGGTAGTCGCCTTCCTTCAGGGTGGTATCGAAAGTGCTGGCCGAGCCCGCCCCCAGCCATTGGGGTGCGGCAGTCTGCGCCAGCAGCGGATTACCCGCCGGCAGTTGCGGCGGCAGGCAGGCTGCGCCGTTGAATTCGGCGTCGGTCAGCAGGATTACCGCATAGGCGCCGCCCAGGATGTCTTCCATGCGATGCAGGCGCGGGTGACTGGCGCGGCCGGCCTGCCAGAACGGCAGCAGGTGCGGGTCGGCCGGCGGCTGCTCGCCCGGCGAAACGACCTGTTCGGCGATGCCGTCCACGGTGCTCGGACCACCGTCGTTCTGGTCCGGCGACAGCGAGAAGAAGCTCAGCGCGACGATCTCCGGACCATGCACCCGATAATCCTCGGGCAGGCGCAGGGTGAAGCCGTGCATCAGCGGGTAGCCGGTGTCCGGGTCCAGCGGCCACTGCTCGGGCGTGATTCCCGGCGGCAGGCCGAAGCACCAACCCTGGAGCTCCTCCCCGGCGGCAGGCGTGGCGTGTTTCAGCAGTTCGATATCGTAGGCGTGCATGCGCGGCGTCCTTTGTCATGCAATGAGGGTCGTGCGATGAGCTGTGGACGATAGACCCCCGAGCCAGACGCCTCAAGCGACCGCCGCACAGTCTTCCGACAAAGCGCCACGGAGCCGGCGTGGCGCGGCTGCTAGAGTCAGATCAGGCGCCTCTCGCTCGCGGTGGCCGCCATGTCCGCCTTGCACACCGTCACTGCCGCTGTGTTCCCGCTCTCCGGGCATTCCCGGGTGCACTGCTCGTGCTTCGCGCTGCTGTTGCTGCTCTGCGCCCGCCTCGCCTGCGCCGACCCCACACCCCCGCCACTCACGCAAAATGTCGCACGCTTCGTGCTGGCCAACGCGGAATTCAGCGTGATGCACGAGATGGGACATGTCCTGATCGCGGAGTACGACCTGCCGGTGCTCGGCCGCGAGGAGGACGCCGCGGACCAGATCGGCTTCATCCTGCTGTTCCGCCTCTATGCCCGGCTGCCGCGTGACGAAGTGGACGCGCGCCTGCTGGACATCGCCGACTACTGGCGGCTGGAGTGGCAGACGCCCAAGCCGGCGCCGGACCAGGTGCTGGCCTGGGACAGTCATCCGCTGGACGAACAGCGCTACTACAACATCGCCTGCCTGCTCTACGGCAGCGACATGACGCGCCTGGACTGGCTGCCACCACTCACAGGCCTGCCCTACGAGCGGGCCATCTACTGCGACCAGGAGTTTCGCCAGGCAAGCAAGGCCGTGGAGTGGATTCGCCACCAGCGACACACAGCCTCGATCCAGCACCACGCGGCCTGGCACCTGACCTGGGACACGCCCTCGGTGAACCGCGAAGCGGCAGAGCCGCTGATCGCCCTGCTGCGCGACGGCGACCACCTGCAACGGATGGTCAACGAAGTCTTTCGACTGTTCCGCCTGCCGCGCCCGCTGAACCTGCGGATGGTCAGTTGTGGCGCGCCGGACGCCTGGTACAACAGCAACAGCGGGGAACTGGCGCTCTGCTATGAGCGCCTGCAGCACTTCCGTGAAATGGCCGAGGACCTGCCACGCCTGCGTACTCCGGTGACGCGGCAGTGCCCTGGCCCGGCCGGACTCAGGCCGGGCGGATGCTGAAGCCGATGCGCGGGAAGTGCACGTGGACGGTCCCGGCGCGCGGGTCTTCGCGACGCAGGATCAGGCTTTCCAGCCCGGCGTGCAGCAGCTCGCCTTCCACCGGGTCGCAGCCGTAGTCGGTGGCGGCGATCACCACGCGCTGTCCGGCCTTGAAGCCGTTGGGGTCGACGAAGCTCTCCTCGGGCAGTGCGGCCGGCTGGCTATCGCGGGCCACGGCGATGGCCTGCTCGGCGCTCATCTCGCTGGGCGCGCCGTGGCCGAAGCCCAGCACGCGGCCGAGCCATGCGGCAACCGAGGGGTAATCGTCCACCAGTGGTGCAGTGACCGGCGTGCCCTTGAGGAACCACAGGCAGTGAGCCAGGGAGAAATCGGCAATGGACGGCTCGCCGAACAGGAAGTCGCCTTCCTCGCGGGCCAGTTGTTCCTCGACGCGGGCCATGAAGGCAGGCCACTGGTGCTTGGCCTGCTCGGCCGGCAGCTTGCTGGCGGTGCCGCCGCTGAACAGCTGGCTGCGGTCGGCGACAAAGGCCTGGAGGAACTGCGGCGGCAGCTTGCCGAAGCGCATGGCGATGGATTCAGGCTGGAACACCAGGCTGACGGCGTGCTGGAAGATCACCGAGTCGGCCCACAGGGCGAAACTCGACGAGGTGAATTCGTGGCCTTCGGGGAACAGCGCCGGCACGGCCTTTTCCTGTTCCAGGCGGCGAGCGATCAGCGCCGTGTCGCAGTAGATGTCGGCACCGACCTGCAGCACCGGAGTCTTGCGGTAGCCGCCGGTGAGGGCCATGAGGTCCGGCTTGGGCATCAGTGGCGGGATGGTCACCGAATGCCAGGACAGCTGCTTGAAGCCCAGCATCAGACGCGCCTTCTCGGCGAAGGGCGAAGTCGGGTAGTGGTGCAGGATCAGCTCGGACATGGGGGCTCCAGCGGCCGGAAAGTGGTCCGGCAGCTTAACTCGTACGTAGGACGAGTCCTACCTCATCCCTCGGATGGGACGACATCCACGGCGCTGATGGTGAAGGGGTTGGCCAGCACCAGGCACTCCTTGGCCTTCTTGGTCAGCGCCTTGATAGCGCGCTCCCGGCGCAACGCATCGCCCTTGCCGGGGCAGGCCTCGACATAGACCAGCGCCTGGGCCGGGCTGGAATGGAAGAAGCGCGCGCCCTTGCCCGTACGGTGGGTCTCGAAACGCCGTTGCGCGTCATCGCTGATGCCACAGTAGAGCGCGCCGTTCTCGGCGCGCACCAGGTAGACGAACCAGGGTTTGGGCTCGGCGGCGGTCACGGCGCCCAGACTCGCGCCTGCATGCGATCGCAGTACGCGACCAGGCGCTCGTAGCTGCGCGCCATGTCGTTGAGCGGGGTTTCCAGGGTGCTGAGGATCAGGTTGGCCAGCACGCCATAGGTGGCGGCGTCGGCACTGCACGGCTGGGCACCGCCGAAGTACGGCAGGTCGCCGAGCATGCCGTCCAGGGCCTCGAGGTCGTCGCGGGCGAAGCTCAGCAACTCCTCGCGGCTGTGACGCAGCAGGCCGCGGCCCTTGAGGTCGCCACGGATCTTGCGCTGCAGCATCACGCCCACCACCGGCCGCAGCGGTGCGGGAATACCGCGGAACATCACGTCCTTCACCTGCTGGAAGCCCTGCTCGTCGAGCCAGCGGAAGTACACCAGCAGCGGCACCAGGTGCTCATCGCACAGGCGGGTGATCGACACCGCCCAGCCACGGCCGCGCGCATCGAGGCCTGCATCGAGGTCGAACTCGTAGTACTGCTGCAGGGTGCGCATGATGATCGCCGTGTCGGCGATGGGTTTGCCATCCAGCGTAATGAACGGCAGCTTGCCCTTGGGCCCCTTGCGCGGGTCCGTCACAGGCTTGACCTGATACTCCAGCCCGGCAAGGCGGAGGAAGGTCTCCAGCTTCAGGCAGAAGGGGCTGACGTTGGGTACGTTGAAGGCGGGCGGGAACTGGAAAAGTGTGATCATGGCGGCGTCCGGCTCTCAGTCGCCTGTCATTTAAGCCTATCCAGCCGCCGCGGGCGAGCCCGGAAGCCTGCTATCAGGCCTTTCCCGCCCGTTGTGCACGGTACGCGGCAAGGCCCTTGGCGGCCTGCGCGCGGATCGCACCCTGCACCGGCGGTGCCCAGCCCAGCAGGGTTCCCTTGGCGCCGAGCGCCTGGCGCGACCACTTCCACAGGTCGAAGCTGTCCACGTGCCGGCTGATCAATCCATCGTGGAAATGGAAGTGTGCCTGGATGTGATTGATCACTTTGCGTCCCGTCTGGGTGAAGGTGTAGGACGCCACCCAGCGCGCCGAACCCCGCGTCTCGTCGGCCTCGACGCCTTCATAGGTCAGCGAGAAATCCTGGGCGCGAGCGGTGAGCATGCGCCACATGTCGCCGGCCTCGGCACCACGCAGGTCAGTAAAGACCGGGTCGCTGAACTGCACATCGGCGCTATAGCAGGCGGCCATGGCCTCGCCGTCGCGGCGCTGGAAGGCCTGGTAGAAACGTTCGATCAGTTGGGCGTTGGGGTGGGCCATGGCGGGACTCGTGTCGAGAGAATGCAGGCAGTATCGGGGTGGGTTCGACTGGACACGATTGGCAAAATCGACAACATTATGATCAATAGCGCCACTTCCATCGACAGAGCAAAGCGAGACGCCATGTTCAGGATAGCCCTGTTCGTCTGCCCGCAAACCCTGTGTTCCAGTCTTGGCCTGGCCATGGACAGTTTCCACCTCGCCAATCGCCTGGCCGGCGAACGGCGCTTCGAGGTGCTGCGGGTCAGCGCCGACGGCGCGCCAGTGGCACTCCCCTTCGGCCGCGTGGAAGTGGAAGGCGGGCTCGATCTTGCCGCGCGCTGCAACCTGCTGCTGATTCCCGCCACCGGCGCGGACATCGACGCCACCTTCGCCGCCAACCAGCCCCTGCTTGCCTGGCTGCGCCATGCGCCAGCCAACGTGCAGCTCGGCAGTCTGTGCAGCAGCGCGTTCCTGCTGGCGGAAGCCGGCGTGCTGGACGGCCACCGCGCTACCACGCACTGGGCGCTGGAAGCTGCGTTCCGCGAACGCTATCCCCAGGTACGGCTGGACATCGACGCCCTGTGCACCGACGACAACGGCCGGCTCTGCTCCGGTGGCGCCCAGGCCGGACTGGACCTGTGCCTGTACCTGATTGAGCGCCATGCGGGCGCCGCACTCGCGCGGCGCGCGGCGGCGACCCTGGTGTTCGAGCACGGGCGCGGCCGCCAGCGACGCTTCACTCCGCTGCTGCCCGACCCGCTGCCCGCCGGCTCCCCCCTGGAGCCGCTACTGGCCTGGCTGGAAGACAACTACGCGCAGCCCTTCGACCTCGCCACGCTCGCACAGCGCGTGCACTGCTCCACGCGGACGCTGTTGCGGCGCTTTCGCGAGCAGGTGGGAATGTCGCCGAACGATTACGTGCAACGCCTGCGCATCGCCTCGGCACAGGAGGCACTGGGCGATCCGGGACGCTCGCTGGAGCGCATCGCCAGCGATGTCGGCTACGCCGACCGGGCGAGCTTTGCGCGCTTGTTCAAACAGGTGTGCGGGGAGACGCCGGGGGCTTATCGGCAGCGGCTGATGGGACGGCAGGCTTAAGGTGGGATTGCCGCAGGAGCGAGTACGCTCGCTCCTGCGAAGAGCGCTAGTTGAACCACTCCATCACCGTGCGCCACACGCAGACGCCGACGAAGTAGGCCGACGCCACGAACCACAGGCCGAGCAGCCAGGGTTGGTCCAGCGGATGCTGGAGGATCAGCAGCGCACTGCTGAGCATCCAGACGAAGGTCACGGCGATGTTCAGCGGCATGAACTGGCGAACGCGGAAGGGGTGCAGGAACTTCATGCGGGTGAGGGTCAGCGCGGCCAGTACCAGCACGGTGACGAAGCTCACCCAGGGATGCGGGTCGAGCACGAAGAAGTACACCGCCACCACGTTCCAGGCGGCCGGGAAGCCGACGAAGTAGTTGTCCTTGCTCTTCATGTTGACGTTGCAGAAACAGAACAGCGAGGACACCAGGATCACGCCCACCGCCAGCAGCTCGGTATGCACCGGCAGCGGCACGTAGCGGTAGATGAAGATCGCGGGGATGAAGACGTAGGTGAGGTAGTCGATCACCAGGTCGAGGGTCGAACCATCGAAGTGCGGCAGCACCGCCTTGACGTCGAACTTGCGTGCCAGGGTGCCGTCGAGGCCATCCACCAGCAGCGCCACACCCAGCCACAGCAGGCAGGCCTGGGGCCTGTTGTCGACCAGCGCAAGGAGCGCCAGCAGCGCGAGAATGACACCGCTCGAGGTCACCGCGTGGGCGCCCCAGGCCTTGGCTTTGCTGAGGTTCAATGGCGATAGGATCAGGTTCACGTCGGCTCTCTTCCTTTGGACGGCGGGTGCAGGGGAGCTACTTCAAACGGTAGCCCATCCCTGACAAACCACTGCACATGGGAACACCGATCCGACGGCCGAGTTCAGCCGGTTTGTCGAGAGTCGCACCGTGTTGCGGTGGAAGCGCCAGCATACGCCGTTGCGGCGTGCGCTTGCCATCGAGGGAGACGAGCGTTGCAGGCGATGGCCACGGCCCTCTCCCGATGGAGAAGGCCGGGTTGGGACATCAGTGCAGGATCTGGCTGAGGAACAGCTTGGTGCGGTCCGATTGCGGGTTGTCGAAGAACTGGTCCGGCGGTGCCTGTTCGACGATCTCGCCCTTGTCCATGAAGATCACCCGGTTCGCCACGGTGCGGGCAAAGCCCATCTCATGGGTCACGCAGAGCATGGTCATGCCGCTCTGCGCCAGGCCGATCATGGTGTCGAGCACTTCCTTGACCATTTCCGGGTCGAGTGCCGAGGTGGGTTCGTCGAACAGCATGATCTTGGGCTTCATGCACAGCGCACGGGCGATCGCCACGCGCTGCTGCTGTCCGCCGGAGAGCTGGCCGGGGAACTTGTTCGCCTGCTCCGGGATGCGCACGCGCTCCAGGTAATGCATGGCGACTTCCTCGGCCTGGCGCTTGGGCATCTTGCGTACCCACATCGGCGCCAGGATGCAGTTCTGCAGCACGGTCAGGTGCGGGAACAGGTTGAAGTGCTGGAACACCATGCCGACTTCGCTGCGGATCGCCTCGATCTGCTTGAGGTCGTTGGTCAGTTCGGTGCCGTCGACCACGATGCTGCCCTGCTGGTGTTCCTCCAGGCGATTGATGCAGCGGATGGTGGTGGACTTGCCCGAACCGGATGGCCCGCAGAGCACAATGCGCTCGCCCTGCTTGACCTCCAGGTTGATGTCCTTGAGCACGTGGAACTGGCCATACCACTTGTTCACGCCCTTCATGGTGATCATCACATGATCGCCGACGGCCGGCTGTGCGGTCTTTTGGGTGGCTTCAGACATGACGATTCACTCCTAACGCTTGTGGCCGGTGTCCAGCTTGTGCTCCAGATGCATGGAGTAGCGGGACATGCCGAAACAGAAGATCCAGTAGACGACCGCGGCGAACACATAGCCTTCGGTGGCCATGCCCAGCCAGGCCGGGTCTGCGGTGGCGCGCTTGATGCTATTCAGGAAGTCGAACAGGCCGATGATGATCACCAGGCTGGTGTCCTTGAACAGCGCGATGAAGGTGTTGACGATGCCGGGGATGACCAGCTTGAGCGCCTGCGGCAGGATCACCAGGCCCATGGTCCGCCAGTAGCCCAGGCCCATGGCGGCCGCGGCTTCGTACTGGCCCTTGGGAATGGCCTGCATGCCACCGCGCACCACCTCGGCGATGTAAGCGGCCTCGAACAGCACCACCATCACCATCGCGCGCAGCAGCTTGTCGAGGTTCATCCCCTCGGGCAGGAACAGCGGCAGCATCACCGAGGACATGAACAGCACGGTGATCAGCGGTACACCACGCCAGAACTCGATGGTGGTGACGCAGATGACCTTGATCGCCGGCATTTTCGAACGCCGCCCGAGCGCCAGCAGGATCCCCAGCGGCATCGCCCCGCAGATGCCGACCGCGGCGATCACTACGGTGAGCATCAGGCCGCCCCAGGCGCTGGTCGGCACGGTTTCCAGGCCGAGGAAGCCGCCATGCAGCAGCCAGTAGGCCACGATCGGCAGCGCGACGAGGAAGCACAAACCGTACTTCACCTTGTAGGCGAAGCGCTTGAGGAACAGCGGCGCCGCGCCGAACACCACGAACAGCACGGTGAGGTCCACGCGCCAGCGCAGTTCCTCGGGGTAGAAGCCGTACATGAACTGGCCGAAGCGCGAGCCGATGAACACCCAGCAGGCGCCCTCGCGGGAGCAGTCCGCGCGGGTGGCGCCGGTCCAGTCGGCCTTGATGATCGCCCACTCCAGCAGCGGCGGCAGGATCAGCCAGACCAGGTAGATGCCGACCAGCGTCAGCACGGTGTTGAACCAGCTGGAGAACAGGTTGCCGCGCAGCCAGGCGAGCACGCCCACGCTGCGCGCCGGTGGCGGCAGGTCGGGCTTGAAGGTATGAGTTGTCATGGCAGTCCCCTCACCGCTCGACCAGCGCGATGTGCTTGTTGTACCAGTTCATCAGCAGCGAAATGCTGATGCTGATGGCCAGGTACACGCTCATGGTGATGGCCATGGTCTCGATGGCCTGCCCGGTCTGGTTGAGCACCGTGCCGGCGAACAGCGAGACCATGTCCGGGTAGCCGATGGCGGCGGCCAGCGAAGAGTTCTTCGCCAGGTTCAGGTACTGGCTGGTCAGCGGCGGAATGATCACCCGCAGTGCCTGCGGGATGATCACCAGGCGCAGGGTCTGTCCCGGACGCAGGCCCAGGGACCCGGCAGCCTCGGTCTGGCCGTGGCTGACCGCCTGGATGCCGGCGCGCACTGTCTCGCCGATGAAGGCGGCGGTGTAGACCGACAGCGCGAGCACGATGGACACCAGCTCAGGGATCACCACCCAGCCGCCGCGGAAGTTGAAGCCCTGCAGCACCGGCACGTCCCAGTGGAACGGCGCGCCGGCCACCAGCGACACCAGGCCCGGCAGCACGACCAGCAGTGCCAGGCCACTGAGGAACACCGGGAAGGCCTTGCCGGTGGCATGGCGGCGGGCCTTGGCCCACTTCCAGATCACCGCCCAGCCGACCAGCGCCAGGATCACCGCGACGATGAACGGGCCGAGGCCGTCGGCGGCGATCGGCGCGGGCATCTGCAGGCCGCGGTTGTTGATGAAGAACAGGTCGCCGAAGCTGATGCTCTGCCGCGGGTTCGGCAGCGGACCGAGCACGGCGAAGTACCAGAAGAAGATCTGCAGCAGCGGCGGGATGTTGCGGAAGGTCTCGATGTACAGGGTCGCCAGCTTGCGGATCAGCCAGTTTGGCGACAGCCGCGCGACGCCGAGGATAAAGCCAAGGATGGTGGCGAAGACGATACCGATCACCGTGACCAGCAGCGTGTTCAGCAGGCCGACCATGAACACCCGTCCGTAGGTGTCGCTTTCGCTGTAGTCGATCAGGTGCTGGGAGATGCCGAAGCCGGCGCTGTGGTCGAGGAAGCCGAAACCGGACTGGATGCCGCGGTGGGCGAGGTTGGTCTGGGTGTTGTCGAAGAGGAACCAGCCGACCGCCACGACGAAGATGACGGCAATGACCTGGAATGCCCAGCCGCGCACGACGGGATCGTTGAGCGATACCCCCCGCGGACGCTGGGCCTTGACGGAATTCTGCATGTAAGCCCTCTCGGAAGCGCGCCGGGCGACCACGGGCCAAGCCCGTGACCACCCGGAGGCTTCACGTCGTTCGAAACAGTCCGGCGCCCACACTCCGGGCGCCGGATTGGGTCAGGTCAGCGCACCGGCGGTGCGTACTGCAGACCACCCTTGTTCCACTGGGCGTTGAGGCCACGCTTGATCTTCAGGTCGCTGCCGTCGCCGACGTTGCGGTCGAAGATCTCGCCGTAGTTACCCACTTGCTTGACGATCTGCACCGCCCAGTCCTTGGGCAGCTTGAGGTCCTTGCCGTAGTCACCCTCGGCACCGAGCAGACGCGCGACGTCCGGGTTCTTGGTGCTCTTGGCCTGTTCCTCGACATTCTTCGAGTTGATGCCCAGTTCCTCGGCGTTGAGCATCGCGAAGAGCGTCCAGCGAGCGATGTCGAACCACTCCTCGTCACCCTGGCGCACAGCCGGGCCAAGGGGTTCCTTGGAGATCACTTCGGGCAGCACCACGTAGTCGTCCGGCGCGGCCAGCTTGATGCGCTGGGCGTAGAGCTGCGACTGGTCGGAGGTCAGCACGTCGCAACGGCCGGACTCCAGGGACTTGGCGCTCTCGTCGGAGGTGTCGTAGGTGATGGGGGTGTACTTGAGGTTGTTGGAGCGGAAGTAGTCGGACAGGTTGAGCTCGGTGGTGGTGCCGGCCTGGATGCACACGGTGGCGCCATCGAGTTCCTTGGCGCTGGAGACGCCGAGCTTCTTGTTCACCAGGAAGCCCTGGCCGTCGTAGTAGGTCACGCCGACGAAGTTCAGGCCCATCGCGCTGTCGCGGGAACTGGTCCAGGTGGTGTTGCGCGAGAGGATGTCGATCTCGCCGGACTGCAGCGCGGTGAAGCGCTCCTTGGCGGTCAGCGGGCTGTACTTGACCTTGGTCGAGTCACCGAACACGGCCGCCGCCACGGCGCGGCAGACGTCCACGTCGATACCCTTGTACTGGCCCTTGGCGTCGGCATACGAGAAGCCGGGAAGACCGTCACTGATACCGCACTGCACGTAGCCTTTCTTCTTCACAGCGTCCAGGGTGGCGCCGGCATGCGCGAGGCCGCTGATGCCGAACACAGCGGCCGTGGTCAGCACTGCCAGAGTGGATTTCACCATCTTCATCGATCTTCTCCGTTGCTTTTTTAGTGTTTTGGAGTCCCGGTTCCACCGCCGTACCCTCGTGAGGCACCAGCAAGACAACAAACGGGATGGAGACCTGAAGGTGAGTCTAGACGGCTTGCGAAAAACCTTCGGAAGCCGCGAACACACCTTCGAGCGCGCAGGTCTTGCGCGCTGGAACGGGTCATCAAGGGATCATTGCGTGAAGGCGAAGGCCCACCGCGCCGACTGTTGACCGCAGCCGACGCGGCGGGCCCTGAAGCAGCCCAAGGCTTTCGCGGCGCCACTTCCGGTACAGCTTTCCGGATGGGGTCGGTAGAGTGTTACCGGAAGTGGGGCCGCACAGCCTGCCAGTAGCGATAGCAAGGCGCGTACCAGCCTGGGAACCTTCGTGCAATTTTGTGCAGTCAAGTCCCACAAGTTATGGCCATGCGACATCTTCTTGCATGCCCCACCCACACCATCCGACCCGCGGCGCCCCTTCCTAGAGCGCCTGCCCCATCCTGGAGCCTCCATGACCCAGCCCCTGATCCTCGAACCCAGCCAGAGCGTCGATTCCTGCGTCATTTGGTTGCACGGCCTGGGCGCCGACCGTTACGACTTCGAGCCGGTAGCACAGATGCTGCAGCGCAGCTTCACCTCGACGCGCTTCATCCTGCCCCAGGCGCCGACCCGCCCGGTCACCGTGTTCAACGGCATGCCCGCGCCCAGCTGGTACGACATCCTCGCCATGGCCCCGGCCCGCGCCATCGACGAAGCGCAGCTGGACGCCTCGGCCGACAGCGTGATCGCGCTGATCCAGGGACAGATCGCCCAGGGCATCGCCCCCCGGCGCATCATCCTGGCCGGCTTCTCCCAGGGCGGCGCCGTGGTGCTGCACACCGGCTACCTGCGCTGGGACGGTGAGCTGGGCGGGGTCATGGCCCTCTCCACC
>CBIGPF010000146.1:0-15825 GCA_966191535.1 uncultured Pseudomonas sp. | reverse complement strand
CCTGCAATGGGGGGTTGCACGTCGGCGTTTCCGGGTTACTGCGGCCCAACCTGTAGGCGCGGCCCACGCCCGCGATCCGTCGGCAGGGCCGACGGTTCCCGCCATTACGGATAACTGAACCGCTTCACCAATGTCAGCTCTCCCGGCTGACGCATCGGGATCAGGAAGGACTCCTGCTTCTCGTTGACCGTCCCCTCCTCCGTGACGATCGTCACCTGCGCCGTGGTCAGCGGCTTGGCCGCATTCACGTCGCCCGAGCTTTCATCCGAGCTCCATCCGCCGCCGTAGTAGTTCACGTAGACCAGGTACTGGCCCTTGAGCGGGGTCGGGCTGGCGATGATTTCCGGGCCGTAGCCGGTGGTCACATCGACATCCTGGGCCGCACCGTTGGGCAGCGAGCGATTGCCGTACCAGACGTGACCGCCGTCCGGCGTCACCAGATGCAGGTCGAGGTCGGTGTTGTCCGAATCCCAGGACAGCAGCACCCGCAGCTTGGCCGCCACTTCACCGCCGCCACCACCGTGGTAGAACTGCACGCGTTTGTGCTGCTGGCCGTCCGGGCTGATGACCTCGACACTGTTGGAGCCCGCCGGGAAGGCGAACGGACGGTCGAAGCGACCGTCGCCTTCGACCCGCATCGGCATGGCCACGCCGTTGACCACCAGGCGCGCCGGCGCCTTGCTGTCCTTGGGCAGGCCGCGGATTTCGCCGCGGATGCGCGCGGTGTCGGACTGGTCGTCCCGCGTGTTCACCGAGGACGCCGGGTAGTTCACCGTCTGCCGGAAGTCGGCCTTGTCACCGTCGCCCGCGCGCCAACCGCCCAGCGGCGTATCCAGGCTGATCGGCGATTCGGCGGCCTGCGCGCCCAACGGGATCAGGCTGGCAAGCAGGGACAGGCGGAGTGCGCGGGCGAGTGTCATGACGATCATTCCAGTATCAGGCGACGGGCCAGGCTTTCCACGTAGCCCTCGTCTTGTCCATTGGGGTGCGCCTGGAAAGCCAGGTGCAGGTATTCATGTGCCAGGTCGAGGCGGTCCTGCTGGGAGTAAAGGCCACGCACGTAGATGCGCTGGCGTTCGCGATCGACATAGGGCCGTCCACTGCTCAGGCGGCACACGGCGAAGGACTGCAGTTCTTCATAGCCCGCCTCGGTTTCCAGGCGCGGGCGCCAGTCGCGGCGCTGCGCCTTGAGCCAGCGTTCAGCGTCGAGTAGCGGCTGGCAAGCGGCGATCGGGTTGCTCCAGCGGCTGAGGCTGGTGCGCGGAAAGGCGCGAGCGAGGATGGCATCGTAGCGCAGGCCTTTGGCGGCCTGATCCTGGGCGTCGCGCCAGGACAGTTTCGACTGCCCCGCCTCGTCCGAGTGATAGGTGACAGTACCGCCGGCCAGCACCAGGTCGGCGGTCCAGGCGGCGATGCCTCGTGCCGCCTCGCTAGCCGGTCGCGGCGCCACGCGCTGGCGCTGACTGCTGTCGTCGATGCTCAGGCAGTCGCCACGTGGTGCGCCGTTCTGCAACAGATAGGTTCGGATGGTCACCGCCAGCGCCTTGGCTGCTTCCGCTGGCGTGACGGAGGCTTCGCGATCGAGTACGCGGGCAACATATTCCTCGCGAGACAGGCGTGCGGTCAGGCGAAGGCCCTCGAATCCGCGTTCGAGGAACAGATCGCCGCTGCTGTTCACGTCCAGTCGAACGCCGTTGGCGAACAGCACGTTCTGCCGGCCTTGCAGCAGGCCTTCGGCAGCCGGTTGGTTGCGCGCGTCATAGACCTCTTTCAGCGGATAGCGACTGAACAGTCCGACCTCCACGCAACGCCCCGGGTCAAGTGGCCAGGGCGCCGGCAGTGCGGCGCCAATGGTGTTGCCGTACTTGGCCAGCACCGTCTTGCTGGTACCCGGCCCGCGTGCCCAGAGCGGCGTGCCGTCCACTAGCCAGCCGGCAAATCCGCCCTCGCGCTGGCCGCTTTCGTCCCAGCTCCAGGTCTTCACCCGCAGGCGACCGCCCAGAGCGGCGGGAGTGCGGCCTTCGTCGGCGGCGAGGCTGACATCCAGCAGCACCTTGCGTGCCTGCTCCTGCGCCGGCAGGTGCTGCAGTTGATCGAGCAGTTCGGTGACCGGCACTTCGGTCTGCGGCGCCAGCTTGTCCAGCTCGGCGATCCAGGCCGGGGCGTGGCGCGCCCGCCAGTACTGCTGCCAGACCGCGCCATCGATACCCAGGCGCTGCGGCTGGAAATACAGACCGCAGGACTTCACCAGCGCGGCGTCACGCTCGATGCTCTGCCCGGCCGTACAGCAATAGACTTCGTCCTTGCTCTCGCCACGACACGGGTAGGCCGGCTCCTGCTGACCGGTGTCGTTCAGCCAGGCATACACGAACAGCTTCCACAGGCTGCCCAGCGGTGCATGCAGGTCGGCCGGCAGCAGCTGACGATCGAGCACCTGCTGCGGCCCGAGCCGCAGCAGCTCGTCGCCCTGCGCGGTGCGCCAGGCCAACTCCGCCTGCTCCGGCGCGCCGGGCGCCGCCAGGGCGCTCAGCGGCAACAGCAGGATCAGTCCGGCGAGGCGCGCACGCATGGATTACTGGACCTTGATCTTCGCCAGGGCCGGCTGCTGTTCGAGCGCCTGCTCCTGCGGTGCATAGAGGCGCTGGTAGCGTGCCGGCGGCAGGACGAATTCGCCCTTCTGCGAGAAACGCACCAGATGGCGGAAGCGCAGCTCACCGCCCAGGGTGTCCACCGGCACGCCGTAGAACAGGTCACCCGGCTCATTGCGCGCACGTTCCAGGCTGGTTGCCTCGACGCCACCCAGGCCGCTGATCTGCAAGCCCCAGGTAGTGCGCTCGACATCCGCACCCGGCGGCAGCGGCACTTCCAGCATGCCGTAGCGCAAGGCTTGCGCCTGCTCGGTGGTCAGGGTCACTTCGTCCAGGTACAGCTCGTCACTGGACAGCGGCTTGCTCCCCAGTTCCTCGGCATTGAAGGCGAAAGCGTCGTCACCCGGCACCAGACGCAGCAGGCGGCGCTTGATGGTCACCGGCAGTTGGCTGGCCGGCGCTTCGGCGCTGCGGAAGGTCACGGACGCGTTGAGCGGGCGCGACGGCGCGGCACTCAGGTCCAGCTGTGCTGGCACGCCCTTGCCCTGCCATTGCCAGAAGGCGTCGCCAGTCGTGCTGCGGCCCTCCTCCCAATCCACCGCCGGCTTGGGCAGCTCGGCCGCCGGGGCATCGGTCACGGCGCGCTGCATCCAGGTCAGCGCCAGGGCACGTTCGACGGTGGACTGCTGCGGCGCCAGGCTCTGCAGCAGTGCACGGGCACGGTTGGCATCGACGGTGCCGCTATAGAGCTGCACCGCACGGGCGAACGGCTGGTCGCTGGTGTTCAGCTTCAGGCGCGCGCCATCGAGCTGCCGGGCGAATCCAGATGGCAGCGTAACCTTGTTCTGCTCGGCCAGGCTGGCCGTCAGTACGCGAGCTACCGCCAGTCCCAGTTCGGAGTCCGGACGGCCCATGACCAGGCTGTCGTCGCTGCCGAAGTCGTTCACCGACTTGGCCGCCTCGCCGTTGCCGGCATTCTCCAGATCGGTGAGCAGGCCGCTGACCAGGGTCTGCACCGGCAACTGCATGTCGCGGGCGAAGGCCAGGATCAGTGCGCGCTGCAACAGCGGCGTGGCGCTGGCGCGTGCGGAGTACAGCTCCAGCACACGCTGCCAGTGGTCCGGTGGCAACTGGATTTCCAGTGCGCGGCTGGCATGCCAGTCGGCGTAGTAGGCATACGCGGTGAGGAAGGCGTCGTTGTCTTCGCCGCCCCACCAGGTGAAGTAGGCATCCGGACCAGCCATCTGCACCAGGCGCAGGCGGCTGGTCTGCAGGATCAGGCGCAGGCGGTCGCGAACCCGCGGCTCGCCACTGGCGAGCATCGGGTAGGCAACGCTCAGCGGCAGCAACTGGCTGGCCGTCTGCTCAACGCCGCCCCAGGGGTAGTCGAGCAGCGAATCGAGGTTGCCGCGCAGCAGGGCCTGGGCGCTGTCGTCCAGACGCAGGCTGACCTCGCGGGCATCTGCTGGCAGCTCCAGCGGAGTGTTCTGCGCATTGACCTGCAGCGGACGGGACTGCAGCACCTGCCAGCTATCGGCGACCAGGCTGAAGTGCACGCCAAGGCTGTCACGTACCTGACCGTCCTGGCGCAGCTCCACGCTCCAGTCGCCATCGCTGAGCGGCTGCTTCGGCAGGGCGATGTAGTTGACGCCACGCTTGAGCTCCAGCGCCTGGGTCTTCTCCTCGCCATTGGCGCGGATCAGCAGCTCGGCCTTGGTGTCCTGCTCGCCCTGATTGAAGACGAACAGACCGAGCTCCGGCGCATCGCCAGTGCGGAAGCGTTTCGGGCCGCTCCACTTGAGGTACAGCGGTTTCTCGGAGCGGATGAACTGCTTCTTCTGGCCAACCTGTCCATCGTCGTCCATCGCACGTGCGGTGATACGCCAGCGGGTCAGAGAGTCCGGCATGCGGAACTTGAACTGCGCCTTGCCGTTGGCATCGGTGACCAGTTCCGGCTCCCAGGCGGCGGTGTCGACTTCCTCGCGGCGCGGGCGCTCCAGTACCTTCACGCCCCGCTCGCTGCGGTTGGCGCGGCCAGGGGCGCTGGGCGTGCCCGGCAATGCCACGTCGTAGCTGATGAACGACAGGCTCGCACTGGTGCGCACGTTGTTGCGGCGCGGGTGGTAGAAGAACTGGTCGATGCCCGGGGCAATCTCCGGCTGCAACGCATAGATCATCTCGTCGACCACGCTCACGGTGAGGTGGCTGGAGACAGGCTTGCCGGCATAGGCGGTGTCGAGGCTGACGGTGACCGTCTCACCCGGCTCGTAGCGCTCCTTGTCGGTGCTGACAGCGATCTCCACCTGCGGCACGGCGACCTTGATGCCGGCGTTCTGGAAGCTGTAGTCGCCACTGCGGGTGTAGAGCACGGAGAAGGTCAGGTTCGGCGAGAATTCGGCTTTCACCGGGATGCGTGCGCGGTACTGGGTCGGGTTGAGCTTCTCCAGTTTCAGCCAGTCGCCACCCTTGGACAGCAGCGCGGTGGCCTCGACCTTGTCGCGCTCCAGCGACAGCAGCGCATCGTCCACCGGCTCCGGGAAGGTGATCAGCGCCAGGGCTTCTTCGCCGGCCTGGTACTCGGCCTTGTCGAGGACGATCTCCACGGTGCCCGGCACGGCCTTCACGCCATCGCCGCTGACCGAGTGACCGGTGCCGCCCAGCAGTTGACCAGCCTTGTCGCGCAGCTCGACGCTGTAAGTGCCGGGCTTGTCGAAGGTGATGGCGAACTTGCCGTCGGCCACAGCACCATCACCGCTACTGCGGTCTTCCAGGCGCAGCCAGCGGTAGGCGGCGGGCTGGATCTGAGTCTGCTGTTCGGCGACGTAGCTGAACTCGACTTTATCCCCGGCGGCGCTGAAGCGCTGCGGTGCGCTCACGCGATAGCGCGCGGCGCCACGCTCGATGAGGATTTCCTTGCTGGTCTTCACGCGGTACGCGGCGCCATCACTGGCGAACACGGTGAGCATGTAGCGGCTGGGTTTCTCCGCCGCCGGCAGGTCCAGCGCGGCGCGGCCCTGGTCGTCGGTGGTGATCTGCGCGCTGGACAGCTCCACGGGGAACTGGCCGAGGTACTGCAGTTCGTTGTCCACCATGGACAGTTGCTGGGCGCGCAGACTCAGCTCCAGGCGCGCATTGGCCACCGGCTTGCCGTCCGGGTAAAGCAGGATCAGGTTGCCCTTCACCGGCTCGCCGGTCTTGAAGTCCGGCTTGGCGAGGTCGAGGGAAATCTCGAAATGCGGCTTGATGTATTCGGCGACGCGGAAGGCGCTGCTGTAAGTCTGGCCGCGGTAGTCGAAGCGCAGCTCATAGCCGCCGGCAACGGCGTTGGCCGGCAGTTGGAAGCGGCCGTTGGTGCCACTCTTGGCGTCGTACTTAAGGTCCAGGGTCTGCAGCGTGGTGCCGGCGGCGTCGATGACCGACAGGCGCAGCGGTGCACTCTGCGGCGACTGCGATTCGCGGGAGTTCTTGAATTCGCGGCCGACGATCTTCATCGACACCCAGTCGCCCGGACGGTACAGCGGGCGGTCGGTGAACGCGTAGAGCTTGGTGTCGTAGATTTCGCTGTCGTAATAGAAGTTCTCGGAGACGAAGACGCCGCCCTCCTCGTCCTCGCCGATCACGAAGGAGCGCTCGGGGCTGACGTGCTGCAGGCGCAGCAGGCCATCGGCATCGCTGCTGCCGCTGCTCATCACGCCCAGGCCATCGGTCCACAACACCTTGGCGCCGCCCACTGGCGTGCCTTCATGCTTGCGCGCGGTCCACACCAGCAGTTCGTTGCCGGCGATCTTGCTCACGGCGACGCTGTTGGAGACGAACACCACGGTGGTCGCGCGGTACTTGCCGACCAGCGCTTCGACCAGATACAGGCCGGGTTTCAGCTTGCCCAGCGGCACATAGACGTTGCCCGGGGCGACGTTGATGAACTCGCTGGAGGAACCGGCGAGGCTGACTTCCTTCGGCGGCTGGATGGGCTTGGCGTCCCACAACGGGTAGCGGAACTGGCTGACCATTGGCAGGCCGGGGATTGGCGCGTACTGCGGTTGCGCGTCGTAGGGCGTCGGCGCCGCAATGGCATTGCCCATCTTCAGCTCGGGCACCACCTCGGTGACCTGGTGGCGCGACTCATAGGAGAAGGTCCGCTGCATCACCCGACGCGACTTGCGGTACCAGTTGTCCCACAGGTAGGCCAGGGTGTTGGACAGGCCTTCACCCTTGAACTGCCCTTCGGACAGCACGCGGTGCAGGTTCTTCTGGCGCTTGAGGAAGTCCAGCGGCTTGTCGACGCGGTAGACGCGGATGTCCGCGCCGCCGTATGGCTCCATACGATAGCGACGGTAATCGCGGCCCGGCGCCTCCAGGCGCACCTTGGCGACCTCGTCGGAGGCGAAGCTCGAGTCGGCGAGCAGGAAGAACGACTCGCCAGCCATGGGCGTGTAGTTGCTCGCGGGGACGTCGTCGTCCGCCTGCACGGTCGCGGGCGCGGCGGCGAACAGGCCGGCGCAGGCCAGGGCAGCGGCAATGCCGCGCAGCGCGTTCATCGAGTCAGGAAGGACAAGCGATAGACGCCGATAAAGTTGGGATTGGATTCGTCGGGTATCCATCGGGTGTCCTTCCATGTCATGAGTTGTTGCAGGCTGACCGAGCGCATGCCGTTGTCGGTCGCCGTACGAGTACCGGTGTGATAAGCGATGTCGCGGCCCATCCAGATCATCAGATGCTGGTCATCGCCCTGGTCGAAGAACATCAGGTCGCCAGGGCGCGCCTGGTTGAGGTCGCGGCCAACGAGCTGGCTGTTGTATTGAATGAGTTTGATCGCGTTGACGTAGGGGCCGGTCTTGCCGCCGCCCTGCTGCCAGGTCTGCGCGAGATTGCGCTGCGCGTCGGACAGCTCCAGCTCCGGAGGCAGGTAGCGGTTGGACATGCCGTTGGCGCGTAACCACTTGGCGTCATGCACCTTCAGCGCCTCGTTGGCGGCAAAGCGCACGAGGCCCGCGCAGTCCTGCTGGTACCAGCGCGGGTTCGGCCCACGACGCAGCTGCTCTTCGGCGATGCGCACGAACCAGGCGCGGAACACCTGGGTCTGCTGCGCATCCAGCGCCGGCTCGGTCGCGTGCGCCAGGGTGGCGACGAGCAGACCGGCCAGCAGCGTGAAAGACGTTCGGATCACAGCGCCTTCCAGTCCAGCGGCAGCCACGTCCACTCACCGCTGGGCTCACTGCCAGCCGGCAGGGTCAGGGCATAGGAACCGTTGCCGGCAAGGGTCTTCAGGCGCGGCAGGAGCAGCGTGTCGGCAGCGTTGCGGAACACCGGCTCGATGTCCTGCGGCAGGCTGTCGAGGGTTTCGCGCTTGAGCAGCTCGGAAAGGGTCTTGGGCGCGAGGTACGCAGGCACCACCGCGTCCTTGGGCAGTACATCGGCCAACGGCGGGAAGCGCTTGGCCAGGGTATTGCGGGCCTTGTCGAGCAGCTTGTCGTCGATGGAGAACAGCAGGGTGTTGCCGTCACGCAGCAGACTGACGCGGAAGAAGCCGTTGCCGCTGACCTGGTCAGGACTTTCCGCTTCGCTGGCCGGGTACTGGCCGAAGCGCGAGCTGACCTGGCGCTGCCACAGGCGGCCTTCGCCTTCGGCGCGGGTCTCCACGGGGAAGGTGCCTTCCTGCACATTGGCCTCGTAGCCGCCAATCATGCTGCCGAACAGCTTGCCCAATTGATCGTCCAGCTCCGGGCTCGCAGGTGCGTCCAGTTTCACGGCGAGCAGCGGCGAGTGCAGGCGCGAGTCCGGGTACCAGCACAGGCCGGCGGCACCGGACAAATGCTCGGAGAAGGACGCGGCCATCTTCTGTTCGGCCCCCAGCTTCACCAGCATGTTGTCGTACAGGCCCGGCGTGACTGGCAGCGCCACACATGCACTGGCGCCCATGGGCATGGCCTGCCAGACAGGCGTGAAGTCCAGCTCCGGTTGGCGGGCGACTTCGTTCAGCGCCAGGTAGCTGTGCCAGCCGTCCTTGCCCTGCTCGAAGCGCACGCCGGCAAAGGTCGGGATAAAGCGCTGGTAGCCCATGGCGAGAACGCCGGCGCCCAGGGTGATGCGCTGCTTCAGCTCGCCGCGCGGTTCAAGGGCGAAGTCCTTGGCGAACAGCGGTTCGCCTTCCAGCGCCGCGCCCAGGTCCTTGGCCACGGCGGCATCCGGCTCGCCGAGATCGTCATAGCCAGGATTGGGGAACAGCATCTTCGGGTTCGACAGCACCAGCATCTGGTCGCCACGGGAGACGAACAACAGGGTCTTCTCGGCGCCGTAACGCAGGCTGTAGACCGGCGTGGCGCTGCCTTTCACCTGGATCTCGGAGACCTTCCTGAGCTGGCTGTCATCGGCGGCGACCTTGGCCAGCGGCTCCAGGATCTTGGCCAGGCCGCCACGCTTGAGGACCACCATGAAGTCACGCAGGCGGCCGTCGGCACCGCGCCACAGGGCAACCTGGGCCGGCTGATCGAGGAGTTCCTCGATCACGCTGTCCTTCAGGGTCAGGTCGTGCTCGTAGACGATCCGCCGTAGCGTGCCGGTCAGGCCCAGGCGATCGGCGTTGTTCTCGTAATAAAAGACGAAGTCCTCGGTGAGCACGTCGCGCAGCAGCGGCACTTCCAGCACCGCCTTGGGCAGCAGGCTCAGGGAAGCGCTTTCGATCAGCGCGTCCGGACGCTTGAGGTCGCGGACGACTTCCGGGCTTTCCGGCGCTTCCAGGGTGCCAACCGGCGCGGAATGGAAGGCGGGGATCAGGCCGAAGGCCAGGGCCAGGCCGCCGGCGACCAGCGCGGCGGCGAGCGCGCCGATGGCGATCAACGGACCACGGCTCGGGGCCTGGGCCGGCGTCGGCGAGGGGGTGCTGTCTTGGCTGCTGGAGGGCGTATTGTCGCTCATGGATCGCTTGTCCCGTGTCATCCCTGCGAGGGGCGAATTCAGTAGTTGAAGGTCTTCACCAGCACCAGATCGCCGATGGTCCGCATGGGCACCACGAAGGTCTCGCGCTTCTCGTTGACGGTGTTCTCGTTGAACACCAGGTTGATCTCGGCGGTGATCACGTCCTGCTCGTGATTGCCTTCCTGGAAGTTGTAACCCTGGCTGGCGTTGTAGTTGCCCCAATAGTTCACGTAGACCAGGTAGGTGCCATGCAGCGGCGCTGCCATGGTGAACATCTCCGGACCGGGACCGTCGACGCCGTCCGGATCGAGGCCGCCGCCGTTGCTCAGGCGCGGCCGCGCCCAGAAGGCATGCTGGCCGTCAGGCGTGACGATATGCAGGTCGAGTTCGGCCTTGGGATCGTTCCAGCCCAGCGCCAGGCGAATGCGCGGCGGGATACGGCTGTTGTTGGCTTCATAGAACTGGACGCGCTTGAGGGATTTTCCCTCGGCGCTGGCCACCGCGACGCTGTTGCTGCCGGCGCCGAAGTTGTATGGACGGACGAACTTGCCTTCGCCATCGGTGTAGAGAGGGAGCGGATTGCCGTTGACCACCAGGCGCTGGGCACGGTCGACACCGGCCACTTCGCGCAGGTGGCCTTCGATCAGGCTGCGGCCGCGAACGCCGCCACGGTCGATGGGCGGCGTGGGATAGGCCACGCGGGGCACGCTGGGATCATCGGTCAGACCGGAATAGCGCCAGCCGCCGGTGGGGCTCGAGAGATCCGCGCTCGGCTCGGCAGCGACCGTCGCAGCCAGGAGACCGGCTGACAGATACAAGACGGCGCGAACCATCCGACGCGTGAGCTGCATGAACATTCCTTGATCGTGCATGGCGGGGGGCCAAATGTAACCGGTCTTGTCGGCGCGTGGAACGGCCAGCGCTCGGCGTTGCGACGCAGAGCGATCTTTCAGAAATTTCCTACAAGCCGAATAGCTTTTGGCGCAACACGAATTGGAAGAATCTCGACATCCGCCAAGTCACATCCAACCGCCCCACTGCAGGACGAAGATGCCGACGTTGGTGGTCAGCGCCGCCACCAGGGTGGTAATGACGATGATCGACGCCGCCAGTTCGTGGTTGCCATTGGCGGCACGCGCCATGACATAGCTCGCCGCTGCCGTGGGACTGGCGAAGTAGAGGAAGAGCACACCCAGTTCGGCGCCACGGAACCCCAGCGACCAGGCGACAAAGGTACAGATCAGGGGCAGCCAGACCATCTTCATCAGGCTCGCACTGACCGCCAGGCCGCCGCTCTCGCGCAGCGAGGCCAGCGACAGGGTGCCGCCGATGCAGACCAGCGCCAGCGGCAGGGTCATCTGGGCAAAATAGTCGGCGGAGGTCAGCAGCCACTTCGGCAGCCCGATGCCGAACCAGGAAAACGGCAGCGCGGCCAGCACGCTGATGATCAGCGGGTTGCAGATGACGTTGCGGGCGATGCTCAGCGGGTCGGACTTCAGGCTGGGGCTATAGATCGCCAGCACAACCGAGGACAGCGTGTTGTAGCAAAGGATCACCAGGGCTGCGAGCACCGATCCCAGCGCCAGGCCATGGTCACCGTAGAGGCTGGTGGCCAGCGCCAGGCCGATGATGCCGTTGTTGCCGCGGAACGAGCCCTGCACATAGACGCCCCGCTCCTCGCGCGGCACTCGCCAGGCGGCCCAGCCCCACGCCAGCAGGAAACCCACCAGGGTCGCTGCGCAGAAGTACAGCAGTACCTCCGGGCGCGCCGCGCTGTGCAGGTCGGAATGGTAGATGCCGAGGAACAGCATCGCCGGCATGGTGGCGTTGAACACCAGCGCCGAGGCGGTCTGGATGAATTCCAGGTTGATTGCCCCCACGCGGCGCAGCAGCACTCCGAGGAACAGCATGGCGAAGACCGGGGCGGTGATGCTGAAGGTCTGGAGCAGGAGTGCGAGCATGGGGCGGGACGGCCTGGGCGGTGGGGGCGACAATCATAGCAAGCTAAGTACCCACCGCGCCGGGGCAAATCAGGCTTCGGCTTCCTCTTCACGCACCGGAGCCGGCAGTTCCAGCGGCTTGGGTGCTTCGCCATCGGCCAGTCGGGTCAGTTTGCCGTCGACCGTGGCGCCGTTCTCCATGCTCAGCTGGCGATACTGGATATTGCCGACCACGCGCGCATTGGAGTGCAGTTCCAGCAAGTGTTCGACGTAGAGGTCGCCGATGATGGTGCCATCGATCAGCGCGTCGTAGCTGCTGACATTACCCTCGATCCGCCCTTCTGCGCTGAGCGCCAGCAGGCTCGCTGCGCCAGGCTTGTGGCGGACGTTGCCCTTCACCGTGCCGAGGATCTTCAGGCCGTCCTGGAACTGCATATCGCCGACCAGATCGACATTGCCCGAGAGCAGGCTGGAGAACTTGTCCACCGACACCTGCGGTCCCTTCTTCTTGCTGTTGCTGAACATCGCAATTCCTCGCGCGTACTACTTGCCAGGTTTCTGCTGGCGGAAGAAGGCCAGCTCGGTCTTGAGTTTCTTGATTTCGGCGGACATCGCGTCGATCCGCAGCATCAGCTGCTCGCGGTTGGCGCGGTCCTCTTCACCCTGCAGGCGTTTTTCCTCCAGTTCCCGCTCCAGCTCGGCGTTGTGTGCTTCGAGCGCCTCGATGCGCTCGCGCACCTGGCCGTCGTCGCGGGCACGCAACTGCCAGCCGCCCAGGGCCAGGGCGGCCAGCACGACAAGCACCAGCGCCGTCCAGCCCAGCCAGGCAAAGCCACGGGGAACGTGGGGACGATGCTCGGCGCGAAGCAGGTGGCGGGTGGAGGGCCGCTTAGTCCGTGGCCAGGCCATCGCTGTCGATCTCCATGCCGCCCAGGGAAAGGAAGTTCTGCGGGTCGACGAATTCGCCGTGGTAGAGCACCTCGAAGTGCAGGTGCGGGCCGGTGGAGCGTCCAGTGGAACCCACCTTGGCGATCTCCTGCCCCGGCAGCACGACGTCGCCGACTTTCACCAGCAGCCGGGAAGCATGGGCGTAGCGGGTGACCAGGCCATTACCGTGGTCGATCTCGACGCGATTGCCGTAGGAGGCGTGGCGACCGGAGACGATCACCCGGCCACCGGCGGCAGCATGGATCGGGCTGCCGGTGGGCGCCGAGAAGTCCTGGCCGGAATGGAAGGCCAGGTGGCGATTGAAGGGATCGACGCGGTTGCCGAACGGCGAACCCAGGCGCGCCTGCTCCATCGGGCGGCGTGCAGGGATCGCCATGAAATCGGCATTGCGGCGGGCCACCTGGTCCATCAGCAGGTCGAAGACCCGGCGCAGGCACTTGGCGGACTGCTCGTTGCGCTCAAGATCGGCAGCCGACGCGGGTAGCGGATCGACGCAGGCCCTGGGGGGCAGCAGGATACCGCCTTCGTTGCGGGTGGCGCCGGGCTTGGCCTTGGGCGCGGGCACCAGTTCCGGATCGACCTTGGAGAGCTTGCGGGCGATCTCCTCGTGGCTATCGACAGCCTTGAGCAGGTAGTCGGCGTCTTTCTCCAGGACCTGCAGGCGACCGGTCAGCTCGCCGATCCGCTCGGCGGCGAATCGCTCACTGGACTCTTCCGTCGGGTCGTCGGCCTGGACAACCGGCACCATCACCGGCTCGGCGTGGCCCCGGCCGATCCACAGCCCACCGGCAAAGGCAGCGGCCGCCAGCAGCAGCGACACGCAGGCAGCGCCCAGCACGTACCGGCGCGTGTCGACCAGGCGCAGGTCCGAGCGGGTCAGGGCTTGCCGTGATGGGGAAAGGGACTTCATGGCGGTACCGTTGGAATTCATTCGGCCCGGCGGGGGAGCCGCCGGGGTGCACAGGGTACCTGTTATTGAAAACTTCGCAGCGGCTAAACACTGGAAAATGTAAATAAATAAGAAGAATTCATCCTGTCTGAGAAAACTTTCAGATGTTTCCCACTAACGCGTTCACATTATTCCAGTGAATCAAACTGCTATTACGCCGGCAGAACGGACTCGATCTCCTGCAAACGGTGCTCTTCCAGGCGCAGCTGCCGCGGGTGGAATCGCTTCAGGCTGGCGCGGTGGCCAATGCTGATCAGGGTGACGTCCGGCAGCTGGTCGAGCAGCACCTGATAGAGCGACGCCTCGTCGGTTTCGTCGAGCGCGGACGTCGCCTCGTCGAGGAACAGCCACTGCGGCGCGTAGAGCAGCGCACGGGCAATCGCGAGGCGCTGCTGCTCGCCCGGCGAAAGGACGCGCTGCCAGTGATCGGCCTCGTCCAGTCGCGGCACCAGGGAGTCCAGGCGGCACAGGTGCAGTACCTGTTTCAGTTGCTCCGGGTCGTGACGGTCGCCCGCCTCCGGGTAGCACAGCGCCTCGGCCAGGGTGCCGATGGGCAGGTAGGGTTTCTGCGGAACGAACAGGCTGCGCGCCTCGGGCATTTGCACCACACCGCTGCCGTAGCGCCACAGGCCGCTCATGGCCCGCAGCAGTGTGCTCTTGCCACCGCCGGACGGGCCGCCGATCAACACGTGCTCACCGGGATTGACCGCCAGGCTGGTGGGCTGCAGCAGTTCACGGCCGCTGCCCAGGTTCAGGGCGAGGTTGTGCAGTTGCAGGGTGTCACCAACCTTGCGCACGTCGATGTTGGCGGATTCGTGGGCGGTCTCGTCCATGGTGGAGCGGAAGCTCAGCAGTCGGTCGCAGGTAGCGCGCCAGCTGGCGAGACTGGCGTAGGCATCGATGAACCAGCTCAACCCGTCCTGCACATTGCCGAAGGCCGAGTTGATCTGCATGAGTTCGCCCAGCTGGATCTGCCCGGAGAAATAGCGCGGCGCAGCGACGATGAAGGGGAATACGGTGGCGATCTGTGCATAACCGGAGCTGAAGAAGGTCAGGCGCTTCTGCACCTTCATCAACTCCCAGAAGTTGCTCCAGACGTTGCGGAAACGCCCCATCAGCCGATTGCTCTCGTTCGCCTCGCCGTTGTACAGCGCGATACTCTCGGCGTTCTCGCGCACCCGCACCAGGCCGAAACGCAGGTCCGCCTCGAAGCGCTGCTGGCGGTTGTTCAGACCGATCAGCCGGCGTGCGATGAGGTGGGTCAGCCAGCTGCCGACCGCAGCGTAGAGCAGCGCCGCCCAGAACATGTAGCCGGGGATATTGATACCGAGGACTTCGATGCTGCCCGACACACCCCAGAGAATGACCGAGAAGGACACCAGGCTGACGATGTTGCGGATCAGCCCCAGGCCGAGGGTCAGGGTCGTGTCGGTGAAGCTGTTGAGGTCCTCGGAGAGGCGCTGGTCGGGGTTGTCGGTATGTCCGCGCTGTTCCAGCCGGTAGTAGTTCTTGTCGCCCAGCCAGGCAGCAAAGTGCTTCTCCGTCAGCCAGCGGCGCCAGCGGATGGTGAGCATCTGCGTCAGGTACAGCCGGTAGACCGCGGTGAGGATGAACACCGCAGCGATGCCGCAGAACATCAGCATCAGGTGGATGAAGCTCTTCAGGTCCTTGTTCTGCAGCGCGTTGTAGAAGTCGCGGTACCAGCTGTTGAGCCAGACGCTGAGGGCCACGCCCACCAGCGACAGGGCGATCACCACGATCAGCAACAGCCAGGCCATGCCCTTCTCTTCACTGCGCCAGTAGGGCGCGGTGAGCTGCCAGACTCGGTGGAAGAAGCGGCTGCGAACGGCATCGTTCGCGGCCCGATACTCGGCGCTGTCTGTCATGGGGTCTGCTCGCACGGCTGGAAATAAAAAGGAGCGCTCATTGGCGCTCCCTTGTGTTATCGATCGCTTAACGCCTCACCGGGCGTTTCTGCAGCTTACGTTGCAGTGTGCGCCGGTGCATGCCCAGCGCTCGGGCGGTCGCGGAGATGTTGCCGTCATGTTCGGCAAGCACGCGCTGGATATGTTCCCACTGCAGGCGGTCGACCGACATGGGGTTTTCCGGCACCAGGGTTTCCAGGTCCGCATGCTGCGACAGCAGCGCGGTCAGTACATCGTCGGCGTCGGCCGGTTTGCACAGGTAGTTGGTGGCGCCGCGCTTGATGGCTTCCACCGCGGTGGCGATGCTGGAATAGCCGGTGAGGATCACCACGCGCATCTCGGCATCGAGCTCGAGCAGCTTGGGCAGCAGCACCAGACCGGAGTCGCCGTCCATCTTCAGGTCGAGCACGGCGTAGTCGGGCAGATCTTCCTTGGCCATGGCCAGGCCTTCCTCGGCGGAGCCGGCGACCGACACCCGCAACCCGCGACGGGTCATGGCGCGGGCCCTGACGCGGGTAAAGGTGGCATCGTCGTCCACCAGCAGCAGGTGGGGCTGCTCT
>CBIGPF010000145.1:0-15844 GCA_966191535.1 uncultured Pseudomonas sp. | reverse complement strand
TGCGCATTATAGGGAGTTTAAATTGGCCGTCAACGACTAATTTAAACTTTCTTCACTCCGCGACCAGGGAGACGCGAGCGAAAGCCTTTTTGCCGGCCTGCAGGACGTGGGTAGCACCCACCTTGAAGACGAAGCTGCGGTCCACAACCTCGCCGTCTACGCGCACGCCACCGGACGACAGCAGGTCGCGCGCAACCGCGGAGTTCTTCACCAGGCCTGCCTTATTAAGGACGGCACCAATGGGCAGATCCTCGGAAGCCGCTACCTCTACTTCCGGCAGGTCTTCCGGCAGCTCACCTTCTTTCAGGCGATTGCCAGCGGACTTGTGCGCAGAAGCAGCCGCCTCTTCACCATGGAAGCGAGCAACGATCTCTTCCGCCAGCTTGATCTTGATGTCGCGCGGGTTGGCGCCAGCCTCGACATCCTTCCGGAAGCCCTCGATCTCATCCATGGAACGGAAGCTGAGCAGCTCGAAGTAGCGCCACATCAAGGTATCGGGGATGGAGACCAGCTTGCTGTACATGACGCCCGGCGCCTCCTGGATACCAATGTAGTTACCCAGGGACTTGGACATCTTCTTCACGCCGTCCAGGCCTTCGAGCAGCGGCATGGTCAGGATGCACTGCGGCTCCTGATCATAGGCGCGCTGGAGCTCGCGCCCCATCAGCAGGTTGAACTTCTGGTCGGTGCCGCCGAGCTCGACGTCCGCACGCAGGGCCACCGAGTCGTACCCCTGAACCAGCGGGTAGAGGAACTCATGAATGGCAATGGACTGATTACTGGCATAGCGTTTGCTGAAATCATCGCGTTCCAGCATACGAGCAACGGTGTACTGGGAAGCCAGACGAATGAAATCAGCGGGGGAAAGCTGGTCCATCCAGGTGGAATTGAAGGCTACTTCGGTCTTCGCGGGGTCAAGGATCTTGAAGACCTGGGCCTTGTACGTCTCGGCGTTCTCGAGAACCTGCTCGCGAGTGAGGGGTGGGCGGGTAACACTTTTCCCGCTGGGGTCACCGATCATCCCAGTGAAGTCACCGATCAGGAAGATCACCTGATGGCCCAGTTCCTGGAACTGACGCAGCTTATTAATAAGGACGGTATGACCCAGGTGCAGGTCGGGGGCGGTCGGGTCGAAGCCGGCCTTGATACGCAGGGGCTGGCCGCGCTTGAGCTTTTCGATCAGCTCGGCCTCCACGAGAATTTCGTCTGCTCCGCGCTGGATCAGCGCCAGCTGCTCTTCGACCGACTTCATTGCAGGTTCCTGTACGTTGCGAATTGCGAAAGGGAACCAACGATACAAGAACAGACACTAAAAACAAGTTTTGCCCGGCGCCAGAAGACAGGACGTCAGAAGCCCGACATCAGGGTTGCTTCAGAGGGAATTTGGTTATATTTTAGGCAGTTATTTCACATTCCAAAAACACCACTCACGCCATGACGCAATCCGATCAGAAAGCGCCGTACTACCCGAAGAGCCATCTGCTGGCCGCAAGCGGTGTAGCAGCGCTCCTCAGCCTGGCTCTGCTGGTGTTCCCCTCGGCCGAGGTCGAGGCGAAGAAGACCACGCTCAATCTCGAGCTGGAAAGCGGTACCGAGCAGATCATCCAGGAAAAAGACGATCTTCGACCCAATGCGGTCACGGAAGACGACGGCTCTTCGCCTTTTGCACAGATCGAAGGCCAGCCGGACAACCAGAACAGCGCCGGAAAAGACGCGGAAAAGAAGAACGATCTCGCCGATTCGAACCAGCAACCCTCCCCGTCCGCTTCCGCAGACCCTGCGTGGAAAAGCGTGACCGTGGGCAAGGGCGACACCCTTTCCACCGTGTTCGCGAAGGCCGGCCTGCCGGCGAACGTCGTGCACGACATGCTTGCCGCCAACAAGGACGCCAAGCAGTTCACCCGTCTTGATATCGGCCAGGACGTGGATTTCCTCATCGACACCAAGGGCGAACTGCAGGGCCTGAAGGTCAAGCGCAGCGACCTGGAGACCATCAGCCTGAACAAGTCCGCCAAGGGCTATGACTTCAAGCGCGACCTGGTCAAACCCTCGGTGCACTCCAACTATGCCCATGGCCGCATCGACAGCTCACTGTTCGTCGCAGGCAAGAATGCTGGCCTGTCCCATGACCTGATCATGTCGATGGCCAACATCCTCGGCTATGACATCGACTTCGCCCAGGATATTCGTGAAGGCGACGAGTTCGACGTGATCTACGAGTCGCAGCAGGTGAAGGGCAAGCAGGTCGGCACCGGCAGCATCCTCGCGGTGCGCTTCGTCAACCGCGGCAAGGAATACACCGCCGTGCGCTACACCAGCAAACAGGGCAGCACCAGCTACCTGCGCGCCGATGGCAGCAGCATGCGCAAAGCATTCATCCGCACTCCGGTCGACTTCGCCCGCATCAGCTCGCGCTTCTCCATAGGGCGTTTCCACCCGATCCTGAACAAGATTCGTGCACACAAGGGCGTCGACTACGCAGCGCCGATCGGCACGCCAATCAAGGCCACCGGCGACGGCAAGATCCTCGAAGCCGGTCGCAAGGGCGGCTACGGCAACGCCGTGGTGATCCAGCACGGCCAGCGCTACCGCACCGTCTACGGCCACATGAGCCGCTTCGCCAAGGGCATTCGCTCCGGCGTCGCCGTGAAACAGGGCCAGATCATCGGCTACGTCGGCATGACCGGCCTCGCCACCGGCCCGCACCTGCACTATGAGTTCCAGGTCAATGGCCAGCACGTCGACCCGCTGAGCGCCAAACTGCCGACCGCCGATCCACTGACCGGGCCGGAGCGCAAGCGCTTCATGGCGCAGGCGCAACCGCTGATCGCGCGGATGGACCAGGAGAAGGCAACCTTCCTGGCCCTGAACAAGCGCTGAGCCATGCCGCTCTATCTGGGGGTGATGTCCGGCACCAGCCTCGATGGACTGGACATCGCCCTGATCGAGCAAGGCGAGCAGACCACTCTGCTCGCCTCCCACTATCTCCCCATGCCAGCGGCGCTGCGCGCCGACCTCCTGGCACTCTGCTCCTCCGGCCCTGACGAGATCGTCCGCTCCGCCCTCGCTGAAAACAGCTGGGTGCGCCTGGCGGCCCAAGGCATCAATGAACTCCTTGCTCGCGAAACGTTGAGCGCCAGCGCGATTCGCGCCATCGGCAGTCACGGCCAGACCATTCGCCACGAACCGCATCTGGGCTTCACGGTGCAGATCGGTAACCCAGCCCTGCTCGCCGAGTTGACCGGTATCGACGTGGTGGCCGACTTCCGCCGCCGCGATGTCGCCGCCGGCGGCCAGGGCGCACCGCTGGTACCCGCCTTCCACCAGGCGCTGTTCGGTAGCGATGGCCGCGAGTGCGCGATCCTCAACGTTGGCGGCTTCAGCAACGTCTCGCTGCTGAGCCCAGGCAAGCCGGTTCGCGGCTTCGATTGCGGCCCGGGCAATGTCCTGCTGGATGCCTGGATTCAGCAACAACGTGGCGAAGCCTATGACCGCGACGGCGCCTGGGCTGCCAGCGGCAGCATCGATAACGCGCTACTGCGAAGGATGCTGGCCGACGACTTCTTCGCTGCCAAAGGCCCGAAGAGTACCGGGCGCGAGCGCTTCAACCTGAACTGGCTGAACGCGATTCTGGCCGATCACGGGCCGGCAAAGGCCGAGGATGTGCAGGCAACCTTGCTGGAACTGACCGCACAAAGCATCGCGACAGCGCTGCTGGATGCGCAGCCGGGCTGCGAGGAGGTGGTGGTTTGCGGTGGCGGTGCCTTCAACGCGACGCTGATGCTGCGCCTGGCTGCGCACATGCCTGGCGCCAGCGTGATCAGCAGTATCGACCGCGGTGTACCGCCGGAATGGATGGAAGCCATGGCCTTCGCCTGGCTGGCTCATCGCTTCCTCGAGCGCGAGCCCGGCAACTGCCCGGAAGTCACGGCTGCACAGGGGCCGCGCATCCTTGGCGCGCTTTACCCCGCCTGAGCCCCCACAAACAAAAACGCCGCGCATTTGCGCGGCGTTTTTGCTTCTACGGCATCAGATCGAGAAGGACTGACCGCAGCCGCAGGTGGTCGCTGCGTTCGGGTTCTTGATAACGAACCGCGAACCTTCGAGGCCTTCCTGATAGTCCACTTCCGCACCGGCGAGGTACTGGAAGCTCATCGGATCGACCACGAGGTTGACGCCGTCGCGCTCGACGATGGTGTCGTCGTCCGCGGTGTCTTCATCGAAGGTGAAGCCGTACTGGAAGCCCGAACAGCCACCGCCCGTGACGAACACCCGCAGCTTGAGGCGCGGATTGCCTTCTTCGTCGATCAGGTTCTTCACCTTGTTCGCAGCGCCTTGCGAGAACATCAGCGGAGTGGGGGTGAAGGTTTCGATGGTCATGATGAAAACTCTCCCGGCCGAAGCCGTACGTTACAACATTGCGGACTATTATCCGCTTACCCCAGAAAAACGGTCAACTAATCCGACTCATCCATTGGTCCAGATCAATGGGCCGTCTTCCGGGGCAATCTTTCCTTACGGCAACAGCGCGACGTTCGACAGACCCAGGTGCTCATCCAGGCCGAACAGGATGTTCATGTTCTGGATCGCCTGGCCGGACGCGCCCTTCACCAGGTTGTCGATGACCGACAGGATCACCACCAGGTCGCCGCCCTGCGGACGGTGCACCGCGATGCGGCAGACATTGGCGCCACGCACGCTGCGGGTCTCCGGATGGCTGCCAGCCGGCATCACATCGACGAACGGCTCGTTGGCATAGCGCTCTTCATACAGCTTCTGCAGATCGATGCCACGGTCGGCAACGCGCGCGTACAGGCTCGCGTGGATGCCACGGATCATCGGGGTCAGGTGTGGCACGAAGGTCAGGCCGACATCACCCTTGGCCGCACGACGCAGACCCTGGCTGATTTCCGGCAGATGACGGTGACCTTTCACCGAGTAGGCCATCATGCTCTCGCCGGCTTCGCAGAACAGCGATCCGACCTTGGCGCCACGGCCAGCACCGCTGACGCCGGACTTGCAGTCGGCGATCAGTTGGCCGGTATCGGCCAGGCCGTTCTCCAGCAGCGGGATGAAACCGAGCTGGGTAGCGGTCGGGTAGCAGCCGGGAACGGCGATCAGGCGTGCAGCCTTGATAGCCTCGCGGTTTACTTCGGGCAGACCGTAGACCGCCTCGGGCAGCAGCTCCGGCGCGCCGTGGGGCTGGCCGTACCACTTGGCCCACTCCTCGGCATCCTGCAGGCGGAAGTCCGCGGACAGGTCGATCACCCGGGTACCGGTCGCCAGCAGTTCGCCGGCTAGCGCGTGGGCCACGCCGTGCGGGGTGGCGAAGAACACCACGTCGCACTCGCCCAGACGCTTCACGTCCGGCACGCTGAAGGCCAGGCCGTCGTAGTGACCTCGCAGGTTCGGGTACATGTCGGCGACTTTCACGCCCTCCTCGGAACGCGAGGTAATCACCTCGACGCGCGCCTGGGGATGCTGTGCCAGCAGGCGTAGCAGTTCCACGCCCGTGTAACCCGTACCGCCTACGATACCAACCTTGATCATCTGCCTGTCACTCCACCTATGGGGCCAAATTCAGGGGCAGTCATGATATGAGCCGCTGCCCCCGCTGAACAGAGCGAAAGTGTGCGGGTTTAGGACCCTTTGGTCGGCGTGAGGGTTTCCTGCATCTGACGGGCGAGCGCGTGATAGATCGGCAGCGGGTTCAGGCGAGCCGAGACACCACTGGCCAACAGCGTGGCCGCGAGGATCGGGATCAGCATGTCCGGACTATGAGACATCTCGACAGTGATCACCGTGGCGGTGAGCGGTGTGCGCGTCACGCCGGCGAGATAGGCGGACATCCCCAGCAGCGCGACCGCCGGCAGGCTTGCACCAGGAATCAGCGGTGTGAGCCAGGGCGCCAGGCTGGCACCGACCGTCAACGAGGGCGAGAACAGGCCACCCGGGATGCCGGCGATGAAGGAGATCACGTTGGCGATGAACTTCCACAGAAGGAAGTCATGCCCTACCACGGGCTGTCCCTCGAGGATCGACCGGGTCTCGGCATAACCGGTGCCGAACACGTGCTGCCCGGACAGCAGGCCGAGCAGCGCGAGCACCAGCCCACAGACAGCGGCAAAGCGTATCGGCCAACGTCCACGCCAACGACTGATGAAGCTCAGAGGCCCCCGCTGCGTCGGCAGCACCAGCCGGCAATAGAGACCGCCGAGCAGACCGCCGAGCACCCCGCAAACCACCACGGCTATCCACGCAGGCCCCAGCGGCATGCTTTCCGAGAGTCGGCCGAAGTAGCTGTAGCTGCCCATCAGGCCGAGCGTGACCATTCCGCCCAGGAGGACAGCGGTCAACACCAGTCCGCTGAAGCGCTGTTCGAAGGTGCGGCTCAGTTCCTCGATGGCGAAAACCACACCACCCAGCGGCGTATTGAAGGCCGCCGCAATGCCCGCCGCACCACCGGCAATGATCAGGCCGGACACCGTACGCTTGTCATAGAGGCCCAGGCGACGGCCGAACGAATACATCAGTGCCGCACCGATGTGCACTGTCGGCCCCTCACGACCGGCAGAGGCTCCCACCAGCAGCGCCATCAGCGTCATCGCCAGTTTGCCCACGGCGATTCGCACCGACAGCAAGGCATTGCGCGTGCGGCTGCTGCGCTGCTCCAGCGCCACGATGACTTGTGGAATACCACTGCCCCGGGTGTTTTTCAGCGCGCCCTGGGTCAACCAGACCAGGCTGGCAAATCCCAGCGGACAGATGAGCCAGGGCCACCACTGACTGTGTGCGACCACGGCGCGGAACGTAGCACTGGCGAGATCCGCCAGGTGAGCGAAAGCCAGTGCCACCAGCCCCACCAGCAGCGCACCGACCCAGAACGCCAGGTTGCGCCGCCACTGGCGCAGCAACGGATGTCGCGCCAGCGGGCGTCTGGGAATCTGCCGTTCAGCAACGTCGCATGGCGGCTGAGCAGGCGTCTCGGGAATATCGGCTTCAGACATTGGCGAGCGGCCGGGCATCTTCCGGATGCCATGCGGCGTACGCGGCAAAGCGCCACGGACGGAACAAAGGATGTCGCCCCCAGTGTAATAGACGCAGGGATGACGCCATTGCACGACGCCACTACTATCGGCTCAACCGTGATCCGAGGACGTCCCGATGCTTTACCTGTGGTTGAAAGCCTTTCATATCGTTGCCGTGGTCTGCTGGTTCGCCGGCCTCTTCTATCTCCCGCGCCTGTTCGTCTACCACGCCATGAGCGAGGACGCCGCCAGCCGCGAACGCTTCTGCGTCATGGAGCGCAAGCTGTACCGCGGCATCATGGGTCCGTCGATGATCCTCACCATCGTCCTCGGCGCCTGGATGCTCTACCTCAACCCGGCCTGGCTGACCCAGGGCTGGATGCACGCCAAACTGACCCTGGTGGTCCTGCTGATCGGCTACCACCACGCCTGCGGCGCCATGCTCAAGCGCTTCGCCCGTGGCGAGAACGGTCGCAGCCATGTGTTCTACCGCTGGTTCAACGAAGTGCCGGTCCTGATCCTGATCGCCATCGTGATCCTGGTGGTCGTCAAACCCTTCTGACCCCGACAAGGAGACTGTCATGTCCCTGCCCGCCCTGCTCGACCGCCGCCTGCGTATTCCCCTGGTGGCGGCACCGATGTTCCTGGTCTCCAACCCGCAACTGGTACTGGCCTGCTGCAAGAGTGGCATCGTCGGCAGCTTCCCCGCGCTGAACCAGCGCGAGAGCAGTGGCTTCAAGGCCTGGCTGGAGGAAATCGAAGCCGGGCTGGCAGCCGATCCACAGGCCGCACCCTATGCAGTCAACCTGATCGTCCACAACACCAATCCGCGCCTGCAGGCCGACCTGAAGCTCTGCGTCGAGCACAAGGTTCCCATCGTCATCACCAGCCTGGGCGCGGTGCGTGAAGTAGTGGACGCCGTGCACAGCTACGGTGGCCTGGTGTTCCATGACGTCACCACCCGCCGTCACGCCGAGAAGGCCGCGGAAGCCGGTGTCGACGGCCTGATCGCCGTGGCTGCCGGCGCCGGCGGCCATGCCGGCACCTGGAGCCCCTTCGCGCTGGTCGCCGAGATCCGCCAGTTCTTCGACAAGACCCTGCTACTGGCCGGCTGCATCAACCACGGGCACGAGATTCTCGCCGCCCAGGTGCTCGGCGCCGACCTCGCCTACCTCGGCACCCGCTTCATCGCGACACGCGAGAGCGCCGCCTCCGAGGACTACAAGCACATGCTGCTCGATGCCCGCGCCGCCGATATCATCCACACGCCCGCCGTCTCCGGCGTGCCGGCCAGCTTCATGCGCCAGAGCCTGGAGGCCGCCGGCTTCGACATGCAGCGGCTGAACGACAAGGGCGCGCTCAACTATGGCGAGAAGCTCAAGCCGGTGAGCGACGAAGCCAAGGCCTGGAAGACCGTCTGGTCCGCCGGCCAGGGCGTCGGCGACATCCGCGACCTGCCGAGCGTGGGCGAACTGATCGCCAGACTCGACCAGGAGTACCGCCAGGCTCTGACCCGCAGCGCAGGGCTGTCCAACCAATTGCTGGTCTGAGCTGCGGCACCGCTCACGATATATCCGCCGGGGCCGCTTGTTGGCCCTCGGCGGCCCGATTACGCTGTAGCGATTCCAACATAGCCAGAAGACAAGGATGCCCCGATGGACCAATCCCGCTTCAAGATCGTGTTCGACGGCGCGCTGATGCCGCAGACGCCGCTGGAGACAGCCAAGGAAAACCTCGCACGCCTGTTCAAGAGCGACGCCTCGAAGATCGAAGCGCTGTTCAGCGGCCAGCCAGTGGTCCTCAAGCGCGATCTGTCCGACGACGAAGCTGAAAAATACCTCCGCGCCCTCCACGGCGCAGGCGCCAATGCCCGCAAGGAAGCCGATGGCATTGCCGGCCTGAGCCTGGTGGAAACCGACGATCACCCCAGCGAAGCGACCCTGGCCGCTCGCGCCGCCGGGGAACCAACCGGCACGGGCACCATGACCTGTCCCAAGTGCGGGCACGAGCAGGCCACCGCTGTCGAGTGCAGCGCCTGCGGCATCGTCATCGAGAAGTACCTGGCACGCCAGGCGGAATTGGCGGCCGCCGCGCCAGCCGTAGCAACCGTAGCAACCGGCTCGGGTGCCGCCTCCTCGCCCTACGCACCGCCCCAGGCCAAGGTCGGCGACGACCTGCCGGAATTCGGCGAGCTGAAGGTTCGCAGCTTGTCCGGCCGGATCGGTCGCGTACGCTACCTCGGCTGGTCCGCCGCCCTGTCCTTCATCGTCTTCGGCGCCTACCTGGTCGCCAGCCTGCTGATGGCCGTGTCGCTCCCTCTGGGCGTGGCTGCCATCGCCATCGTGGTCATTGCCGCGATGGTCTTCAGCGTGCCGATCGGCGTACAGCGCCTGCATGACCTGGGCTGGTCCGGCTGGCTCTGGCTCGCGCTGATCGTGCCGTTCGTCAACGTGGTGCTCAGTCTGCTGATGCTGTTCATGCCCGGCGAGCAGACCGCCAACCGCTTCGGCCCGCCGCCGCCGCCCAACAGCACCGGCGTCAAGGTCCTGGCTTTCTCCTGGCTGCTGTTCCCGGTGTTTGGCGGTATCCTCGCGGCCATCGCGATCCCGGCCTACCAGAGCTACGTCGAACGCGCCCAGGCGGCACAAGCCTCGCAGCACCAGCAGGGTGACGAAGCGGCCGATCCGGCAGCTACCGCGGAGCCTTCCGACGGCGACTTCAGCAGTGGCGACACCGAAGGCGGCGACTCGGATCAGTAATGCAACAACCCGTGGCGGGCGTGGTCGAACGCCACCCCGCCACAGAGACTCCTGAATGCCTCGTTTTGCCCTCATCACCGGCGCTTCCAGCGGTATCGGTCTGGCCCTGGCCGAAGCCCTCGCCCGCCGCGGCCAGGCACTGATCCTGGTAGCGCGCCAGCGCGACGCACTGGACAGCATCGCCTGCGAATTGTCGCAACGCTTCGGCGTGGAGGTGCTGTTTCGTGTCTGCGACCTCTCCGAGCCGCTGCAGATCTCCGGCCTGCTGCACGAGCTGGAGCAAAGCGGACGGCAGATCGAGCTGCTGGTCAACAATGCCGGCGTCGGGACCTCCGGCGCCTTCATCGATCAGGACTGGTCCCGCGAACAGGAACTGCTGGAGCTCAATGTACTGGCCCTGGCACGCCTGTGCCATGGCATTGGCGCCATGATGGAACGCACGGGTGGCGGGCGAATACTGAACGTCGCCTCCATGGCCAGCCTGCTGCCCGGCCCCTGGATGAGCAGCTACTTCGCCAGCAAGGCATTCGTGCTGCACTTCTCCGAAGGGCTGCGCGAGGAACTCAAGAGCCGCGGTATCAAGGTTTCCGTGCTGTGCCCCGGACCGACGCGCACGGCCTTCTACCGCAACGCCGACATGCACCTGGGGAAGCTGGACAACGGCAAGCGCGTCATGTCCGCCGAGGAAGTCGCCTTCCTGGCCGTAAAAGCCCTGCGCCGGGCGCCCGCCCTCATCATTCCCGGCTGGCGCAATCACCTGTTCGCCCTCGGTGTGCGCCTGCTGCCGCGCTGGGCCATGCGCAAGCTGGCCGGGCGCATCAATCGCCTGGCGCTGGCCGGCTGAACCCGCCACTGGGCGCCGCCTCGCGGCGGGCGCTAAACTCCCGCACCTAACCACAGGCTGGAGGAACGTTTCGTGGACTGTCTGTTCTGCAAGATCGTCGCCGGGGACATCCCCGCGAAGAAGCTCTATGAAGATGACCAGGTCGTCGCCTTCCATGACATCGGCCCGCAGGCGCCGGTGCATTTCCTGGTGATCCCGAAGACGCACATCTCCACCCTCAATGACCTGACCGAGGCGGACAAGCCGCTCGCGGGGCATATCCTCTTCACTGCCCAGCGCCTGGCGAAGGAACAGGGCTGCGACGAGGGCTTCCGCGTGGTGATGAACTGCAACGACCTGGGTGGCCAGACCGTGCACCACATCCACATGCACGTGCTGGGTCAGCGCCAGATGCACTGGCCGCCGGGCTGATCTGCCAGTCGAGCAGAAGACGCTGCGCGCACCTCGGCAAGACCTGTCATCCGCCATCCGGTAAACTGCCGGGCGAATGTTCCTTATCGGAGGTGCGCCATGTCCGCCGACCGTCACTACTCTCCCGCTGATCGCTTCCTGCTGCAGGCCGATGCCGCGCTGCGCACCCTGCTGCCCTTCAGCGGTCATCCGGGACGCCCGTCCCCCGCCATCGTCCAGCCCGACGCCGAGCTCAGCGACACTGATGCCCGCCATGTGGCCGGCCTGATGCGCATCAACCACACCGGCGAGGTCTGCGCCCAGGCGCTGTACCAGGGCCAGGCGCTGACTGCCAAGCTGCCGACCGTACGCAAGGCCATGGAAGAAGCCGCCGACGAGGAAGTCGACCACCTCGCCTGGTGCGAACAGCGGATCCGCGAACTGGGCAGTCGCCCGAGCGTGCTGAACCCGATCTTCTATGGCCTGTCCTTCGGCGTCGGGGCCGCTGCCGGGCTGATCAGCGACCGCGTCAGCCTGGGCTTCGTCGCCGCCACCGAGGATCAGGTGTGCAAGCACCTGGACGAGCACCTGGCGGAAATCCCCGCCGAGGACCAGAAGTCCCGCGCCATCCTCGAGCAGATGCGCGAGGACGAGGAGCACCACGCCACCAGCGCCATCGAGGCCGGCGGCCTGCGCTTCCCGGCGCCGGTGAAGTTCGGCATGACGCTGCTGTCCAAGGTGATGACCAAGTCCACCTACCGGATCTGATCCGGCCGGCAAAAAAAAGGGGCGCCCAGTGGGCGCCCCTTTTTCGTTTCTACTATCGAGCGTTACGAGCGCAGGAGAGACAAGACGAAAAGTCGGGATGAAAGCGGAGTTTGCTGCAGCAAATGAGCATTTCAGCTCGGCTTTTCAACGCCGTATCTCCCAGCGCAGTAGCTCGATCAGCGCGGCATGTTGCGCGCGTAGAATATTTCCAGCATCTCGTGCCGTACACGCTCTTCCACCTGCTTGCGCTGCTCGGACGACAGGTTGCGGGTCGCATCGCCGAACAGGTAGTTGTCCAGGTCGAACTCCTTGAGCAGCATCTTGGTGTGGAACAGGTTCTCCTGGTACACGTTCACGTCGGTCATCTGATAGGCCTCGTACGTGTCGTCGGAGAGATAGTTCTGGATCGAGTTGATCTCGTGGTCGATGAAGTGCTTCTTGCCCTCAACGTCTCGGGTGAAGCCGCGCACGCGGTAATCCACGGTGACGATGTCCGAGTCGAACTGGTGGATGAGGTAGTTGAGCGCTTTCAGCGGCGAGATGACGCCGCAGGTCGACACATCGATGTCCACCCGGAAGGTCGCGATGCCTTCCACCGGATGGATCTCCGGATAGGTGTGCACGGTGATATGGCTCTTGTCGAGGTGCGCCAGGATGGTTTCCGGTAGCGGCCCCGGGGATTCCTCGATCTGGCTGTCAGTCGGGGTGACCGGCTGCTCGGAGATCAGGATGGTCACGCTGGCGCCTTGCGGATCGTAATCCTGACGGGCGATGTTCAGGATGTTTGCGCCAATGATGTCGACAACATCGGTGAGGATCTGCGTGAGACGTTCGGCATCGTACTCTTCGTCGATGTACTGCACGTAGGCCTGCTGGTCTTCAGGCGTCTCGGCATAGCAGATGTCATAGATGTTGAAGCTCAAGGTCTTCGTCAGGTTGTTGAACCCGTGGAGCTTGAGTTTGCTTTTCACCGTGGGATAACTCTCATCAAATGCGGCTCTGCCGCGTGGTTGAGCATGCCCGTCAGATGCGTACGGCAGCACCTGCGTAGGACGGTTTACACCTCTTCGCGATGGCGATTGTGGTTGCTTGGTTTCGGACCGGATGGCCCTGAAAAAAGGTGGCGCATTATGCAGAGGTCAGGCGACCTCTGCCACAGTTTGCGCACCCTTGATGATGAAAGGATGAAGCGGGCTGTCAGCCCAGTTCCACGATCTCGTAGTCGTGGGTGATCTCGACGCCGGCGCGGCCGAGCATGATGGAGGCGGAGCAGTATTTCTCGGCCGACAACTCGACCGCACGCTTCACCTGGGCCTCCTTCAGGCCGCGGCCCTTGACCACGAAGTGCACGTGGATCTTGGTGAATACCTTCGGGTCTTCGTCGGCGCGCTCGGCCTCGAGGAAGGCTTCGCAGCTTTCCACCGGCTGCCGGCCCTTTTTCAGGATGCTGACCACGTCGAAGTTGGTGCAACCACCCAGGCCGAGCAGGAGCATCTCCATCGGACGTACGCCCAGGTTGCGGCCACCGGCGTCTGGCGGGCCGTCCATCACCACGACGTGGCCACTGCCGGACTCACCGAGGAACATCGCCTCGCCCGCCCACTGGATTCGCGCTTTCATTGCAAGGAACTCCGCCGGAATAAAAGGGGCGATAGCTTATCACAGCCCTCTAGCACGCCCACTGGGCACGGTGGCTGTTACCCAGGTCTCATTTCCACACGGCCAGTATGCATTTATGGCTTAAGCTGACGCCGGTTTACTGGCACACTCTCAGAAATTGCCCGAACGAATGTTCCTGCTTTCCGATTGTTGGTAACACGTCGTCTGTTAAGCTCTTGCCGATTTACGTACAAGCAGGAATGCTCCACAAGGCAATCTTGCCGCCCTGGGGATCGAGGGGGATCGAGCCAGGGACGCACGGCACTAAAGCTGGTCATAAAAAAATCATTAGCGCCTGTTGTGCAAAGGCCACTCTTATAATTTCCGGGACTCGGGCATGGTAGCTATTACCCTCACACCCAAAATCAAGAACCTCGACAAGTTGCTCGCGCACTGTCACCGCCGCCGCTTCACCGCCAAGAGCACCATCATCTACGCCGGTGACCGCTGCGAGAGCCTGTTCTTCATCATCAAGGGCTCGGTCACCGTCCTGATCGAGGACGACGACGGTCGCGAGATGATCATCGGTTACCTCAACACCGGCGACTTCTTCGGGGAGATGGGGCTCTTCGAGAAGGAAGGCAGCGCCAACCAGGAGCGCAGTGCCTGGATCCGCGCCAAGACCGAATGCGAAGTCGCCGAAATCAGCTACGCGAAGTTCCGTGAGCTGAGCCAGCAGGACCCGGAGATTCTCCTGACCCTCGGCAGCCAGATGGCGGACCGCCTGCGCAAGACCACCCGCAAGGTCGGCGACCTGGCCTTCCTCGACGTCACCGGTCGCGTCGCGCGCACCCTGCTGGATCTCTGCCAGCAGCCGGACGCCATGACCCACCCGGACGGCATGCAGATCAAGATCACCCGCCAGGAAATCGGCCGCATCGTCGGCTGTTCCCGCGAGATGGTCGGCCGCGTGCTCAAGAGCCTGGAGGAACAGGGTCTGGTGCACGTGAAGGGCAAGACCATGGTGGTCTTCGGTACTCGCTGAAGTCACCAGACAACAAAAAAGCCGGCAATCGCCGGCTTTTTTGTGCGCGCAGGAATGGTCAGGTCGGATCGGCGCCCAGTTTGACCTTGCTGCGCTCGGGGAAGAACAGGCGCTTGAGCTCGGTACCCGGCTCGTCGGCGCGCATGAAGGCTTCGCCAACCAGGAAGCCGAACACGTCGCTGACTTCCATCAGCTCGACATCAGCGCGGTTGAGGATGCCGCTCTCGGTGATCACCATGCGCTCGCGCGGGATTTCCGGCAGCAGGTCCAGGGTGGTTTCCAGGCTCACCTCGAAGGTGTGCAGGTTGCGGTTGTTGATGCCAACCAGCGGCGTGTCCAGGGTCTTCAGCGCACGCTCCAGTTCCGGAGCGTCATGCACTTCCACCAGCACGTCGAGGCCGACGTCCTTGGCCACCGACGCCAGTTCGGCCATGCGCACGTCATCCAGTGCCGAGACGATCAGCAGGATGCAATCGGCGCCGATGGCGCGGGCTTCCACCACCTGGTACGGATCGATCAGGAAGTCCTTGCGGATCACCGGCAGCTTGCAGGCCGCGCGCGCTTCCTTGAGGTAGGCATCGCTACCGAGGAAAAAGTCGATATCGGTCAGTACCGAAAGGCAGGCAGCGCCGCCTTCTTCGTAGCTGCGGGCGATGTCGGCTGGGTCGAAGTTCTCGCGCAGGATGCCCTTGCTCGGGGAGGCCTTCTTCACCTCGGCGATCACCGCCGGCTCGCGGCGCTTGGCGCGCTCCAGCAGGGCGTTGGCGAAACCGCGCGGGGCATCCGCCGCTCGCGCCAGCTGCTCCACCTCGGCAAAGGCGACACGGGCACGGCGTTCGGCGACTTCTTCGGCCTTGCGGGCCAGGATCTTCTGCAGAACTGTCGGCACACTCACTGTGCGTTCTCCTCTCGGTAAACGGCGGTGAAGGCCGCCAGCTCTTCCATTTTCTCCCGCGCCAGCCCCGTGTGCAGGGCGTCGTGGGCCAATTGCATGCCTTCATGCAGGCTGGTTGCCAGGTCCGCAGCGTACAGCGCGGCGCCAGCGTTGAGCACGATCAGCTCGGCAGCTTTCTGCCCGGCCTCGGTCTTGCGACGGCCGAGGGCATCACGGATCAGCTCCAGCGACTGCTGGGGGCTGTCCACGGTCAGACCGATCAGGCTCTGGCTCTTGATGCCGAAGTCTTCGGGTTGCACTTCGTATTCGGTGACCACGCCGTCCTTCAGTTCGGCCACGTGGGTGGGCGCGGCCAGGCTGAATTCATCCAGGCCATCGCGGGAGTGCACCACCAGGATGTGCTCGCTGCCCAGGCGCTTGAGCACTTCGGCCAGTGGGCGGCACAGCGCCTGGCTGAACACACCGACCACCTGGTGCTTCACGCCGGCCGGGTTGGTCAGCGGGCCGAGCATGTTG
>CBIGPF010000144.1:0-15977 GCA_966191535.1 uncultured Pseudomonas sp. | reverse complement strand
CGGCCCTTGGGCGTGAAGACGTAGACCTCGTCCGGGAACAGGTCGATCTTCACGTTCTCGATGAATTCCAGTGAGTTGCCGGCGCGCTGCTGCAGCTCGAGGATGCCCTTCACCCACTGGCGGGCGCGGGCGTGGGTACCTTTCTGCGCTTCCTCTTCACTGGACTTGTACAGCCAGTGCGCGGCGATGCCGTGGTTGGCCATCTCTTCCATCTCGCGGGTGCGGATCTGGATCTCGATGGGGACGCCGTGCATGCCGAACAAGGTGGTGTGCAACGACTGGTAGCCGTTGGCCTTGGGAATCGCGATGTAATCCTTGAAGCGACCGGGGAACGGCTTGTACAGGTTGTGCACGGCGCCGAGCACGCGGTAGCAGGTGTCGACCTTGTCGACGATGACGCGGAAGGCGTAGACGTCCATGATCTCGTTGAACGCCTTGCGCTTGCCGCGCATCTTCTTGTAGATGCTGAACAGGTGCTTCTCGCGGCCCAGGACCTGGCCTTCCATGCCTTCGCGGGCGAGGCAGTTGACCAGCGATTCCTGGATCTTGCCGACGATCTCGCGGCGATTGCCACGGGCCTTCTTCACCGCCTGGCGGATGCGCTCGGAGCGCATCGGGTGCATGGCCTTGAAGCCCAGGTCCTCGAATTCCACGCGCATGCTGTGCATGCCTAGCCGGTTGGCGATGGGGGCGTAGATTTCCAGGGTTTCCTTGGCGATGCGCCGGCGCTTCTCGCCGGACAGCACTTCCAGGGTGCGCATGTTGTGCAGGCGGTCGGCCAGCTTCACCAGGATCACGCGGATGTCGCGCGCCATGGCCATGGCCATCTTCTGGAAGTTCTCGGCCTGCGCCTCGGCCTTGGACTCGAAGTTCATCTGGGTCAGCTTGCTGACCCCGTCCACGAGTTCCGAGACGGTCTCGCCGAACTGCGCGGTGAGCGCTTCCTTGGCGATGCCGGTGTCCTCGATCACGTCGTGCAGCATGGCCGCCATCAGGCTCTGATGGTCCATGTGCATGTCGGCGAGGATATTGGCGACGGCGAGCGGATGAGTGACGTAAGCCTCGCCGCTGCGGCGGCGCTGCCCGTCGTGGGCCTGCTCGGCGTAGTAGTAGGCGCGGCGGACCAGGTTGACCTGATCCGGGCCCAGATAGCTCGACAGCCGGTCGGCGAAGGCGTCTATGCTCGGCATGGGTTCACCCCCTGCCGAGCTGCGTGTCGCGGTGTGCCGATTCGTCGGCCGGACATCGACTTACAGGGCCTCGTTGTTGGCCTCGTCTTCAAAAGCAGCGAACAGCGGCTCTTCTTCAACCACGTCCTCCTGCTGAACGATGTCAGCATCCACCAGGCCCGAGGCGATTTCGCGCAGGGCGACCACGGTGGGCTTGTCGTTTTCCCACGGTACCTTCGGCTCTTTGCCGCCGGTGGCCAGCTGGCGCGAACGCTTGGTGGCGAGCATGACCAGCTCGAAACGGTTATCGACGTTGTCCAGGCAGTCTTCAACGGTGACGCGGGCCATGGTGTTCCTCATTACGCAAATGGAGACCCGGAGAAATACCGGGCGGACTGGATAGTCTAAAAAATCGCCAATCTTTATGGAAGTGCCTTCTCTCGGCGACTTCAGGCCAACAGGCGTTGCAGCAGCTCGGTGTGGCGTTGCTGCTGGGCATCCTGGCGCAGCTGGCGAGCGCGGAAGATCGCCTTGAGATCTTCCAGCGCGTGGGCGAAATCGTCGTTGATCACCAGGTGATCATATTCCACATAGTGGCTCATTTCGCTGACGGCTTCCTGCATGCGCCGCTCGATCACCTCGTCGCTGTCCTGGCCGCGGTTGGTCAGGCGCTGGCGCAGGGCTTCCTGGGTCGGCGGCAGGATGAAGATCGACTGCGCCTGGGGCATCAGCCGGCGTACCTGCTGCGCGCCTTGCCAGTCGATCTCCAGGATCAGGTCGTTGCCTTCGGCGAGGGTCTTCTCGACCCAGCGCTGGGAGGTGCCGTAGAGGTTGTCGAAGACCTGCGCGTGCTCGAGGAACTCGTTGCGCTCGAGCATGGCGCGGAAAGTGTCGTGACCGACGAAGTGGTAGTTCACGCCGTCCACCTCGCCCGGACGCATGCCGCGGGTGGTGTGGGAGACGGAGACGCGCACGCTGGGCATGGCGTCGAGCAGGGCCTTGACCAGGCTGGTCTTGCCGGCGCCCGACGGCGCGGAAACGATGTAGAGGGTGCCGGACATGGCGCTTTCCTGGAGTTGCGGTTGACGGGTATTGAAGCCGGAAGCGTCCGGCTTACTCGATATTCTGGACCTGCTCGCGCATCTGCTCGATCAGGACCTTGAGGTTGACCGCCGCCTGGGTGGAGCGCGGGTCGAACGCCTTCGAGCCTAGCGTGTTGGCCTCGCGGTTGAGTTCCTGCATCAGGAAGTCCAGGCGCCGACCGGCGGCGCCACCGGCCTTGAGCACGCGGCGTACTTCGGTGACATGGGTGGTCAGGCGATCCAGCTCTTCGGCGACGTCGCTCTTCTGCGCCAGCAGGACCATTTCCTGCTCCAGGCGCTGCGGGTCGAGCTCGGCTTTCATCTCGGTGAAACGGTCGAGCACTTTCTGGCGCTGGTTGGCGAGCATTTCCGGCACCAGCTGGCGCAGGCTGGCCACGTCTTCCTGCATGGCCGTCAGGCGATCGTCGATGATCTTCGAAAGCTCGGCGCCTTCGCGGGCACGGCCGGCCTTGAGCTCGTCGAGGGCCTGGGTGAAGGCGGCCAGCGCGCTGGCGTTGAGCGCCTGCGGGTCGGCGGCATCGCCTACCAGCACGCCTGGCCAGGCCAGCACGGCCAGCGGGTCCAGCGCGGCGGGATTCTTGATCAGGCCGGCGACGGTTTCGGCGGCGGTGACCAGCTGCGCGGCGCGCTCGCGGTCGACCTGCAGCGCCTTGCCGGCGTTTTCCTCGTTGAAGCGCAGGGTGCACTCCACCTTGCCGCGCGACAGGCCCTGGCGCAGGGCCTCGCGCACCGCGCCTTCGAGGTCGCGGAAGGCTTCGGGCAGGCGCAGGTTGGGCTCGAGGTAACGGTGGTTGACCGAGCGCAGCTCCCAACTGAGGGTTCCATGGGCGCTGGCGCTCTCGACGCGGGCGAAGGCGGTCATGCTGTGGACCATGGAGTCACCTCTCTAAAGGGCTTGGAAAACGGCCGACAGGTCGTCGGAAACCGGTAATTGTACCCCAGCGTGGCGCGCCGCAGCACGCTGGCGGTGGTTGCACCCGTCCGCTGGCCTCTATAATGGCGGACATTCCCCCGCCAGTAATCTGTACAGGATGCCTCCATGAACCGTCCCAGTGGCCGCGCCGCCGACCAACTGCGCCCGATCCGTATCACCCGCCATTACACCAAGCACGCCGAGGGCTCCGTGCTGGTCGAGTTCGGCGACACCAAGGTGATCTGCACCGTCAGTGCCGAATCCGGTGTGCCGCGCTTCCTCAAGGGCCAGGGCCAGGGCTGGCTGACCGCCGAGTACGGCATGCTGCCGCGCTCGACCGGCGAGCGTAACCAGCGTGAAGCCGCGCGCGGCAAGCAGGGTGGCCGCACCCTGGAAATCCAGCGCCTGATCGGCCGTTCCCTGCGCGCCGCGCTGGACCTGAGCAAGCTGGGCGAGAACACCCTGTACATCGACTGCGATGTAATCCAGGCCGACGGCGGTACCCGCACGGCGTCCATCACTGGCGCCACCGTGGCGCTGATCGACGCCCTGGCCGTTCTGAAGAAGCGCGGTGCACTGAAGGGCAACCCGCTCAAGCAGATGGTCGCCGCTGTTTCCGTGGGCATGTACCAGGGCGAGCCGGTGCTGGACTTGGACTACCTGGAAGACTCCGCCGCCGAGACCGACCTGAACGTGGTCATGACCGATGCCGGCGGCTTCATCGAAGTCCAGGGTACCGCCGAGGGCGCGCCCTTCCAGCCGGCCGAGCTGAATGCCATGCTGGAACTGGCGCAGCAGGGTCTGCGCGAACTGTTCGAACTGCAGCGCGCTGCGCTGGCGGACTGACCCGACAGGCGGTGAGTCCGCCTGATCTTCACGTGCAAGGAGCGAAAGGATGAGCGACGAAGTACCGGTACAGCAGGTTCAGCCGAGCCAGGAAGCCCGTCAGTGGGCGATGTTCTGTCACTTCGCCGCCTTCCTCGGCTTCATCTTTCCCTTCGGCAACCTGCTCGGGCCGCTGATCGTCTGGCAGATCAAGCGTGAATCGGACCCGTTCGTGGATCGCCAGGGCAAGGAAGCGCTGAACTTCCAGATCACCGTGAGCCTTGCGGTGGTGGTCAGCTTCCTGCTGATGCTGGTGGTGATCGGCTTCTTCCTGCTGGGACTGGTGAGCATCGGCGCGCTGGTGCTCACCATCATCGCCGGGATCAAGGCCAACGAAGGGTTGGATTACCGCTATCCCTTCACCTGGCGCCCGATCAAGTAGGCGACGAATTCCAGGCACGAAAAAGCCGGCTTGGAGCCGGCTTTTTTCTGTCCGCCTGGCGGCGGGGCGACAGGACTCAGATGCTCAGGGTCCAGTCGTAGTCCACGATCAGCGGCGCATGCTGGGAGAAGCGCGGCTGGCGCGGCAGCTTGGCGCTGCGCACGAAGCGGCGCAGACCCGGCGTGAGGATCTGATAGTCGAAGCGCCAGCCCAGGTTGAGCAGCTCGGCCTGTTCGCTTTCCGGCCACCAGCTGTACTGGTCGCCTTCGCGGTTGACCTCGCGCAGGGCGTCGACATAGCCCATGGTGCCGAAGATCTCATCCATCCAGCCGCGCTCCGGCGCCATGAAGCCCGGAGATTGCTGGCATTCGCGCCAGTTCTTCACGTCCAGCTTCTGGTGCGCAACGTAGAGCGAGCTGCAATAGATGTATTCGCGGCGCTTGCGGCGCTGCTTGTTCATGTACTGGGCGAAATCGTCCATGAACTTGAACTTGTGGTTCAGGTTCTCATCCCCTTCCTGCCCGGTAGGCAGCAGGAGAGTGGCGATACTCACCTTATCGAAATCGGCTTGCAGGTAGCGCCCGTAACGATCGGCCATCTCGAAACCCAGGCCGCTTATGACAGCCTTGGGTTGCAGACGACTATAGAGTGCGACGCCACCCTGACTGGGCACTTCGGCATCGCAGGCGTACAGGAAGTAGCCATCCAGTTGGTAGGATGGGTCATCCAGATCGAAAGCGGAGGCGCGGGTATCCTGCAAGCAGATCACGTCGGCATTCTGGGCTTGCAGCCAACTGAGCAATCCACGCTCGGCTGCAGCCTGAATACCATTCACGTTCACACTGATGATCCGCATAAATGGCCCCCAAAATCACGTGTGTGTATGATACCCGAGCTCAAACGGTTTAGCTAAATTCATACCGGCCGGTTCTCTCCCATGCAGCCATATCAGCGCGATTTCATCCGCTTCGCTATCGAGCGCGGCGTTCTTCGCTTCGGCGAATTCACCCTCAAGTCCGGGCGCACCAGTCCGTACTTCTTCAATGCAGGCCTGTTCAACACCGGCGTTGCGCTGTCCCAGCTGGGGCGTTTCTACGCCAGCGCAGTGGTCGACAGCGGCATACCTTTCGACGTGTTGTTCGGCCCGGCCTATAAAGGAATTCCACTGGCGGCCGCTACAGCCATTGCGCTGGCGGAACAGCATGGCCGCGACCTGCCCTGGTGCTTCAACCGCAAGGAAGCCAAGGACCACGGCGAAGGTGGCACGCTGGTCGGCGCACCGCTGACCGGTCGCGCGCTGATCATCGATGACGTGATCACTGCCGGCACCGCGATCCGCGAGGTCATGCAGATCATCGACGCCCAGGGGGCCCAGGCCGCCGGCGTACTGATCGCGCTGAACCGTCAGGAGCGTGGCAAGGGCGAACTGTCGGCAATCCAGGAAGTTGAACGGGACTTTTCGATTCCGGTCGTAAGCATTGTCTCGCTGGAGCAAGTGCTGGAGTATCTGGCCGGTGATGGGCAGCTCAAGCAGCATCTCGCGGCAGTCGAGGCCTATCGAGCGCAGTACGGTATCTAACCGGAACAAGGGTGTCGGGCATGGCCAAGCAGGGTGCTTTCCGCTACAGGGTGTTGATGGGGCTTCTGGGGGCCATGCTCGCAGGCCAGGCGCTGGCTGCCGGTCAGCCGAGCGGCCAGGTGGAGATGTACCGGTACGTGGATGACCGGGGCATCACCGTCATCGACCGCCTGGGTGTACCGCCGCAGTACATCGGCAAGGGCTACCAGGTGCTTAACGATCAGGGGCGGGTGATCCGCGAGGTGCCGCCGGCACCGACCGCCGCCGAGATCGAGCAGCGCAAGGCGGATGCAGCCCGTGCCAGTTCCGACCAGCAGCTGATGCGCATGTATACCAGCGTGGACGATGTTGATCGTGCCCGTGACCGCAAGCTGGCCGAGCTCGATGGGTTGGCCAGCGTGGCCAAGGGCAACCTGCAGTCACTGAAAATGCAGCAGGCCGGCCTGCAGGCCCGCGCTGCCGACCAGGAGCGCGCCGGGCGCCAGGTGCCGGACGATCTGGTCGAGCAACTGGGCAACCTGCGCAGCGACGAGCAGCGTCTGCAGCAGGACATCGCCCGCTACCAGCAACTGCGCTCGCAGGCGCAGGACAGTTTCGCCGCCGACCGTGCGCGTTTCGCCCAGATTTCTGGCGGTAACTGAGGCCAACGCTCGCCGCGCTTGTTGCTTGCGGCCCTTACTGCTGAGGCGAGACGCGCTCGAACTCGTTGATCTTCCCGCGTAGCCAGTCCGGCAGGGGCTGGCTCGTGCGGTCTTCGCCGGCATAGGCGTAGATTAGCTCTCCCAGCGTCAACAGGGTTTCATCACACCAGATCGATACCTGGAAGGTCAGGCTGCTGCGGCCGAGCCGGCTGACGCGCACGCCCATTTCCAGCCAGTCGTCGAAGCGCGCCGGTGCCAGGTATTCCAGGGTGGTCTTCACCGCGAACAGGTCGCCGCCGCCACGCAGCAGGTCGGCCGGATAGTTCACGCCCAGGTGGCGGTAGTACTCGGTCGTGGCGACGTCGGCGTAGGTCAGGTAGTTGCCGTTGAAGACGATGCCTTGCGGGTCGACCTCTGACCAGCGCACGCGCAGGCCGTGGAAGAAGCTGAAGTCATTGCGGGAAACGGGAGACGCGGCCATGTCGGACAAACTCCTGAAGACCTGTTCGAGTCAGGACGTCCCTGAGGCCGAAGCAGCCTCGAACAGGCAAAAAAACACCCGCGTGGATCGCTCCAGTCGGGTGTCGTTTTCGATCAGCGCTGCTTGCGGTTGGTGATCAGGGTGCCGACACCGCTGTCGGTGAAGATCTCCAGCAGCACGGCGTTGGGCACGCGACCATCGATGATGTGTGCGCTGGTCACGCCGCCCTGCACCGCTTCGAGGGCGCAACGGATCTTCGGCAGCATGCCGCCGTAGATGGTGCCGTCGGCGATCAGCTCGTTGACCTGCTCGGTGGTCAGGCCGGTGAGGACCTGGCCCTGCTTGTCCATGAGGCCGGCGATGTTGGTGAGCAGCATCAGCTTCTCGGCCTTCAGCGCCTCGGCCACCTTGCCAGCCACCAGGTCGGCATTGATGTTGTACGACTCGCCGTTGGCGCCGACGCCGATCGGTGCGATGACCGGGATGAAGTCGCCCTGGACCAGCATGTTCAGCAGGTCGACGTTGACCCCGGTGACTTCGCCCACATGGCCGATGTCGATGATTTCCGGCTTGGTCATCTCGGGCGTCTGGCGGGTGACGGTGAGCTTCTTCGCGCGGATCAGCTCGGCGTCCTTGCCGGTCAGGCCGATGGCGCTGCCGCCATGGCGGTTGATCAGGTTGACGATGTCCTTGTTCACCTGGCCGCCGAGGACCATCTCCACCACGTCCATGGTCTGCGCGTCGGTAACGCGCATGCCATCGATGAAGTGGCTTTCGATCGACAGGCGGCTGAGCAGGTCGCCGATCTGCGGGCCGCCACCATGGACCACCACCGGATTGATGCCGACGGCTTTCATCAGCACCACGTCGCGGGCGAAGCTGTTCTTCAGCTCGTCCGTCTCCATGGCGTTGCCGCCGTACTTGATCACCAGCGTCTTGCCGACGAAGCGGCGGATGTAGGGCAGGGCTTCGGCAAGGACGCGGGCAACCTGGGCGGCGTCATCGCGGCTCTGGGTCATGGTGGGCTCCAGCATAGTGCTACAGGGTCAGAAGGGCAGGCTGAGGGCGGGGTCGACCGCTTTCAGCTGGGTACGGAACACGTCCTTGATGCGTTCCAGTTCGTCCTGGGAATCCGCCTCGAAGCGCAGGACCAGCACCGGCGTGGTGTTGGAGGCGCGAACCAGGCCCCAGCCTTTGGGGTAATCCACACGCACGCCGTCGAGGGTGGTGAGGTTGGCTTCACCCCACTGGCCACGGGCCTGCAGCGCCTCGATCAGGGCGAACTTGCCCTCGTCGGTGACGGTGATGTTGATTTCCGGGGTAGAGATGTCCATCGGGAACGCGGAGAACACGCGCTCGGCATCGCGCTTGTCCAGGCTGATGATTTCCAGCAGGCGCGCGGCGCTGTAGATGCCGTCGTCGAAGCCGTACCAGCGTTCCTTGAAGAAGATGTGGCCGCTCATCTCGCCGGCGAGCAGGGCGCCGGTTTCTTTCATTTTCTTCTTGATCAGCGAGTGACCGGTCTTCCACATCACCGGGCGGCCGCCGTAGCCGCTGATCAGGGAGATCAGGCGACGGGTGCATTTGACGTCGAAGATGATGTCGGCGCCGGGGTTGCGCGATACCACGTCCTTGGCGAACAGCATCAGCAGGCGGTCTGGGTAGATGATGGTGCCTTCGTTGGTCACCACGCCCACGCGGTCGCCGTCGCCGTCGAAGGCCAGGCCGAGGTCGGCGCCGGTCTCTTTCACCTTGGCGATCAGGTCTTCCAGGTTCTCGGGCTTGCCCGGATCCGGGTGGTGGTTGGGGAAGGTGCCGTCAACGTCGCAGTACAGCGGGATCACGGTGCAGCCCAGGGCCTCGATCAGCTGCGGAGCGATCACGCCGGCCACGCCGTTGCCGCAGTCCACCACCACCTTCAGCGGCTTGGCCAGGGCGATGTCGTCGCGGATCTGCTGGAAGTAGCGCGGCAGGATATCGATCTGCTGCACGCTGCCCACGCCGGAGGCGAGGTCGTCGTTCTGGATGCGATCGCGCAGGGCCTGGATCTGCTCGTTGGCCAGGGTCTCGCCGGCGACGACGATCTTGAAGCCGTTGTAGTCTGGCGGGTTGTGGCTGCCGGTAAGCATCACGCCCGACTTGCCTTCCAGGACGTTGGCTGCGTAGTACAGGACCGGCGTCGGCACCATGCCGATGTCGGTGACCTGGCAACCGCAATCGACCAGACCCTGGATCAGTTGCTGCACCAGCTCGGGGCCGGACAGGCGGCCATCGCGACCCACGGAGACGCACGGCTCGCCGCGCGCCAGGCTTTCGGAACCGATCGCGCGGCCGACCCAGTAGGCGGTCTCGGCGGTCAGGGTGTCACCGACCACGCCACGGATGTCGTAGGCGCGGAAGATGCTGGCGGGCAGTTGCGGGGCTTTTGGCGTGCTCATAGCGGATGTTTGCTCCAATCCCAGGAGATCCTGGTCTTCATCAAGAATGTCGATGTCCAGAATGTCGGTGTTCTGGAATAGCGGATCGACCAATGGCGTTTCGGCACCAGCCGCCGGGGCGCTGGCAGCGACGACAGCCGGAGTCGGCTGAGCGGGGGCTGCAGGCGCGGCGGACGTGCTGGCGCTGGGTGTTTCGGTCTTGCGGCGTGGCTGGCGGGCCAGCGCCTGGGCCAGCGCCTGCAGACTCGGCAGGCTCAGCTCAGGAGCTTTGGCAGTGCGTTGGCCGGCGAGTTCCTGAATGAACTGCCCCAGGGCTTGGGCGTCCTTGCTGACGCGGCGCTGCATGGCGCTCTGCGCAAAGTAGAGGCCGAGCAGGCCGCCCACCAGCGCGAGCAGTGCGGCGATGCCCAGCATGCTTGGCGAGTACAGCGGATCGGTGATGGTCGGGCCGGGGGTGAAGGTCAGCTTCCAGTTCGGATTGCCGCTGGACGTGCTGATCGGCGCGGCGTCACCAGCCTGGCCTCGCTGCAGCAGGACCTGTGCCGGCGAGTTGCCGAACTGCTGGGAAAGCTGCAGCTGACCGATATCGGCGGACATCGGCGGCAGGCTGCCGAGCAGGCGCTGCAGGTCGACCACCAGCAGCAGCGAACCCTGGATCGAGTTGTCCGCGGCACGCAGGGCGGTAGGGCTGTACACCAGCCAGCGAGTGCCGACCTTGTAGGCTTCCGGGGCGACGGTCTGGCCGCTCTCGACGCGGTGCAGCATGTCCAGCGCGGCATAGTTCAGCGGGCCGGGGCGGGAGGCATCCTGCACGGCCTGGCCGTTGGCGTTCAGGTGAACGTCCACCAGCGCGTCCAGGTGGCCCTGGGTCAGGGTCTTCTCCAGCGCGGCGATGCGCGTCGGGTCATTGCTCTGCAGGGCCGGCAGCAATTGTGGGTCGCTCGCCATGGCGCGGCTGTCCGCCGTCAGCAGGCTGAGGGACTGGCGCAGCGCGCCGGACTGGCTTTCCGACCAGGCGCTGCTCAGCTGGGTGACATGGGTCTTGTCAGCCTGACCGAACAGGCTGAACCACAGCAGCGCGCCGGCCGCCGCCACGCCGCCGACGGTGAGAACGAAGGCAGGCAGCAGCGGTTTCAGATCGACCTTGGCGGCCGGTCCCTTGACGGGCTTCTCCGCCGGTACGAGTTCCGGCAGGTCGGCGCTGTCCTTGGCAGTGCGTTGGAAAAGTTTCATGCAACGTCTCCTCGGCGATTCATCCTGAAAAGGGAAAGGGTCAATGGCTGCCGGAATGACCGAAGCCGCCGGCACCGCGCTGGCTCTCGTCGAACGTCTCGACCAGCTCGAAATGCGCCTGTACCACCGGCACCAGCACCAGCTGGGCGATGCGCTCGCCGATGGCGATCCTGAATGCCGTCTCGCCGCGGTTCCAGCAGGAAACCATCAGCTCGCCCTGGTAGTCCGAATCGATCAGGCCGACCAGGTTGCCCAGCACGATGCCGTGCTTGTGGCCCAGGCCGGAACGCGGCAGGACCAGTGCTGCCAGGCCAGGATCGGCGATGTAGATGGACAGGCCGGTGGGGATCAGCACGGTCTGGCCCGGCTCGAGGACGCAGTCCTCCTTGAGCATGGCGCGCAGGTCGAGGCCGGCGGAACCCGGGGTGGCGTACTGCGGCAGCGGGAAGTCGCTGCCCAGGCGGGGATCGAGGATCTTGGCTTGCAGGGAATGCATTGAGTTCTCAGTGTTGATTGATGCGTTCGGCGATGAAGGCGATCAGCTGGCGGGCAATCTTGCCCTTGCTGGTCTGGGCGAACGCAGTCTTGTGCAATTCGCGGTCGATGACCGTGATGGCGTTCTCTTCACTATTGAAGCCGATGGACGGATTTGCGACGTCATTGGCGACGATCAGATCGAGATTCTTGTCCTTGAGCTTGCGCGAGGCGTACTCGAGCAGGTTCTCGGTCTCCGCGGCGAAGCCGACGCTGAAGGGCCGGTCCTCGCGCAGCGAGAGGGTGGCGAGAATGTCGGGATTGCGCACCAGCTGCAAGAGCAATCCGTCACCCTTGGTGGGGTCTTTCTTGAGTTTCTGCGTCGCGACCAGCTCCGGGCGGTAGTCGGCCACGGCGGCGGAGGCGATCAGGATGTCCGCCGGCATTGCCGCTTCGCACGCGGCGAGCATGTCGCGGGCGCTGACCACGTCGACACGGCTCACCCGGTCCGGGGTCGGCAGGTGCACCGGGCCGGTCACCAGGGTCACGCGGGCGCCGGCTTCGGCGGCCGCCTCGGCGAGGGCGAAGCCCATCTTCCCGGAGCTGTGGTTGGTGATGTAGCGCACCGGGTCGATGTTTTCCTGGGTAGGACCTGCCGTGATCAGGATGTGCTGGCCGGTCAGGGCCTTGAACTCGAAACAGTCGGCGGCGAGTTGTGCCAGTTCCTCGGCTTCGAGCATGCGTCCGGGGCCGACGTCGCCGCAGGCCTGGCTGCCGGCGGCGGGGCCGAAGAAGTGCAGACCGCGCGAACGCAGCAGTTCGGCATTCACCTGGGTGGCCGGGTCGCGCCACATGGCCTGGTTCATGGCCGGGGCGAGCGCAACCTGCGCGTCGGTGGCGAGCACCAGGGTGGTCAGCAGGTCGTTGGCTACGCCCTGGGCCAGGCGTGCCATGAGATCGGCGGTGGCAGGGGCGATCAGCACGAGGTCAGCCCAACGGGCCAGCTCGATATGCCCCATGGCCGCTTCGGCGGCGGGGTCGAGCAGATCCAGGTGAACCGGGTGGCCGGACAGCGCCTGGAGTGTGAGCGGAGTGATGAACTCGCGGCCGCCCTGGGTCATCACGACACGCACCTCGGCGCCCTGATCGCGCAACCGGCGGACCAGTTCGGCGCTCTTGTAGGCGGCGATACCGCCGCCGACGCCCAGAACGATGCGTTTACGATAGAGCCGCTGCATAGGCCAGCCTTAAATACGGAAATGGATGACGCGCGCTGAAGCCGACGACGCCTCCCCAGGCCTCCGGCTGCGCGAAGCGAGGGGGCTAAGATAGCACAGCGCCCGCAGCGGAACAGCGGGCGGGCCTGACCTGGGAGGTGGCGTGAGAATTCTTGACTGGCCGGCGGCGGAGCGCCCTCGGGAGAAACTCCTCGAGCGGGGCGCGGCAAGCCTGAGCGATGCCGAATTGCTGGCCATCTTCCTGCGCACCGGCGTGGCCGGCTGCAGCGCCGTCGACCTGGCGCGCCGGCTGCTGGTGGAGTTCGGCAGCCTGCGTGCGTTGCTCGAGGCAAACCTGGAAGCCTTCTGCCGCCACCACGGCCTGGGCCCGGCGAAGTTCGCCCAGCTCCAGGCGGTGCTGGAGATGAGCCGCCGGCACCTGGCCGAGGACATGGATCGCGGCCCCGCGCTGGAGAGCCCGCAAGCGGTGCGCAACTTCCTCAAGGCGCGGCTGCGCCATGAGCCCCACGAGGTGTTCGCCTGCCTGTTCATGGACAACCGCCACCGGGTGCTGGAGTTCGAGGTGCTGTTCCACGGCTCGATCGACAGCGCCAGCGTCTATCCCCGGCAGATCGTCAAGCGCGCCCTGGCGCACAACGCCGCTGCGCTGATCCTGGCGCACAATCATCCTTCCGGGGTTTGTGAGCCGAGCCGCTCGGATCACCTGCTCACCCAGCGCATCGTCGAGGCGCTGGCGCTGATCGACGTGCGCGTGCTGGATCACTTCATCGTCGGCGATGGCGAGCCGCAATCAATGGCCGAGCTGGGGATGGTCTGAGACGCGACGCTGGATGTCGCGCAGCAGACGTCGGCGGATCAGCCCGCTGACCGGGCGGATCGCCAGCCAGTAGGGCGAGAACAGCAGGCGACTGCGGCGGTCCGGGCAATGCACGCGGGTTTCCGTTCGGACGTGGGTGAAGCCGCCCTGTGCGGCCGGTTCGCAGGAGAAATACAGCACCAGCCTGGCGGTGCCGGGCTCGGCGAAGCGCCGGAAGCCTTCGCCGTCGGCGCATGGGCGCAGCCCGAAGTCGCTGCGCCAGAAGCGCCCGATCAGCCCGTAGGCGAGTTCGCGGTCGGTGTTGCGGCCCAACAGGGTGAACTCATGCAGGCCGAAGCGCGGGCGCTCCGCCAGGGCGTTGCGCAGCCCCAGGCGCAGGGCCAGCCGGGCCGGCGCCTCGCGGATCTGCAGGAAACGCTGCACCAGCGGGTCGTGCTCGATGGTGAGTTGGCTCACGGCGTCCAGCACCTGGCCGGGCGACGCCCGCATGGTCAGCGAGTGCCGCTCGGCGAACTGGAACTCCGGCAGCAGATGGTCGAGCAGTTCGCCGCTCAGAGCTGCACCTTCGAGTAGTCCTGGCGGCCGAAGGGGTTCGCCGCGTAGCCCTTGACGTTCTCGCGGGTCAGTACCGAGGCGGTCGGGTGCGCCAGCGGCAGCCACAGGGCCTGGTCGTGGATGATCTGCTGGGCCTGGTGGTACAGCTCGCTGCGCTTGCCCTGGTCGGCCACTACCTTGCCCTGGCTGATCAGGCCGTCGAGCTTGGCATCGCAGTAGCGTGCGAAGTTCAGCCCGGACTTGACGCTGGCGCAGGAGAATTGCGGGGTGAGGAAGTTGTCCGGGTCGCCGTTGTCGCCAGCCCAGCCCATGAACAGCAGGTCATGCTCGCCGGCCTTGGCGCGGCGGATCAGTTCGCCCCATTCGATCACGCGGATTTCGGCCTGGATGCCGATCTGCGCCAGGTCCGCCTGCAGCAGCTGTGCGCCGACGCTGGGGTTGGGGTTGAGCAGGCTGCCGGAGGGACGGGTCCAGATGGTGGTCTTGAAACCGTCCTTGTGCCCGGCCTCGGCCAGCAGCGCGCGGGCCTTGTCCAGGTCGCGGGGGTAGCCGGGGATGTCCTTGGCGTAGCTCCAGGTGTTGGGCGGGTAGATACCGTCGGCGGCGGTGGCACTACCGGCGAATACGCTCTTCAGGTAGGTGTTCTTGTCGAAGGCGAGGTTGATCGCCTGGCGCACCTTGGCGTTGTCCAGCGGCGGGTGCTGGCTGTTGATGCCGACGAACGCGGTCATGAAGGCCGGGGTCTGCTCGACCTTGAGCTCGGCGTTCTTCTGCGCGGCCTCGACGTCCAGCGGCTTGGGCGACAGGGCGATCTGGCATTCCCCGCGCTTGAGCTTCTGCAGGCGCACGCTGGCGTCCGGGGTGATGGCGAACACCAGGTTATCCACAGCCGGCTTGCCGCCGAAGTACTCGGCATTGGCGCTGTAGCGCACCACGGCATCCTTCTGGAAACGCTTGAAGACGAAGGGCCCGGTACCGATCGGCTGGGCGTTGAGTTTCTCCGGGGTGCCGGCCTTCATCAACTGGTCGGTGTACTCGGCGGAATAGATGGAAGCGAAGCCCATGCTGAGCATCGCCAGGAAGGTGGCGTCCGGGTGGTTGAGGCTGAAGCGCACGTGCTGGGCGTCGACCTTCTCCACGGCCTTGACCAGGCTCGGCAGTTGCATCGACTGAGCGTGGGGGAAGCCGCTCTGTGCAACCTTGTGCCAGGGCTGGGCCGGGTCGAGCATGCGCTGGAAGCTGAACACCACGTCGTCGGCGCTCAGTGCGCGGCTGGGCTTGAAGTAGTCGGTGTGGTGGAAGGCCACGCCGTCGCGCAGCTGGAAGTCGTAGGTCAGGCCATCGTCGGACACCTTCCAGCTCTCGGCCAGGCTCGGCACCACTTCGCCGCGGGCGGCGTCGAAGTCCACCAGGCGGTTCATCAGCACGTCGGCCGATGCATTGGTGGTGGTCAGCGAGTTGTACTGGACCACGTCGAAGCCTTCGGGACTGGCTTCGGTGCATACGCTCAGCGAGGCGGCGCTGGCGAGGGCAGGGGAAAGAAGGAGGGCAAGCAGGGCGAGACGCATGACGGACTCCGTGTAAGCTGGCAATATGCCCATCCGCGAGGCTGGGCAGGTCATGCAAGGCTGTTGGCAGCCTCGAAGGAGCTACCCTAGACCATGCCGCCGCCCGTCACAACGATGACAGGCGACGAACGGCACCAGTGCCGCGGCCCACGGGGGCTGGCATCGGCTTTTCCGTGTCATGCTTTCCCTTGCAGCTGGAAGTGACTTTCTGATATAAAGCTGCGCTCTTTTCTGGGGCCCTGCTCTGATCCTGCGACTCGATCGCGGCGAAGCGGCAGTTAAGACCTTGGTGAAACTGAGAATCCTATTGAGTTAAGCAGCCAACCCATGCCGGGTTTGGCATGTGGTTTACAGAGGGCTGAGCCATGTCGAGAGTTTGCCAAGTGACCGGTAAGGGTCCGGTTACCGGGAACAACATTTCCCACGCACACAACAAAACCCGCCGCCGTTTCCTGCCGAACCTGCAGCACCACCGTTTCTGGGTTGAATCCGAGAAGCGCT
>CBIGPF010000143.1:0-15978 GCA_966191535.1 uncultured Pseudomonas sp. | reverse complement strand
TCCCTGTAGGAGCGCGCCATGCGCGCGATCGCGGGCATGGCCCGCTCCTACAGGTGAACACCGAGCGACACCGATAACCAGAAACGCTACCGGCCAACGACCGGACGCCTGATGCACCGCCCCTCGTTTCCCACCGCAAGGCCTGCGGCGGAGACGATTCCAACACTCATGATTCGAGGGGAACACCCATGACCTTGCGCACCACCCTGGCCGGCCTCGCGCTCGCCATTGCCAGCATCGCTGCCCACGGCGAAACCATCCGCGTCGCCATCGGCACCCAGGACACCACCATCAACTGCGCCGCCGGCGGCCTGTTGATCCGCGAACTCGGCCTGCTCGACAAGTACCTGCCCCACGACGGCGCGTACAAGGACGTGCAGTACGACGTGCAGTGGAAGAACTTCACCAGCGGCGCGCCACTGACCAACGAGATGGTCGCCGGCAAGCTCGACTTCGGCGCCATGGCCGACTTCCCCGGCTCGCTCAACGGCGTCGCCCACGAGGCCGCCGGCAAGCGCAGCCTGTTCATCAGCGTGCTCTCGGGCAGCATCGACGGCAGCGGCAACGGCATCGTCGTGCCCGCCTCGTCCAAGGTGCAGTCACTGGCCGAACTCAAGGGCCAGACCATCTCCGTGCCCTTCGCCTCCACCGCCCACGGCCTGCTGCTGCGCGCCATCGCCGCCCAGGGCTGGGACCCGGAGAAGGACGTCACCATCATCGCGCAGCCGCCGGAAGTTGCCGGCTCTGCCCTGCAGGCCAACAAGATCGCCGCCCACGCCGACTTCGTGCCCTTCGCCGAGCTGTTCGAAAGCCGGGGCATCGCCCGCAAGATCTACGACGGCTCCCAGGCCAAGGCGCCGACCTTCCATGGCGCGCTGGTCGAAGCCGACTACGCGCAGAAGTACCCGGAAATCGTCGAGGCCTACCTGCGTGCCACGTACGAGGCCAACCAGTTGCTGGCCAAAGACCCGGAGAAGTACAGCGAGCTGATCGAACAGGTCGCCGGCATTCCCGCCGAGGTGAACTACCTGTTCCACGGCCCGCTCGGCCTGCAGACCCGCGACCTGACCTGGAAGCCGGAGTATCGCCAGGCCGTGGCCACCGCCATCGATACCCTGAAGCTGCTGAAGAAAGCCGACCGCGGGCTGAACGTCGAGCAGTTCGTCGACGATCGCTACATCCGCGCCGCCTTCCAGGCTTCCGGCGCCGACTACGAGCAGGCACTGAAGAACTACGCGCAGCAACCGCTGCTGGGCAATGACGCGCTGACCCACCAGCCGATCAGCGATTCCCGCAAGGTCGCGCAGATCTGGGTGCGCGGCGAGCCGACGGTGCGCAGCTACGCGAGCGCCAGGGAAGCGCTGGGCCAACTGGCCGAACTCAAGCAACAGGGCAAGGACATCCGCGCGGTGTACGCCCAGGCCAGCGACAGCGGCATCAAGCTGCTCGCCGGGCAGGCCTGGTTCGTACGCGGCAAGGACGGCGCGCTGGATGCCTTCCTGCTGCGCGAACAGGCCGACGCCTTCGCCCGCCAGCACGGTGGTGAGGTCGCCGACTTCGCCGCCGCCAGCCAGCAGGCCGTGGCCAGCCGCTGAACCGAAAGCCAGTCCCGGCGAGCGCCGGGGCTGGCGGGGACAAGCAGATGAAAATCACCACCCTCACCCGCTGGAGCCTGCGCCTGGCCTCGCTGCTGGTCTGCCTCGTGCTCTGGCAGGTGCTCAGCGCGCGCCACGTCAACCTCGGCGTGGTCACCTTCGCCAACGTGCCCGGCCCGCGCGACGTGCTCGACGCCGCCTGGAACCTCGCCCAATCGAGCAAGCTCGGCCGTCACCTGGGCAGCAGCCTGCTGCGCGTGCTCGCCGGCTACCTGCTGGCGGCCTTCGCCGGCATTCTCCTTGGGCTGGTCATCGGCCGGGGCCGCTGGGCGCGCGACAGCCTGCTGCCGCCGCTGGAAGTGCTGCGGCCGATTCCAGCGGTGGCGTGGATTCCGCTGGCGATCCTGATGTTCCCCAGCTCCGAGCTGTCGATGATCTTCATCACCTTCACCGGCGCGCTGTTTCCCATCCTGCTCAACACCATCCACGGCGTCGAAGCGGTCGACCCACGCCTGCTCGCCTCCGCCCGCAGCCTCGGTGCCGGCCGCCTGGCACTGCTGCGCGAGGTGGTGCTGCCGGGCGCCGCACCGAGCATCGTCACGGGCCTGGCCATCGGCATGGGCACCTCATGGTTCTGCCTGGTGACCGCCGAGATGATCTCCGGGCAATGGGGTATCGGCTACTACACCTGGGAGTCCTATACCTTGCAGAACTACCCCGACATCGTCGTCGGCATGCTGCTGATCGGCGTGCTCGGCATGGCCAGCAGCCTGCTGGTGCGCCAGCTCGGCGCCCTGGTCACGCCCTGGCAGCGCCAGGCCGGAGGCAAGCCATGACCTTGCCCGCCAGCGCACCGGGACGCGTGCGTGTCGACGGCCTGTCGATCCACCTCGGCAGCGGCCGCGACGCTTTCGAGGCCGTGCAATCCCTGAGTTTCTCCATCGAGCCCGGCGAATTCGTCTGCGTGCTCGGCCCCTCCGGCTGCGGCAAGTCCACCCTGCTCGGTGCGCTCGCCGGACACCTGACGCCCAGCGCAGGCCAACTGGACGTGGATGGCCTCGCCGTCGCCGGCCCGTCGCCCGAGCGCGGCATGGTGTTCCAGCACCATACCCTGCTGCCCTGGCGGCGCGTTCGTGACAACGTCGCCTTCGGCCTGAAGATGCGCGGCGTGCCCCGCGCCGAGCGCCACCGGCAAGCGGACGAGATGCTCCAGCTGGTGGGCCTGAACGGCTTCGCCGGGCGCTGGCCGTCGCAGCTCTCCGGTGGCATGCAGCAGCGCGTGGAAATCGCCCGCGTGCTGATCAACCAGCCGCGCCTGCTGCTGATGGACGAACCCTTTGGCGCCCTCGACGCGCAGACGCGGATGATGATGCAGGAGCTGCTGCTGGATATCTGGACGCGCCTGCGCACCAGCGTGCTGTTCATCACCCACGACATCGACGAGGCACTGTTCCTCGCCGACCGCATCCTGGTGATGAGCCCGCGCCCCGGACGCATCCTCGAAGACATCCGTCTCGACTTCCCGCGCCCGCGCCACGCCGACCTGCTGACCAGCCCGGAATTCTCCCGGCTCAAGCGCCACTGCCTGGAGCTGCTGCGCCACGAAGACGGCCGCCAGCTGCCACGCCTGACGCCACTGGGCCTGCCCACTCCCCAACGGATACCGCGATTCGCCATATGACTGCCTTCAATCCCTCACCCGACATCAGCACCGATAACCCCGACATTCTCGACCTGCAACCGCGCCTGCAGGACGCCGACGCTGGCGTGCGGCGCATTGCCCTGATCGAGCTCGCCGACCTGGAAGAACCCGACGGCCTGCCCTGGCTCGCCCACGCACTGAACCATGACGCCGCCGCCAGCGTTCGCGCCGAGGCCGCGCGCCTGCTGGAAGCCTGGGAAGAACCGGACGTGGTGGACGCCCTCTGCCAGGCCCTGGCCGACCGCGACGACGACGTGCGCGAAGCCGCCGCCCAGAGCCTGAGCGAGCTGAAGACCGCCGAAGCCGGTGTGCGCCTGCTGCCCTGGGCAAGCCATGCCGACATCTTTGTCCGCCGCAGCGCCCTGCGTGCCCTGCGCGAACTGCGCCTGGAAGCGGCAGCCGACCCGGCACTGATTGCACTGGAGGACCCGGACGCCGGCGTGCGCCGCGAAGCCGTGGGCATCCTTGGCTGGCTCAAGCGCACCGACGCCTTGCCGCACCTGGCGCGCCTGACCCGCGGCGACCCGGACGCCGAAGTCCGCCGCGCCGCGGCAGGCGCCCTCGGCCTGGCCATCGACGCCAGCGTGCTGCCGGCCTTGCAGGCGGCGCTGGCCGACCCAGCCTGGCAAGTGCGCGAGGAAGCTGCCGGCACCCTCGGCAAGCTGGCCCTGGCGGACGCCGGCGAGGCCCTGGTCGCGGCACTGGAAGACGACTTCTGGCAGGTCCGCCTGCGCGCCGCGCGTTCGCTCGGCAAGCTGCGCTACCTGCCGGCGCTGGACGGCCTGAAAGCTGTTCTCGGCCATGGCATCAGCAACCTGCGCAAGGAAGCCGCGCTGGCCCTGGGCGAACTGGGCAGCGGCGACGCCATCGACGCACTGCGCAACGCCGAGCACGACGGCGACCCGGAAGTCCGCAAGGCCGTGCGCATCGCCCTCGCTCAGCTAGGTCAATCGACATGAGCACGCCAGTCGCATTGCACCGCTCCAGCGCCGACCGCGAGCTGCGCATCCGCTGGGACGATGGCGTCGAACAGTGCATCACCTTCACCCGCCTGCGCGGCGCCTGCCCCTGCTCGCAATGCCGTGCGGCGCGCCTTCAGGGGCGTATCGATCTGGTCCCGGCCGCGGTCGTCCTGCAGGAGCTGAACCTGCAGGGCTACGGTGTGCAACTGGTGTTCGACGATGGCCACGACCGCGGTCTCTACCCCTGGGCGTACCTGCGTGAACTGGGGCGGCACACGCTCAGCTGATCGCCCGGGCCAGATGCTCCAGCACGCGCTCGACGGCGCGCTCCAGGCATCCCTTGAAGAAGTGGTCGGCACCGGCGTACAGCACCACTTCGCGCTGCGCCGGACGAGCCCAGTCGAGCAGGTTGGTCAGCGGCGCCATCTCGTCCGCCTCGCCGTGCAGCAGCAGGCAATCGGCAGGCAACTCCTGCGCTTCATAGTCGCGGCCACCGGGGACAGTGCCCACCGGCAAGCCCATCAGGGCGAGGGCATCGGCGGGCGGTGACAGTTCGCTGGCCACGCGGGCAAACACATAGGCACCGAAGGAAAAGCCCACCAGCGCCAACGGCAGGCCCGGATACTCGCGGCGCACGTGTGCGATCACGGCCAGCATGTCCTGCGCTTCGCCGACACCTTCGGCGTACTGGCCTTCGCTGCCCTCCACACCACGAAAGCTCGGCCGCACGGTCAGCCAACCGGCGCGACAGAGGGCACGCGACAGGGTGAGTGGCACGCGATGCTTCGGGCTGCCGCCGAGCAGCGGCTGCGGGTGGCTGATCAGCACGATGCCTTTCGCCGGCACGCCCGGCCGGTCGATCAGCAACTGCAGCTTGCCGGCAGGGCCATCGATCAGTTGCGTGCGGCGCTCTTCTTCGGACATCGACTCTTCTCACGGAACGGGGACGGAGCGCCGATTGTAGCGCCCCGCCCCGTCTCCGGGACTTACAGGAGAGACAGCGGGTAGTCGACGATCAGGCGGAACTCGTTGACGTCGCCTTCCACCTGGTCGGCGTTGCCGCGGTGGATCGCTTCGCGCAGACGGAAGGACAGGTCCTTCGCCGGCCCGGACTGCACTACGTACTTGGCTTCCAGGTTGGTCTCGTGATGCTTGCCGTCCTCGCCGTAGCCATAGCCGCGGTACTGGCTGTCAGCGGCCATTTTCGTGCCGTCGATGCCATGGCCGTTGACATAGCGGGCCATGAAGCTGAGGCCGGGGATGCCGTAGGTGGCCATCGCCAGGTCATAGCGCAGTTGCCAGGACTTCTCTTCCGGACCGTTGAAGTCCGAGTACTGGACGGAGTTGGCGAGGAAGATCGAATCGCCGGTATCGCCGGGGCCGTTGACGCCGAAGGCCACATAGTCGAACGGTGTATCGCCGTGGACCTTCTGGTAAGCCAGCGTCAGGGTGTGCGCCGTGAGGAAGGTATACGCGGCGGCGGCAGACCAGGTGGTGTTGCTGATTTCGCCGGCCTTGGCGCTGCCGTCGTCGTTGGTGCGGTAGATGTTGAAGTCGACGTTCAGCGACTGGTCGTCCGCCAGCGGCAGCGTGTAGTTGGCGTTGCCGTAGTACTGGCGCCACACGTCTTCGAGCTTGGAGGCATAGAGCGAGAAGTTCAGCGCATCGTTGACCGCGTACTTGCCGCCCACATAGTCGATGCTGTTGGCCTCGACGTTGGCGTAGGACGCCCAGATGCCATGGTCGCCGTTGGTGGTCACCGGGCCGTTGCCACCGGTGAAGTGGCCACCGTCCAGGTCCAGCCCCTCGATCTCGCTGCTCAGCACGTTGAAGCCCGTGGCGGTCTGCGGGAACAGGCGCGTGCCGCCAGCAGCGAACACCGGCGCGGTGGGCTGCAGGTCACCCCAGCGCAGCTCGGTCTTCGAGACGCGCAGCTTCACGGCGCCGCCGGCGCGGCCGTACTCGCTTTCCGGCGAGTCGTTCTCGCGCACGGGCAGGTTGCCGGTGCCGGAGGTGCCGGCACCGCCATCCAGGCGGATGCCCCAGTTGCCGAAGGCCTCGACGCCGAAGCCAACGGTGCCCTGGGTGAAGCCGGAGCTGTAGTTCAGCGTGAAGCCCTGGGTCCAGTCCTTGCGGTCCCGGTCACCGGACTTCCGGTCGCTGTTGTAGTAGTAGTTGCGCATCAGCAGCGAGGCGCTGCTGCCTTCGATGAAGCCGGTGGCTTCGGACTGGTCGGAAACCACGGCGGCGTGCACCAGCTGGAACGGAATGCCGGCGACGATGGCGCCGAGCATTGAAAGACGGAAAGCGGACATCTTCTACCCCTTTGTTGGACTTGTCTTGGCAGGTATATCGATTGAATCGTGAACAACTTTCTTATGTATCCCCGCCATAGGCAGAGCGAGCGAAGAGATAACAATCCGCCGCTTCGCTCTCCAACCAGCCTTGTCGATAGTTGATATCGAGACGAATGATTCAGCATTTTCCGCCATCGCCATTAAGCTTGCGCCCCGATGAAGAACATGAGTCTCGGATGCCCGCTCCAGAGCGTCCGGAGGATTGCTCCACTTCATCATCCTTTGGTTTGGCCGCCTCCCCAGGCGGCCTTTTTTTTGCTTATTGAAACCTGCTGGTACCACCGTTCCAGGCCATATCCCGAATAAATACCAGGGCCATTTAGACGTTCATTGGCCATTACGTTCACTGCAACTTCCGCTGAACTTTCCCGTGCAAGTTTCCAGGTAATTCGCGCAGGATCGGGCAACTTCCGCATCGGCGGGAAATCGCCTCCGTATGCCATTCATCCCCTGCTCCATTCCTGCCTCGATGACTCACTTGCGCAAAGCAAGTGACCCGATTAGATTACAGTCGTAATTCTTCAAGACATCGCTTGCCTGCTGTCTTCTCAGGCCCGTTGCACGGCGGCCACATTGAATGATGATCTTCATGCAAAGAGGTAGCGTCATGCGCAGATCCAGCTTCGAACACCTGCCCTGCCCCGTGGCCCAGGCACTCGACCTGATCGGCGACAGCTGGAACGTGCTGATCCTGCGTGAAGCCTTCTACGGCTCCACGCGCTTCGACCAATTCCTCGCACGATTGGGCATCGCCAGCAACGTGCTCACCCGCCGCCTGCGCGCCCTGGTGGACAGCGGCCTGCTGCAGCGCCGCCAGTACAGCGACCACCCGCCCCGCTTCGACTACCTGCTCACCGAGCGTGGCCGCGACCTGCGCCCGGTGCTGCTGACCCTGCTGCAGTGGGGCAAGCGCCACGCCGACAGGGCCAGCGCTGCAGAACTGGTGGACACCCGCAGCGGGCGGCCGGTGCGCATCGCCCTGGTGGACGCCGACAGCGGCGAAGCGATCGGCCCGCAGCACCAGATTCACCGCCGCGAGGGCGACTTGCTCGTCCCCGTCTTCCCGCAAACAGTCCCCCACGCCGATCACGCCTGAGCGAGGCCGCCATGAACCAGCCCGTCACCCTCCCCGCCGCGCCAGCCGTCGACACGGCCAAACCAACATCCCGCAAGGCTCTCAAGCTGGCCATCGCCACGGCAGCCATTCTCGGCGCCGCCGTCTACGCCGGGCACTGGTGGCTCGACGGACGCTTCCTGGAGAAGACCGACGATGCCTACGTCGGCGGCGACGTCACCGTCATCAGCCCGCGCGTGGCCGGCTACATCGCCGAACTGAACGTGAGTGACAACCAACGGGTGCATGCCGGCGACCTGCTCGCTCGCATCGATGACCGCGACTACCGTGCCGCGTTGGCGAAAGCCGAGGGCGCTGTGCATGCCGAGGAAGCAGCGCTGGCCAATGTCGACGCCCAGGCGTCGCTGCAGGATGCGCTGATCCGCCAGAGCCAGGCGGAGATCGATGCAACCTCCGCCGAGGAAGTGCGCACCCGCGACGACCAGCGCCGCTACGCCACCCTGGTGCGCACCAACGCCGTGTCGGTGGAGGCCGCGCAACGCGCCGACGCCAGCTTCAAATCGGCCCGCGCCAACAGTGACAAGGCCCGTGCCAGCCTGCTCGCCGCACGCCGTCAGCTGGACGTGATCCAGAGCCAGCGGCAGCAGGCCCAGGCCGCCCTCGAACAGGCCGTCGCCGCCCGCGACCTGGCGCGCCTGGACCTCAGCTACACCGAGCTGCACGCCCCGGTGGACGGCTACATCGGCAACCGCCGCGCGCGGGTCGGCAGCTACGTTGCTGCCGGCACCCAGCTGCTCGCCGTGGTGCCCGCGCAGGGCCTGTGGGTGGACGCCAATTTCAAGGAAGACCAACTGGCGCGCATGCAGCCCGGCCAGGCCGTGACCATCGAGGCCGACATCCTGCCCGGCAAGGTCTTCCACGGCCACCTGGACAGCCTCGCCCCGGCCACCGGCGCGCAGTTCAGCATCCTCCCGCCAGAAAATGCCACCGGCAACTTCACCAAGATCGTCCAGCGCGTGCCGGTGCGCGTGCACCTGGACGACGCCGACGGCCGTCTCGGCGACCTGCGCCCCGGCCTTTCCGTGCTGGTGGAAGTGGACACCCGCGCCCACCAGCATGGCGATACCGAACAGCGTCTCGCCCAGGGCAGCCAGCCGTGAACCTCTCCGCCAGCAAGCGCTGGATAAGCGAGCACTGGAGCAGCGAGGTGGTGCCGGTGGAGAGCCTGTCCACCGGCCGCAAGGTCATTGCCTTCGCCTGCATGTGCCTGGGAATGTTCATCGCCCTGCTGGACATCCAGATCGTCTCCGCCTCGCTGCGCGACATCGGCGGCGGGCTATCGGCCGGTGCCGACGAGCTGGCCTGGGTACAGACCAGCTACCTGATCGCCGAGATCATCGTCATCCCGCTGTCGGGCTGGCTGTCCAAGGTGCTTTCCACGCGTTGGCTGTTCGCCGCCTCGGCATTGGGCTTCACCCTCACCAGCCTGCTCTGCGCCATGGCCTGGAACATCCAGAGCATGATCGCCTTCCGCGCGCTGCAGGGCTTTCTCGGTGGCTCGATGATCCCCATGGTGTTCACCACCGGCTTCCTCTACTTCGACGGCAAGCAGCGGGTGATCGTCGCGGCCACCATCGGCGCCATCGCCTCCCTCGCACCGACCCTCGGGCCGGTAGTCGGCGGCTGGATTACCGACATCTCTTCCTGGCCCTGGCTGTTCTACATCAACCTGGTGCCGGGGCTGTTCGTCGCCATCGTGGTGCCGATCATGGTGCGCATCGACAAGCCCGACCTGTCGCTGCTCAAGGGCGCCGACTACCCGGCGATCCTGCTGATGGCGCTGTTCCTCGGCTGCCTGGAGTACACCCTGGAGGAAGGCCCGCGCTGGAACTGGTTCAGCGACGACACCATCGTCGCCACCGCGTGGATTTCCGGCCTGTGCGGCATCGCATTCCTCTATCGCAGCCTGACCGCCACGCACCCCATCGTCGACCTGCGCGCCCTGAAGGAACGCAACTTCGCCCTCGGCTGCCTGTTCAGCTTCGTCACCGGCATCGGCATCTTCGCCACCATCTACCTGACCCCGTTGTTCCTCGGCCGGGTGCGCGGCTACGGCGCACTGGACATCGGCCTGGCGATTTTCTCCACCGGTATCTTCCAGATCATGAGCATCCCGCTCTACGCGGCCCTCGCCCGGCGCATCGACCTGCGCTGGATACTGCTGCTGGGGATGGTGATGTTCACCCTGTCCATGTATGAGTTCGCTCCGCTGACCCACGACTGGGGCGCGGCGCAGCTGATGTTCCCGCAGGCCCTGCGCGGCATGGCCCAGCAGTTCTGCGTGGCGCCTACCGTGACGCTGGCGCTGGGCTCGCTGCCGCCGGAGCGCCTGAAGCTGGCCTCCGGGCTGTTCAACCTGATGCGCAACCTGGGCGGCGCCATCGGCATCGCCGCCTGCGCCACAGTGCTCAACGATCGTGCCAACCTGCACTTCCTGCGTCTGGCGGAACACCTGAACAGCGGCAACGAGGCGCTCAACCACTGGCTGGCGCCGTCCCTGGAGCTCAATGGCGAACCGTCCCAACAGGCACTGAAACACCTCTGGGACCTGACCTGGCGCGAGGCGCAGACGCTGACCTTCGCCGATGCCTTCCTGCTGGTCGGCGCGTGCTTCGCGGTGACGTTGCTGCTGGTGCCGCTGATGCGCAGGATCGCCCCGCCCACGCAGCCCAGCGCGGACAGTCACTGAGCCGCCATCAGTTCCTCGAGGAAGGCGACGAACACACGGATGCGGCTGGATTCGCGCAGGCTTGGCGGGTACAGCACGTTGATGCTGCCCACGGTGTTGCCGGGATAGGCGTCGTATCCGGGCAACAGGCGCACCAGCCGCCCGACGCGGACGTCCTCGGCGACCAGCCAGTCCGACAGCAGCGCGATGCCGCCGCCGGCCAGCGCCGTCTCGCGAAGGACATCGGCGTTGTTGCTCTGCAGGCGACCCTGCACATTGAGCGGCCAGCTGTCCTGGCCATCGCTGCAGGTCCAGGTCAGGTGCGCGCCGCCGTAGTCGAAACGCAGGCACTGGTGCTCCATCAGGTCCAGCGGGTGGGCCGGCGTGCCGGCGCGTTGCAGGTACGCCGGGCTCGCCACCAGCCAGCGCTGGAACTGACCGATGGGGCGGCTGATGATGTCCTCGCTGGTGAGGCTCGAGCCCAGGCGCACGGACAAGTCGATCTGCTGTTTCGGCAAATCGGTGATCTGGTCGCTCAGGGACAGGCTGACTTCCAGCTCCGGGTACTGCGCCAGCAGGCGCCCCAGGTGCGGGGCGATGACCCGGCGGCCGAACTCCACCGGTACGCTGACCCGCAACCGCCCTTTCGCTTCGCAGCCACGGTCGCTGACCAGGCCGTCGGCAGCCACCAGTGCCTCGAGGATTTCCACGGCCTTGTCGTAGTAGGCCTGTCCGGCCAGGGTCGGGCTGCTGTGGCGGGTGGTGCGGTTGAGCAGCGTGGCGCCCAGTTCCGCCTCCAGCGCCGCCACCTGGCGGGTCACCGAGGACGTCGCCACGCCGAGCTTGCGGGCCGCCGCCGAATAGCCGCCGCAACGGACGGTCTCGACGAACATCGACAGGGCCTGCAGTTTGTCCATGGCGGGACTCCGGGAGCGGGAAATCCCGGAGTGTACCCAATCACCTCCGCGCTCGCCTTGCACGCCTGTGCTCTCAGGCGCGGCGCTCGCCACGCAGCAGGAAGAGCAAGGTGGCGATGGTCGGGATCACCGCCGCGCCGATCGCGAACGGCGTCCAGCTGATCGCTTCGTACAGCGGGCTGGCAACCAGCGAACCCAGGGCGCCGCCCACGAAGATGCTGGTCATGTACACCGCGTTCAGGCGCGCCCGACTGTGCGGGTCGAGGGCATACACCTCGCGCTGGCCGAGCACCATGTTCAGCTGCACGGCGAAATCCAGCAGCACCGCGCACACCACCAGCCACAGGAACCCCGCACCGGGCAACGCCCCGAGCAGCAGCGAGAACGGCGCCAGCAGCAGCGCGACCAGGGTGCCCCTGACGGTGTGCCCGGCGTCCGCCAGCCGCCCGGCGATGGGCGCTGCAACGGCACCGACCGCGCCGACCAGGGCGAACAGCGCAACCTCGGTCTGGCTGAAGCCGTGATGGCGGATCAGTTCGATGGGCGCGATGGTCCAGAAGGCGCTGAACGCGGCGAAAAGCAGGCCCTGGTAGAGCGCGCGTTCACGCAGCACGGCATGGCGCCGCGCCAGGGAGAATACCGAGCCGATCAGCTGCGGATAGGTCGCGCTGTGGGCCGGTACACGGCGCGGCAGCGCTACCGCCATCACCAGCGCGATCAGCAGCATCAGCACGGACGCGGCAAGAAACACCCCGCGCCAGCCGAAGACTTCCGCCACCAGGCTCGACACCGGGCGCGACAGCAGGATGCCCAGCAACAGGCCGCCCATGATGTTGCCCACCACGCGACCGCGCGCTTCTTCCGGCGCCAGGTGCGCCGCCAGCGGCACGAGGATCTGCACCGCCACCGACGTCAGGCCGATCAGCAGCGCGCAGGCCAGCAACACCGACGGTGCGTTCGCCAGTCCGGCGCCGGCCAGGCACAGTGCCACGGCCAGGGTGAAGCCAATCACCAGCTTGCGGTTCTCCAGCAGGTCCGCCAGCGGCACCAGGAACAGCAGGCCGATGGCGTAGCCGAACTGGGTCAGCGAGACGATCAGGCTGGCGTGTTCGGTGGACAGGCCGATGGCCGGGGCAATCAGCTCGACGATGGGCTGTGCGTAGTAGAGGTTGGCGACCACAGCGCCGCAGCAGAACGCGAGCAGCACCACCATCGCCGAGGACAATGTCGGCTGCGCATGGTCTGCCGGGAGGGAATTCGAAGCGGGATTCATGACCATTCCTTGTGGGAAAAACAGTGGCGCCAGCCTATGCCGGCAACCTCCCGCGCAGAATCGGTCGGGCCGGCAATACAGCGGTGCGCGAAACGCAACGCTGCCCGCCGGCGCGAGGGCTCAGGCCATGTCGCTGTTGCTGAATTCCTCCGCGAGGAAGTCGATCAGCGTGCGCACCGAGGGCAGCAGGCCGCGGCGCGAGGGGAAGATCGCATGGACGATGCCGCACTTGGGCGACCAGCCTGGCAGCAGCTCGACCAGCCTACCGGCCGCCAGGTCCTCGCGTACCGCCACGCGCGGCACGTGGGCAATGCCGACGCCGGCGATGACAGCGTTGCGCAGCGCCAGCAGGTCGTCGGTGACCATGCGCGGCTTGTGCGAGATCAGCAGGCGCTCACCCTCCTCGTTGAACAGCTCCCACTGGTATTCACGCTGCATGCTACCCCAGTGCAGGCTGGGCAATTGACCGAAGCCCAGCGGTGAGCTGTCGCCGGCCATGCGCTCGAGGAAGTCCGGACGCCCCACCAGGCACTGGGTGCTGTTGCCCAGGACCTTCATCACCATGTCGGTGTTCTCCAGCGGCGGGAAGCGCACACGCAAGGCGATGTCGAAACCTTCGTGAAGCAGGTCGACGCGACGGTTGGTGCTCTCGATGAACAGTTCCACCAGCGGGTACTTGAGCATGTAGCGGGTCAGCATCGGCCCGACCCAGGAGTTCAGCAGCGTCGTCGGACAGGCCAGCCGCACCAGCCCGCGCGGCTCGCTGCGGTTGCGCTCGATCACCTCGGACGCACCCTCGGCCTCAATGCGCATGGCCACGCAGCGCTGGTAGTACTCCTGGCCGATCTCGGTCAGCGAGCAGTGCCGGCTGGTACGGTGCAACAGGCGCACGCCCAGGCGCTCTTCCAGTTGGGCGATGCGGCGGCTGAGCTTGGACTTGGGAATGTCCAGCGCGCGCCCGGCGGCGGCGAAACCACCCTGCTCCACCACCTGGGTGAAGTAATAGAGGGTGTTGAGGTCTTCCATGGATCGTTCTCCGGATGGAACGCTGGGAAAGCTGCGCAGCTTACCCCATCACGTGGCGGGCTTTCCCGATGGTTTGCCCGCGCGCAAGGCCAGAATCCAGCGAACGGGTTACAGTGCCCACCGACCGGACAACCGAGAGCCCGCAGCATGGACTACAGCATCCGACCCGAACGCCCCGAAGACGCCAGCGTCATTCGCCGGCTGACCACCGCCGCCTTCGCCGTCGCCGAGCACAGCAGCGGCACTGAAGCCGCCATCGTCGATGCGCTGCGCGCGGCCGGGGCGCTGAGCATTTCCCTGGTCGCCACGGTGCAGGACGACGTGGTCGGCCATGTGGCGTTTTCCCCCGTCACGCTGGATGGCAAAGCCCAGGACTGGTATGGGCTCGGCCCGGTGGCCGTTCGCCCCGACCTGCACGGCCACGGCATCGGCGCCGCGCTCATCCGCGCCGGGCTGGAGCGTTTGAAGGCCCTGGGTGCGCGAGGCTGCGTGGTGCTGGGCGATCCGGCCTATTACCCGCGCTTCGGCTTCCGCCAGAATCCGGCCGTCCAGTACGAAGGCGTGCCGCCGGAATACTTCATGGCGCTGTCGCTGGACGGTACCGAAGCCGCCGGCACGGTTGCCTATCACCCGGGCTTTTCCGCCGTCTGAACCCGAGAGCACTCGCCATGCCTGCAACGATCCGCCCCGCCACTGTGGCGGACATCGACACCCTCTTCGAGATCCGCACCAGCGTGCGGGAGAACCACCTGAGCCGCGAGCAGATGGCCGAGCTGGGCATCACGCCGCAGGTGCTGGCCGAGGCAATTGAATCTGCGCCTTGCGCGTGGGTCGCCGAGATCGACGGTGTTGCCGGCGGCTTCGCCATGGTGGATACCGAAGAGGGAGAACTCTTCGCCCTGTTCGTGCGCCCGGAGTGCGAGGGCCGGGGCATGGGTCGCCTGTTGCTGGCGGCGGCCGAGGAGCAGTTGTTCCGCGCGCACGGGAGCATCTGGCTGGTGACCGATGGTGGCGACGGCATTCGCGCCAATGCCTTCTACCGCCGCCACGGCTGGCAAGTCGCCGAGCGCGTGGATGAGCGGGACGTGCGCTACGAGAAATCCCGGTTGAGCGCAACATAGGATGGCGTGGAGCGAAGCGGTACCCATCCTACGAGTCTGACCGCGGATCTATGCCTGTAGGAGCGGGCCATGCCCGCGAACAGCGCCTGTCAGGCGCTACCGCATACCGGCATCGTGGCCCGCCTGAGACTCGACCATCCTGCCCGACGCCGGCCCTGCCGTCGGATCGCGGGCATGGCCCGCTCCTACAGGAAACCACGTGTCAGACGTCAGAGCAGCGACTTGCCCTGGCTGAGGACCTTGTCGCACACCTGCCTGGTGACCTTTTCCTTGATGCCGCTGCCGGACAGGTCGAGGCTCTTGCCGTCGCTGCCGGTGAGGATGCCCTTGGCGCCATCCTTGTAGCCGCTGTCACTGGTGGTGGTGTTGCCCGGCAGCTTGCCCAGCAGCTTGTCCTTTACCTGGGTGGCGGCGTCGGCGTTGAGGTAATTGTTTTTCGCGCAGTACTCCAGCAATCCGGCGACGTTGCTACTGCTGGACGACGCGGACGGCAGACTGCCAAGGCCGCCGAGCTGGCCGGCAACATCGCCGAGGGAGGCGGCCTGGGGCATCGACCAGGGCAGCAACACGGCGGCGAGGACCGCGGGAATCAATGTGCGGGCATTCATGGGATTCTCCTGTTCATGGGGCGCTCCTGGTTGCGTACGACGCCACGCGAAGCGCCACTGCGAGTGTAGCCATCAACGGCCACGGACCACCCGATAGACCAGCGCGCCCAGGCTGCCGCCGACCAGCGGGGCCAGCCAGAAGGCCCAGAGTTGCTCCAGGGCCCAGGGCGCCGCGTAGAACGCCACGGCCAGGCTGCGGGCCGGGTTCACCGAGGTATTGCTGACCGGGATGCTGATCAGGTGGATCAGCGCCAGTGTCAGGCCGATGGCCAACGGCGCGAAACCAGCCGGGGCATCACGGTCGGTGGCGCCCATGATCACGAAAAGGAACACGGCGGTCATGACCACTTCACAGAGCAGCACCGCCGCCAGGCTGTAGCCACCCGGCGAGTGCGCGTCGTAGCCGTTGGCGGCGAATCCCGCGGCCGCATCGAAGCCCGCGGCACCGCTGGCGATCAGGTACAGCGCGCCACCGGCCAGCAGACCACCGACGACCTGCGCAAGGATGTAGGGCAGCACGTCGGCAGCCGGGAAGCGCCCGCCGAACATCAGGCCGACGCTCACCGCCGGGTTGAGGTGGCAGCCCGAGACGTGGCCAATGGCGTATGCCATGG
>CBIGPF010000142.1:0-16195 GCA_966191535.1 uncultured Pseudomonas sp. | reverse complement strand
GTGATAGGTGAATGATTTCGAACAATGATTGCAAAAATACGCGATTGCTGCGGAGAGAGATTTAACAATACTGCATTAAAAAAAGGCCGCTGATTTTTACCCCGATCCTCACCCGGCGGCTGCTCGAACAAGAACAAGAAATCGAGGTAAATGCAGTGGAGCGACAGCCCCAACTACGTGCGATCGGCATCGGCAAGAGCTACGGCAGTTTCAACGCGCTGGACAACGTGTCCATCGACATCCAGCAGGGCGAGTTCCTCACCCTCCTCGGGCCTTCGGGCTCCGGCAAGACCACCTTCCTGATGATCCTCGCCGGCTTCCAGGACCCGTCCCGCGGCAAGCTCGAAGAAGGCGGCGCCGACATCACCCGTCGCCCCGCCGAGAAACGCAACTTCGGCATGGTGTTCCAGGGCTACGCCCTGTTCCCGCACATGAGCATCGAGGACAACGTCGCCTTCCCGCTGAAGATCCGTGGCGTGAAGGCCGAAGAGCGCAACCGCCGCGTGCGCCACATGCTCGACGTGGTGGGCCTCGGCGAACACCTGGGCAAACGCCCCGGCGAACTCTCCGGTGGCCAGCAGCAGCGCGTGGCCATCGCCCGCGCACTGGTGTTCGAACCGGACATGCTGCTGCTCGACGAACCCCTCTCGGCACTCGACAAGAACCTGCGCGAGCAGCTGCAGGCCGAACTGCAGCGCATCCACCGCCAGGTTGGCACCACCTTCGTCTTCGTCACCCACGACCAGAACGAAGCCCTTGCCCTGTCCACCCGCATCGCCATCTTCAACCGTGGCCAACTGGCCCAGGTCGACGACCCGCAGACCATCTACAACCAGCCCAGCAACCGCTTCGTCGCCGAGTTCCTCGGCAAGATGAACCTGTTCCCGCTGAGCCAGGTGGGCCGTGCCGGCGAACTGGCCTGCGGACGCTTCGGCGAGGCCGAGCTGCGTGCCGGCTACTCCCCGGCCGTGCAGGCCGATGCGCCGCTGCTGGCGGTGCGTCCGGAACACATGCAGCTTCACAGCGCGCCGCCCCAGGTGAATGGCCACAACGTGGTGCAGGCCGTGCTCACCGCCAAGACCTACCAGGGCGCCAGCACCGAGCTGTGCCTGGGTGCCGGCACCGAGGGCAAGCAACCGATGAGCCTCGCCGTACACGCCGACCACCAGGCCTCGCGCCTGGAACAGGGCGCGAAGGTCTGGCTGAGCTGGCCCATCGAGAAAAGCCTGCTGATCGCCTGAGTCGCCGAACGCGTTCGTCCCTTATTTGCTATCCCACCTGATCGGGAGCCGCCTCCATGTTCAATCCGCACCAGCAAGACTGCATCGAAGTCCTCATCGAAAAGACCCGCCGCGGGCAGATCGACCGCCGCACCTTCCTCAAGGGCATGGGCCTGATGGCCGCGCTGCCGCTGGCCTTGCGCAACGGCGTGAGCTTCGCCGCCGGCGACAAGCCGCTGGTGGTGGTGAACTGGGGCGGCGACGCCATCAAGGCGTTCGGCAAGGCCTGGACCGAGGGCTTCTCCAAGGCCACCGGCATCCCGGTGAAGATCGACGGCAGCGGCCCCACCGAAGGTGCCATCCGCACCCAGCTGTCCAGCGGCCGCGTGAGCTGGGACGTGGTCGACGCGGAAAGCTCGATCCTGCAGAACCTGGGCAAGGAAGGCCTGGTACAGCCCATCGACTACAACGTCGTCTCCAGGGACAAGGTGCTGCCCGGCTTCGCCTACGAATACGGTATCGCCGACTACATGCTCAGCTACGTGATCGCCTACGACAGCGAGCGTTTCGGCGACAAGGCACCCAAGACCTGGGCCGACTTCTGGGACGTGAAGACCTTCCCCGGCAAGCGCACCCTCTACAAGTGGATGAACGGCATGCTCGAAGCCGCGCTGCTGGCCGACGGCGTGGCGCCGGACAAGCTCTACCCACTGGACGTGCCGCGCGCGATGAAGAAGATCGACGAGCTCAAGCCCCACGTGCTGGCCTTCTGGGGCTCGGGCGCGGAGACCCAGCAGCTGCTGATCGAGGGCGAGGTGTCCATGGGCGCGATCTGGAACACCCGTGCCCAGGTGATCACCGAGGACAGCGAAGGCCGCATCAAGTGGACCTTCGACAACGCCTTGCTGGGCTGCAGCAACTGGGGCGTGCTCAAGGGCAACCCGGCCGGCACCGAAGCGGCCATGAAGTTCATCGCCTACGCCCAGGACCCGCAGTCCCAGGTGGAGCTGTTCAAGATGTTCGGCAACGGCCCGGCCAACCCCGCCGCCGCCGCGCTGATCCCGGACGACCGCAAGCACCTGAACTGTACCGACCCGGCCAACCTGCCCAAGCAGGTGATGCTCAGCCACGAGTGGTACACCGACCACTATGCGGCGACGCTGGAGCAGTACCTGACCCACATTTCCAAGTGACGCGGAGCGCAGGTCATGGCCGATAACGCCCCCTCGCGGCTCAAGCTGGGCGCCCTGCTGCTGCCGCTGCCGGTGGTTCTGCTCGTGTTCTACGTACTGCCCTTCCTCGGCGTGCTCGGCTGGAGCGTGACCCTGCCGGAGCCGGGGATCGAGCAGTACCAGCGGATCATGACGGACCCGGCGATCCACGACGTGCTCTGGCGGACCTTCCGCCTGTGCACCACGGTCAGCGTGGTGTCCCTGCTGATCGCCTACCTGATGGCTTACTGCTGGGTCTACAGCCCGCCGCGCTGGCAGCGCGTGGTGGAAATCTGCGTGTTCATCCCGTTCTGGCTGTCGGTGCTGGTGCGCGCCTTCGGCTGGCTGATCGCCCTGCGCAGCAACGGTCTGCTCAACGACTGGCTGCAGTACCTGGGCATCACCAGCGAGCCGTTGCAGCTCACCCGCAACGAGCTGGGCGTGGTGATCGGCATGGTGCACTTCATGGTGCCCTTCGCACTGTTCCCGCTGGTGTCGACCATGCGTCGCCTCGACCCGCGCGTGCTGCTGGCCGCGCGCGGCCTGGGCGCCGGGCAGATGCGCACCTTCTGGAGCATCTTCGTGCCGCAGACCATCCCCGGCATCCTCGGCGCCTTCATCATCGTCTTCGTGTTCTGCCTGGGCTTCTTCATCACCCCGGCGATCCTCGGCGGCGGACAGACCGTGATGGTGGCCGAGTACGTCTACCTGCAGATGTTCCAGACCAGCAACTGGGGCCTGGGCGCCGCGCTCTCGGTGGTGCTGCTGGCGCTGGTCAGCGGGATGATCTGGGCGCTGCTGCGCATGACCCGCGTCGACAAGCTGGTGGGATAAGGAGCCGCAGAAATGAACGCACACGAAACCAAGGCACCGAGCCGCCTGCTGGCGACCATGGCGATGATCTTCATGGTCTTCCCGTTGCTGGCGGTGATCCCGGTCTCCTTCACCAGCAAGCGCTTCCTGTCGATGCCCAATGGCAACTGGTCGCTGCGCCACTATCAGGCGTTGCTGGACAGCCCGGAATGGCTCTCGGCGATCGGCCAGAGCCTGATGGTCGCCACCGCCACCTGCATCATCGCGACCGCGCTGGCAGTCAGCTTCAGCCTCGGCATCTGGTACCTGCGCTCGCGCCTGGCGACCCTGCTGATCGGCCTGGTGCTGCTGCCCATGGCGATCCCGCCGATGATCTCGGCGATGGTCCTGTACTTCATGGAAACCAAGGTCAGCCAGTTCGCCCCCGGCCTGGGCTATGACACCCTGTTCGGCCTGACCATCGCGCACATCGTGATGGTCGTGCCCTACGGCGTGGTGACCATGCTGGTGGCGCTGAGCCAACTGGACCGGCGCATCGAGCTGGCCGCGCGCAACCTCGGCGCGAGCCTGGGCCAGACCACCTTCATGGTGGTGCTGCCGAACCTCAAGCTGGGCGTGGCGAGCACGGCGCTGCTGTGCTTTGCGCTGTCCTGGGAAGAGATCGCGGTGACCCTGTTCGTCACCAGCACCGAGGTGAACACCCTGCCCCGGCAGATCTGGTCCGGCCTGCGCGACAACATCGACCCGGCCGTGGCGGCCATCTCGGTGGTGCTGATCGCCCTGACCTTCGTCGCGCTGATCGGCCGGATGATCGCCCAGCGCATCGCCGCGCGGCCAGTAGGCAGCTGAAGAACCCAACCCTGCAGGAGCGGGCCATGCCCGCGAATGGCGGACAAGGTCCCCCCTGCAGGTGTCTCCCGTCAACGCCCGACGTCAGAAGGATCGCGGGCAGGGCCTGCTCCTACACCGCCCCCACAACGTGGATCACTCCGCCTTCTTGCGAATCCAGTACAGGTAGGTGCCCGCCTCTTCCTGCTGCTCCACCAGCTCGTGGCCGAGGAAGACGCAGAACTTGGGGATGTCGCGGCGGGTGGACGGATCGGTGGCGATCACCTTGAGCAGGCCGCCGGCCGGCAGGTCGCGCACCTTGTTGTGCAGCATCATGACCGGCTCGGGGCAGTTCAGGCCGGTGGCGTCGAGAATCGCATCGACAGGCTGGGACATCGCGGTACTCCACAAAAACGAATGGCATATTCTCGCGCAAAGCGCACCGCGCGGTCACCTCGCGTCCGTCCGGGTCACCGAACCTTGGTTGGGGGGTGGGCGCTGCGCACGCCGGGCATGCTGGCACATTCGCCTGCGCTGTCCGCCCGGATAGCCGCCTCTCGACTGGAGCCCCGATGCGCGCCCTCCTCTGCCTGTGTCTCGTGCTGCTCGCCGGCTGCGCCGCCCGCGACCAGGTCCCCGACTTCAACGCCAGCGCCGGCCAGGACCTGCCGGCCAGCTGGTTCGAGGCCGTCATCATCGCCCGTGACGGCACCCGGCTCTCCGCCACCGTGTTCCAGCCGGCGCTGAAAGCCGGCGAGAGCGCTCCGCTGATCGTCCACACCCATGGCTGGGGCGGCTGGCGGGTGACCGGGCCGGACGGCTACTACGGCAAGAACATGATGTCCGGTCGCGCTGCGCTGCGTGCCTGGAAGGCCGGGTTCTGGGTGATCAGCTACGACCAGCGCGGCTGGGGCGGCAGCGACGGGCGCATCGAGATGATGAACCCGCAGTTCGAGGTGCAGGACGCCAGCGCGGTGATCGACTGGGCCGCGACACACCTGGCCCGGCTGACCCTGGACGGCCCGAACGATCCGCGCGTCGGCATGCTCGGCGAAAGCTACGGCGGCGCCGTGCAGTTGCTGGCCTCGGCGGAAGACCCGCGCATCGACGCCATCGTGCCCATTGCGACCTGGTATGACCTGGCCGATGCCCTGGCGCCGGACGGCCAGTTGAAGATCGGCTGGGGCGGCGTGCTGGTGAGCCTGGGCCTGGCCACCGGCTATGACCTGGGCAAGTTTGTCCAGGCCGATTACCTGCACACCACCGGCGGACGCATGGCGCCACCGGTACAGGCCGAGCTGCACGCCAACAGCCTCGCCAGCTATTGCGCTGCCGGTCGCCTGCCCCATGCGGACGCCCTGCTGATCCAGGGCCTGCACGACACCCTGTTCCCGCTGGACCAGGGCCTGCAGATCCGCCAGTGCCTGAAGCAGGGCCCGGCCGACGTGCGCCTGCTGGGCATGCAGGGCGGGCACATCCTGCCACCGCCGCTGCAAGCGTGGAGCGGGCTGCCACCGTTCAACAACGAGCCGGTGATCCATTGCGGCTCACGGGCGATCAACCTCTATACCGGCATCGTCGCCTGGTACGAAGAGAAACTGCGTAAGCGCCCCGGTGCCGCCGATGGCGTACCGGACCTGTGCATCAGCCTCGATCTCGACCAGGGCGTCGCACTGGACGACCTGCCGTCTCCCGGCCCCACCGTGGCATTGCCGGCCACAGCCATCCGCCCGGCGGTAAGCGGCCTGCTGCAACCGTCGCGCTTCGTCCCCCTGCAACGCGTCAGCGAGCCCAGCGCCCTGCTCGGCAGCGCCGAAATCCGCCTCAGCCAGCCGCTGACCGAGCGCCCCGACGCGCAGGTATTCGCAGCGCTGGCGATCCGCAGCGCCGATGGCCGCACGCGCCGCCTGGACGAACAGGTGAAACCGCTGGTGAACCAGGGCAGCACGCGCCTGAACGCGGTCAGCGCCAGCCTCGCGCCAGGGGATGAGATCGGGTTGCTGGTGAGCGGGTTCAGCGACCAGTACCTGTTCAACAGCTCCTGGCGGCTGTCGCCTGTGCAGTTGCAGGGCGAAGTGCAACTACCCAGCCTCGTCCCCTTGCAACCACGAGTCGCGGGCTCCCTGTAGGAGCGTCCCATGGACGCGTTCGCGGGCATGACCCGCTCCTACGGGGAGGCAGAACCTCAGCGCAGCGGCCCGTCCGGCGCCTCGTCCAGCTGTGCCAGCAGCATCGGCTGGCCGTCGCCCTCGGCGGGCAGCAGCGCCCACTGCTCCTTCTTGCCCAGGCGCCGGTAGCTCTGCTTCACCTGGCTACCCAGCGGCAGCGGTGCCTTGAAGTGGGCATCCAGGCGTACGTTCTCGGCCAGGCGGCGGCCGGTCAGGCTGCGCGCCAGGCCCCACATACCGTGGGCAAAGGGTTTGCCGAAACCGTAGTGAGAGGCCATCAGCCGCGACAGGTGCAGCGGGTTGAAGTCGCCGCTCAGCCCCGCGTAGCGCCAGCCGACGATCTTCGGCACACGCCACTGAACGCCGGAATGCACTGGCGCGTCCAGGGTATGCCACTGGGCGCGCTCCGGCAGCGGGTCGGGCTCGCTCCCGTCATCGAGGAAGTCGCCGCGGCGCAGGTAGGTGGTGATCGACTGCCAGTAAAGCATGTCGTGGTACCAGGCCTCGGTGACCAGATCCACCTCCAGGCCCAACTCGCTGCGACGGCTGGTAAGGATGCGGCAGTCGAACTGCAGCGGCTCGTTTTCGTCGAGCATGCGGTAGCGCTGGATATGGCTGCGCAGGTGGATCAGGCCGACCACCGACAGCGGCATGCGCGAACGACTGAGCAGACGCAAGTGCAGCGGCAGACTGATGACCTGCGGATAGAGCAACGGCACACCCAGCGCCGGGTCGAGGCCGAAGTGCTGGCGGTACGCGCGCAGGTGGCGCAGGTCGAACGTGAGGGTGCGGCTGTCCATCGCCAGGTAGGGCACGCGCTCATCGCGACCGAGGCCGCGGCGTGGCAGCAGCATGCGGCTGTAACTGCCCAGGAGGGAGGGCAACTTTCGCTTCACGAAGGTCTCCGGAGGATCTCGCGCCGCACAGCATGGGCAATGCCGGGCGGCACGGCAAGTCACCGAAGGTCGGGTGGCGTGACCGGGCAGTTCCGCGTCGCTAGCGCTCGCCCTTCTCGATGCGGCGCAGGTGGCAGGTCACTTCCTCGCGGTCGTGGTAGAGCTGCTTGCAGCCGATCTGTACTTTCAGCCCGCGCTCGCGGAAGGACTCTTCCAGGCGGTCAAGGATGCGCCGCACCTCGGCATAGCGCTGCTTCATCGGCAGCTTGAGGTTGACGACGGCCTCGCGGCACAGCCCTTCACCGATCCAGGTTTCGATCATCGCGCCGGTGCGTGCGGGCTTCTCGACGATGTCACAGACCATCCAGTCCATGCGCTGGCGCGGACGGAAGGCGTATCCGTCGACGCGCTGGTGCTCGACCAGGCCGGAATACATCAGGTTTTCCGCCATCGGCCCATTGTCCACGGCGACGACGCGCATTTCCCGGTTGACCAGTTGCCAGGTCCAGCCGCCGGGCGATGCGCCCAGGTCCACGGCCAGCATGTCCGGCGCCAGGCGGCGGTCCCAGTCGGCGCGGGGAATGAAGTGGTGCCAGGCCTCTTCCAGCTTCAGCGTGGAACGACTGGGCGCCTCACGGGGGAACTTCAGACGCGGGATACCCATCGGCCACATGGCGCAGTTGCGCGACTCGGCCAGGCCGATGAAGGCCTCGCGGCCGGAGCGGAAGGTCAGCAGCAGGCGCGGCAGGCTCGGGTCTTCCACCAGCTTGCCGGCTTTCGTCAGGGCGGCGCGCAGGGGCTTCTCGAACTTGCGGCAAAAGGTCGAGAGCTCCTTGCCGTCATTGGTGTCGAACACCTCCAGCCAGAGGCTGCCGCACGGCGGGAAGCCGGCCAGGGCTTCGAGGATCGCGCCGATGCGGTCCGTTTCCGGCAGCGCAGTGAAGCCGTTACCACGGGCCCACTGGCGCGGGAAGATCAGGTCGGAGAAGCGCAATTGACGCATCAGGCGATCGGTGCCGTCGTCGTCCATGCAGATGAATTCGGCATAGGCGGTGGCCGGCCTGGCCCGCGCGTAACCGGGAATGTCCAGGCGCGCGGCGTGCTCGGACAGTTCCGCGCAAACCTCATTCTCGAAGCCCGGGCGGCAGTGCAGTAACAGGGTATTCATCGGCGTGTCTCCTCGGCCGCGCACTATAGAGGCTGCCCGCGAAGGTTTCATGCAGATTCGCCGGAAATCTCCCGCGAGCAAGGTCACTTGTTCTGAACCCCAGCCGAGAACCGAGGGTCCAGAACAGATGGCAATACCCCTTCGGGCGGTCTAGCTTGAGTGATCTGGCCCAGCCCGCCAGAAGACTGCCCGATGATTGCCCTGCCTGGCGAAGAGTGCCACCGGTCGCAGCCTGCCCAGATGGAACAGGCCTGCGATAGATCAGGACGTTAGCGCCCTGCTTCGCCAAGTATCGCCAGTGCACCGTCGAATCGGCCGCGCTGCCGATCACGAGCAGAATCCAAGCCTGAGGAGAATGTCATGCCCGCAGTGGATAGCCTGAACAGCCTGCGCACCCTGGAGGTCGCCGGCAAGACCTATCACTATTACAGCCTGCCCGAAGCGGCGAAGAGCCTGGGGGACCTGGGCAAGCTGCCGATGTCCCTGAAAGTCCTGCTGGAAAACCTGTTGCGCTGGGAGGACGACAACACCGTCACCGGCGACGATCTCAAAGCCCTGGCCGGCTGGCTGAAGACTCGCAGCTCCGAACGCGAGATCCAGTACCGCCCTGCCCGCGTGCTGATGCAGGACTTCACCGGCGTGCCGGCGGTGGTCGACCTCGCCGCCATGCGCGACGCCATGGCCAAGGCCGGCGGCGACCCGCAGAAGATCAACCCGCTGTCCCCCGTCGACCTGGTCATCGACCACTCGGTGATGGTGGACAAGTTCGCCAGCCAGTCCGCCTTCGCCCAGAACGTCGAGATCGAGATGGAGCGCAACGGCGAACGCTACGCCTTCCTGCGCTGGGGACAGAACGCCTTCGACAACTTCCGCGTGGTGCCGCCGGGCACCGGCATCTGCCACCAGGTCAACCTGGAGTACCTGGGACGCACCGTATGGACCAAGGACGAGGACGGCCGCACCTACGCCTTTCCCGACACCCTGGTCGGCACCGACTCCCACACCACCATGATCAACGGCCTCGGCGTGCTCGGCTGGGGCGTGGGGGGCATCGAGGCGGAAGCGGCCATGCTCGGCCAGCCGGTCTCGATGCTGATTCCCGAGGTGATCGGCTTCAAGCTCACCGGCAAGCTGAAGGAAGGCATCACCGCCACCGACCTGGTCCTGACCGTCACGCAGATGCTGCGCAAGAAAGGTGTCGTCGGAAAATTCGTCGAATTCTACGGTGACGGCCTCGCCGACCTGCCACTGGCCGACCGCGCCACCATCGCCAACATGGCGCCGGAATACGGCGCCACCTGTGGCTTCTTCCCGGTGGACGACATCACCCTGGGCTACCTGCGCCTGTCCGGCCGACCGGACGACGCCGTCAAACTGGTGGAGGCCTACAGCAAGGCTCAGGGCCTGTGGCGCGAGAAAGGCCACGAGCCGGTGTTCACCGATTCCCTGCAACTGGACATGGGCGATGTCGAAGCCAGCCTCGCCGGGCCCAAGCGCCCGCAGGACCGCGTCGCCCTCGGCCATGTCAGCCAGGCCTTCGATGACTTCCTCGGCCTGCAGATCAAACCCGCCTCCACCGAGGAAGGCCGTCTGCTCAGCGAAGGTGGCGGTGGCGCCGCCGTGGGCGCGGCAGCCCAGACCGGCGAGGCCGACTACCAGCACGACGGTCATACCTACCGGCTGAAGAATGGCGCCGTGGCCATCGCCGCCATCACCTCCTGCACCAACACCTCAAACCCCAGCGTGATGATGGCCGCCGGCCTGCTGGCGAAGAAGGCGCTGGAGAAAGGGCTGCAACGCAAGCCCTGGGTGAAGAGTTCGCTGGCCCCCGGCTCCAAGGTGGTCACCGAGTACTTCCATGCCGCCGGCCTGACCCGCTACCTGGACGAACTGGGCTTCGACCTGGTGGGCTACGGCTGCACCACCTGCATCGGCAACTCCGGCCCACTGCTGGAGCCTATCGAGAAGGCCATCCAGCAGGCCGACCTGACCGTCGCCTCGGTGCTGTCCGGCAACCGCAACTTCGAGGGCCGCGTGCACCCGCTGGTGAAGACCAACTGGCTGGCTTCGCCGCCGCTGGTGGTGGCCTACGCACTGGCCGGCACGGTGCGCACCGACCTGACGAAAGACCCGCTGGGCACCGGCAAGGACGGCAAGCCGGTCTATCTGAAGGACATCTGGCCGACCCAGCAGGAAATCGCCGAGGCGATTCAGAAAGTCGACACGGCAATGTTCCACAAGGAGTACGCCGAAGTCTTCCAGGGCGATGAGAAATGGCGCGCCATCCAGGTGCCAGACGCCAAGACCTACACCTGGCAGGACGATTCCACCTACATCCAGCATCCGCCGTTCTTCGAGCACATCGCCGAAGCGCCGCCCAAGGTCGAGGACATCAAGGGCGCCAACATCCTCGCGGTACTGGGCGACTCGGTGACCACCGACCACATCTCCCCCGCCGGCAATATCAAGAAGGACAGCCCGGCCGGTCGCTACCTCAGCGAGCACAGCGTGGCCTACGCCGACTTCAACTCCTACGGTTCGCGCCGTGGGAATCATGAGGTGATGATGCGCGGCACCTTCGCCAACATCCGCATCAAGAACGAGATGCTCGGCGGCGAGGAAGGCGGCAACACGCTCTACGTCCCCTCCGGCGACAAGCTGGCCATCTACGACGCCGCCATGCGCTACCAGCAGGACGGCACGCCGCTGGTCATCGTCGCCGGCAAGGAGTACGGCACCGGTTCGTCCCGCGACTGGGCCGCCAAGGGCACCAACCTGCTGGGGGTGAAGGCGGTGATCGCTGAGAGCTTCGAGCGCATCCATCGCTCCAACCTGGTGGGCATGGGCGTACTGCCTCTGCAGTTCAAGGACGGCCAGGACCGCAAGGCGCTGAAGCTGACCGGCAAGGAAGTGCTCAGCATCAGCGGCCTGTCGGGCGAGCTGAAGCCGCACATGAACCTCAAGGTCGCGGTGAAGCGCGAGGACGGCAGCCAGGACAGCTTCGAGGTGCTCTGCCGCATCGACACCCAGAATGAAGTCGAGTACTTCAAGGCCGGCGGCATCCTCCACTATGTGCTGCGAAGCCTGATCTAAAGCGGCGCGGCGGCCTGCAACGGGCCGCCGCCCTCCTTCTTTCGTTTCATTTCCGTGACCAGTGGCGATACGCTATCGTCATTCTCTCGGCGTCACTCTTCTGACATTTTTTTGTGATCGCCATCAAATTTCCGATCCGGCGGCCGATAAGCTGGACAGACGTACCAATTCGCCTTTCTCCGAGATCCCAGCCTGATGCGTAACAACCAGCCGATCACCCAGCGTGAACGCACCTTCCCCGCCGAACAGCGGCTGATCTCCACCACCGACGCCCGTGGCGTCATCAGCTACGCCAACGATGCCTTCACCGCCATCAGCGGCTTCTCCCGCGAGGAACTGGTGGGCGCGCCGCACAACCTGGTGCGCCATCCGGACGTGCCCTCGGCGGTCTTCGCGCACATGTGGGCAACCCTGAAGAAGGGCCGTCCGTGGATGGGCATCGTCAAGAACCGCTGCAAGAACGGCGACCACTACTGGGTCAGCGCCTACGTCACGCCCATCTACGAGCGCAACGAGATCGTCGGCTATGAATCGGTACGGGTGAAACCCACCGCCGAACAGGTGCGCCGCGCCGAGGCGCTGTATGCGCGAATCAATGCCGGCAAGTCGGCCATTCCCACCCGTGATCGCTGGTTGCCGGTGCTGCTGGACTGGCTGCCGTTCATCCTGGTCGGCCAGATCGGCTTCCTCGTCGGCGTCTGGCTGAACTCTTCCTGGGGCTTCCTGCTGGCCGCCCTGCTCTCTATTCCGCTGGGTCTGGCCGGCCTCGGCTGGCAGCAACGCGGGCTCAAGCGCCTGCTGCGCCTGGCCGAGCAGACCACTTCCGACCCGTTGATCGCGCAGATGTACACCGACAGCCGTGGTGCCCAGGCGCGCCTGGAAATGTCGATCCTCAGCCAGGAGGCACGGCTCAAGACCTGCCTGACCCGTCTGCAGGACACCGCCGAAACCCTGACCGAGCAGGCCCGAGAAGCCGACTCGCTGGCCCACCACAGCTCCGCCGGCCTGGACCGCCAGCGCCAGGAAACCGAGCAGGTCGCCACTGCCGTCAACCAGATGGCAGCGACCACCCAGGAAGTGGCCGACAACGTGCAGCGCACCGCCGACGCCACCCGCCAGGCCAACAGCCTGACCACCGAAGGCCGGCAGATCGCCGCCGAGACCCGCGAGGCCATGCAGCGCCTGTCCAGCTCCGTGGGCGAGACCGGTGAAGCGGTCAGCCAACTGGCCCGCGACAGCGAGCAGATCGGCGGCGTGGTGGACGTGATCAAGGGCATCGCCGACCAGACCAACCTGCTGGCCCTGAACGCGGCCATCGAGGCGGCCCGCGCCGGCGAGATGGGACGTGGGTTTGCCGTGGTGGCAGACGAGGTCCGCCAGTTGGCCCAGCGCACCGCCGAGTCCACCGGGCAGATTCATCAGTTGATTGCCAACCTGCAGAACACTGCCACCGAGGCGGTGCGCGCTATGGACTCCGGTCGCCGTCAGGCGGACGAAGGTGTGGAGCGCGTTCTGCAGGCGGACAGCGCCCTGGTGGGCATCAGCGACGCAGTGGCCAACATCACCGAGATGACCACCCAGATCGCCGCCGCCGCGGAGGAACAGAGCGCCGTGGCCGAAGAGATCAACCGCAACATCAGCACCATCGCCAACCTCGCCGACCAGACCTCCGGCGAAGCTCAGCGTACGGCCCTGCTCAGCGAAGAGCTGACGCAGACCGCGCACCGCCAGTATTCGCTGGTGGAGCGATTCAACCGCTGATTCAGTCGAGACTACCTGTAGGAGCGCGCCCTGCGCGCTCCTACAGTATCGGTCTGAGCGTTACTTGAAATCCCACTGCATCTGCGCCGGGATGCTCACGTCCCGGGAGGAATGCACGCACACATCCACGTAGTCGGTGAAACGCGGCGGTGCGGCGATGCCTTCGTCCAGCAGGCGCTGGTTATCGAACAGGTAGTTGAGATCGGCGAAGCCGCTGTACAGGCGTAGCGCCCGCAGCACCAGGCGCGGGTTGGCCTTGCCGATGCGGCTCTCGAAGCTGCCGGCCAGTTCTCGCAGGTCTTCGCTGCTGACCTTGCGGTAGCGCTGGCCCACCGGCTCCTCGCCGCGTGCGTCGGCATAGGCCTGGTCGATCTCGCCGAAGGTGCACGCCGAACCGTTGCCTGCGGAGATGTGGTAGAGGCTGTGGCTCAGCGTCGGCTTGAGCGCCAGCGCGACCAGCGCTTCGGCGCAGTAGTCCACCGGAATCACGTCGATCTGTTCATCCAGGCCGCACGTGAAGCTCTCCAGGGCGAAGCCCATGCGGAACACCCAGAAAATGCTCCCCGAGGCGCGACAGCCCAGCTCGCGATGGCCGACCACGATGGAGGGACGTGCCACCACCAACGGCAGCGACGGCAGCTCCTCACGCATGCGGCGTTCGATCTCCGCCTTGGACGCGGTGTAGTCCACCAGTTGCTCTTCGCTGTCGGGGAAATCCCAGGACTCGCGCACCGGCGACTCTCGCTGCGGCCCACAGCACATGGCGGTGCCCACATGAAGGAAGCGCTTGAGATTGCGCGACTGGCTGAGCAGGCGTGCGAACGCGAAGGTCCCCTCGACGTTCACCGGCCAGATACTCGGGTTCTTCGAGAATGACGCCACCGCCGCGCAGTTGATTACCTGCTCCACGCGCATCAGGCGGGCGCGCTCGCCCTGCATCCAGGCGGTGTCGAGCAGGTCGCCGCAGAGGATCTGGCTGTCCTGCAGGCGATCCAGGGCGGTCTCCGGCACGCAGTGCAGGCGCAGGTTGTCGCGCAACCGCTCCAGGCCCTGGGCCGGTGATTCGGCACGGACCAGGAACAGCAGCGCCGCACTGTGGCCGTCGGCGATCAGGTGGGCGGCGACGGAGCCGCCAAGGAAGCCAGTCGCGCCAGTCAGCAACAGGCTGTGCGCGGCGCCGGGGGAGAATCGGTGGGGTTGGGTGGCAATGCGTTCAGCGTAATCGTGGTTCATGGCAGCGTTCAGCCTGTCCTCTGGAAGCGGGGGCGTCGACTGCTGGGAGCCGACGCCGGCGAGGATAGGAGCGCCTGCATTAAGGACCGATTAGCGCAATAGGAACGCTTCGATCCTTGCGGCAGTGCTTTCCAGATGCTGCTCGTGGGTGAGCCCGGAGGCCTTCAGCGGCTTCAGATCGTGGTCGGCGGCAGCCAGCCAGTGCAGCTGGATTGCCGATGACAACGAGTAGCCCTCCACCGCCGGGCGATCACCCAACGCATCACGCTCACCCTGAACGATCAGGGTCGGCGTCTTCAGCGCGGCGAGATGAGCAACGCGCGGCTTCTCGGGCTTGCCGGCGGCATAGAACGGATAGCCGAGGCAGACAAGCGCATCGGCACCCAGTTCGTCCGCCAACAGGCTGGCCATCCGTCCGCCCATGGACTTGCCGCCGATCGCCAGCGTGCCCGACACCTCGGCGCGCACCTGCGCGTAGACCTGCCGCCAGCACTCCAGCAGTTGCTTCTGTGGATTCGGCGGCCGACGCCTTCCGTCCTCCCGGCGCGTAGCCATATAGGGGAACTCGAAGCGCACCACCGAGATACCCCGTTCGGCCAGTCTGGCGGCGATATCGTCCATGAATGGACTGTCCATCGGCGCACCTGCGCCATGGGCCAGAACCAGCGTCGCAGACAGTTCGCCCCGTGCCGGGTTCCGCAGCAGCGACAAAGGACCGCAGGCGTGCGCGACAGAGGTCTCAGGCGCCAATTGATCCGAATCAATATTCCGGGAAGTGCCTTTATCCATCCTTCACTCCGCTAATTTCGAAATTAGTACCTATCCCAAGGGGGAGGGGCGGCATACGCCGTAAGCCGTAAAAAACCTTGCCGGGATGGGCATAGCCCATAACCGTGGATGGAAGCCCATAAATGAGCACAACCAATCAGACCGCTTATAACTATAAGGTGGTCCGCCAGTTCGCCATTATGACAGTGGTGTGGGGGATCGTCGGCATGGCCGTCGGTGTCCTGATCGCCGCTCAACTGGTGTGGCCGGACCTTAACCTCGGCTTACCGTGGACGAGCTTCGGCCGCCTGCGTCCGCTGCATACCAACGCGGTGATCTTCGCCTTCGGCGGCTGCGCACTGTTCGCCACCAGCTACTACTCGGTGCAGCGTACCTGCCAGACCCGCCTGTTCGCAGGCCCGCTCGCTTCCTTCACCTTCTGGGGTTGGCAGCTGGTGATCCTGTGCGCCGCCATCACCCTGCCGCTGGGCATGACCTCCTCCAAGGAATATGCCGAGCTGGAATGGCCGATCGACATCCTGATCACCATCGTCTGGGTTTCCTACGCCATCGTCTTCTTCGGCACGCTGATGAAGCGCAAGACCAAGCACATCTATGTGGGCAACTGGTTCTTCGGCGGCTTCATCCTGACCGTGGCAATCCTGCACGTGGTCAACAACCTGGAAATCCCGGTCAGCCTGACCAAGTCCTACTCGCTGTACTCGGGCGCCACTGACGCCATGATCCAGTGGTGGTACGGCCACAACGCTGTGGGCTTCTTCCTGACCGCGGGCTTCCTGGGGATGATGTACTACTTCGTTCCCAAGCAGGCCGAGCGTCCGGTCTACTCCTACCGCCTGTCGATCGTGCACTTCTGGGCACTGATCGCCGTCTACATCTGGGCCGGTCCGCACCACCTGCACTACACCGCGCTGCCGGACTGGGCGCAATCGCTGGGCATGGTGATGTCCCTGATCCTGCTGGCTCCGAGCTGGGGCGGCATGATCAACGGCATGATGACCCTCTCCGGCGCCTG
>CBIGPF010000141.1:0-16220 GCA_966191535.1 uncultured Pseudomonas sp. | reverse complement strand
GCGAAATGCGCCAGATGGAAGGCGGCTGGGCCTCGACCTACCTGATCGACCAGTCCAAGCAGCGCCTGGAGCGCCTGGGCTACTTCAAGGAAGTCAACGTCGAGACTCCCGCTGTCCCGGGTACTGACGACCAGGTCGACGTCAACTACAGCGTGGAAGAGCAGCCTTCCGGCTCGATCACCGCCAGCGTGGGCTTCGCCCAGAGCGCCGGTCTGATCCTCGGTGGCTCGATCAGCCAGAACAACTTCCTGGGTACCGGTAACAAGGTCAGCATCGGCCTGACCAAGTCCGACTACCAGACCCGCTACAACTTCGGTTTCGTCGACCCCTACTGGACCGTCGACGGCGTGAGCCTTGGCTACAACGCCTTCTACCGCAAGACCGACTACGACAAGCTCGACGTCGACGTATCCAGCTACTCGGTGAACAGCCTGGGTGCTGGTGTCAGCATCGGCTACCCGATCAGCGAGACCTCGCGCCTGACCTACGGCTTGACCGTGCAGCGCGACAACCTCGATACCGGCGCCTACACCGTCGACGAGATCTTCGACTTCATCGAGAAGGAAGGCGACAGCTTCACCAACTTCAAGGCGTCCATCGGCTGGTCCGAATCGACCCTGAACAAGGGCGTGCTGGCGAACCGCGGTCACTCGCAGAGCCTGGTGCTCGAGTCGACCATTCCGGGAAGTGACCTGTCGTTCTACAAACTTGACTACCGTGGCCAGATCTTCGCGCCGCTGACCGAGAACTACACCATGCGCTTCCACACCGAGCTCGGCTACGGTGATGGCTATGGTTCCACTGACCGCCTGCCGTTCTACGAGAACTACTACGCCGGTGGTTTCAACTCGGTGCGTGGCTTCAAGGACAGTTCCCTCGGCCCGCGCAGTACTCCGAGTAAGGCGCGCAACAACGGCGACGGCCCTGACGACCAAGGCCGCTACACCGACCCGGATCAGGATCCGCAAGCCTTCGGTGGTAACATCATGATTACCGGCGGTGCCGAACTGCTGTTCCCGCTGCCCTTCGTGAAGGACCAGCGCCAACTGCGGACCGTGCTGTTCTACGACATCGGTAACGTGTTTGACACCGACTGCCCGATTTCGACCACCCAGGGTTGTGATGGCGTCAAGTTCCAGGACATGGCGATGTCTGCCGGTGTCGGTCTGACCTGGATCACCGCACTGGGCCCGCTGAGCTTCAGCCTGGCGACCCCGATCAAGAAGCCGGACAACGCCGAAACCCAGATCTTCCAGTTCTCGCTGGGACAGACCTTCTAATTGGCCGTATCGTTGTAAAGACAACCATGCTTTGTGCAGGAGTGCATTGTGCGTAAGTTGACCCAGTTCGTCCTGATCACCGCCGCCCTGGCAGCGAGCCCCGCGTTCGCCGACATGAAGATCGCGGTGCTCAACTATCAGATGGCACTCCTCGAGTCGGATGCGGCCAAGCAGTACGCCGTTGACGCCGAGAAGAAGTTCGGCCCGCAGCTGAACAAGCTCAAGGCGCTGGAAAGCGATGCCAAGTCCCTGCAGGACAAGCTGGTCAACGGCGGCAGCAAGATGTCCAACGCCGAGCGTGAAAAGGCCGAGGGTGACTTCAAGCAGAAAGCCCGTGACTTCCAGTTCCAGTCCAAGGAGCTGAACGAAGCCAAGGCCGTCGCTGACCGCGACATGCTGAAGAAACTCAAGCCGAAGCTGGACCAGGCCGTCGAGGAAACCATCAAGAAAGGTGGTTATGACCTCGTGGTCGAGCGTGGTGCCGTGGTCGACGTCAAGCCGCAGTACGACATCACCCGCCAAGTCATCGAGCGCATGAACCAACTGCGCTGATGATGACCGAGCTGTCCTTTACCCTCGCTGAACTGGCTGCGCAACTCGATGCCGAGTTGCGTGGCGATCCCGCTCAGGTAATCAGCGGGCTGGCTACCCTGCAGGATGCAGGCGCCGGCCAACTGAGTTTCCTGGCCAATCCGCAGTACCGCAAGTTCCTCGAAGGCAGCCAGGCCAGCGCCATATTGCTGACTGCCGCTGACGCCGAGGGCTATACCGGCAATGCACTGATCGTCCCCAATCCCTACCTGGCGTACGCCGGTCTGTCCCACCAGTTCGACCGCAAGCCCAAGGCGCCGGTCGGCATTCATCCCACTGCGGTGGTCGATGAAGGTGCGCAGGTCGATGCGACGGCCAGTATCGGACCCTATGCCGTGATCGAGGCGGGTGCGCAGGTCGGTGCGAATGTCACCATCGGTGCCCATTGCTTCGTTGGCGCGCGCAGCGTGATCGGCGAAGGTGGCTGGCTTGCACCTCGCGTGACTCTTTACCACGACGTATGCATCGGCAAGCGTGTGGTGATCCAATCCGGCGCCGTGCTGGGTGGCGAAGGCTTCGGCTTCGCCAACCACAAGGGTGTCTGGCAGAAGATTGCGCAGATTGGCGGTGTAACCCTGGGTGATGATGTCGAGATTGGTGCCAATACCACCATCGACCGTGGTGCACTGTCCGACACCCTGGTGGGCAACGGCGTGAAGCTGGACAACCAGATCATGATCGCCCACAACGTGCAGATCGGTGATCACACCGCCATGGCCGGCTGCTGCGGGATTTCCGGCAGCGCCAAGATCGGCAAGCACTGCATGCTTGCCGGCGGTGTCGGCCTGGTTGGCCATATCGAGATTTGTGACAACGTCTTCGTCACCGGGATGACCATGGTGACCCGTTCGATCACCGAACCGGGTTCCTACTCGTCCGGTACCGCCATGCAGCCTGCGGCTGAATGGAAGAAGAGTGCCGCGCGCATTCGTCAGCTGGATGACATGGCCCGTCGTCTGCAGCAGCTGGAAAAGCGCCTGGCCGCCGTGACCCCAAGCGGAGACGCTCCATCAGATGCGTGATCAACGCATTTTTTGGCGTTTCCCTTTTCTGAACAGGCTCCCCTGAACATGATGGACATCAACGAGATTCGCGAATACCTGCCTCATCGCTACCCCTTCCTGCTGGTGGATCGGGTGGTGGAGCTGGACATCGAAGGCAAGCGCATTCGCGCCTACAAGAATGTCAGCATCAACGAGCCGTTCTTCAATGGCCACTTCCCGCAGCACCCGATCATGCCGGGCGTGCTGATCATCGAGGCCATGGCCCAGGCGGCCGGCATCCTCGGTTTCAAGATGCTCGACGTGAAGCCGGCCGATGGCACCCTCTATTACTTCGTCGGTTCCGACAAGCTGCGCTTCCGCCAGCCAGTGCTGCCGGGTGACCAGTTGCAGCTGAACGCCCAGTTCATCAGCGTCAAGCGCGGTATCTGGAAGTTCGATTGCCACGCTACCGTCGATGACAAGCCGGTATGCTCGGCCGAAATCATCTGTGCGGAACGCAAACTATGAGTTTGATCGATCCTCGCGCCATCATCGACCCGCGCGCAAAGCTGGCTGACGACGTAGAAGTGGGCCCCTGGTCCATGGTCGGGCCGGATGTGGAGATCGGCGAAGGTACGGTGATCGGTCCGCACGTGGTGGTCAAAGGCCCCACGAAGATCGGTAAGCACAATCGGATTTTCCAGTTCTCCAGCGTTGGCGAAGACACGCCCGACCTGAAGTACAAGGGCGAACCGACTCGTCTGGTGATCGGCGACCACAACGTGATCCGCGAGGGTGTGACCATCCATCGCGGCACTATCCAGGATCGTTCGGAAACCACCATTGGTGATCACAACCTGCTCATGGCCTATGTCCACATCGGTCATGACAGTGTGATCGGCAACCATTGCATCCTCGTGAACAACACCGCGCTGGCGGGACATGTTCATGTGGATGATTGGGCGATCCTCTCCGGCTACACCCTGGTGCATCAGTTCTGCCGCATCGGCGCTCACGCCTTCTCCGGCATGGGCACCACCATTGGCAAGGACGTCCCGGCCTACGTGACGGTCTTCGGCAATCCTGCCGAGGCCCGCAGCATGAACTTCGAGGGCCTGCGCCGTCGCGGTTTCAGCGCCGAGTCGATCCAGGCGCTGCGCCGGGCCTACAAGGTGGTCTACCGCCAGGGGCTGACGGTGGACGAGGCGCTGGCCGAGCTGGCTGAAACCTCCGAGCAGTTCCCGGAAGTCGCGGTGTTCCGTGACTCCATCCAGAGCTCCACTCGCGGCATCACCCGCTGACCATGCAACCGACCGCACGCAAGCTGCGCGTCGCCCTGGTCGCGGGCGAGGCGTCCGGCGATATCCTCGGCTCCGGCCTCATGCAGGCGCTCAAGCAGCGCCACCCCGACATCGAGTTCATCGGTGTCGGTGGTCCGCGCATGCAGGCTGAAGGGCTGCAGTCGCACTTCCCGATGGAGCGCCTGGCCGTCATGGGCCTGGTCGAGGTGCTCGGCCGCCTGCGCGAGCTGCTGCGTCGGCGCAAGGACCTGGTGCAGATGCTGATCGCGGCCAAGCCGGACGTGTTCATCGGCATCGATGCGCCTGACTTCAACCTGAATATCGAATTGAAGCTGCGTCGTGCGGGTATCCGTACTGTGCACTACGTCAGCCCGTCGGTCTGGGCCTGGCGGCAGAAGCGGGTACTGAAGATCAAGGAAGCCTGCGACCTGATGCTCGCGCTCTTCCCCTTCGAGGCGCGCTTCTACGAAGAGCATGCTGTGCCGGTGCGCTTCGTCGGCCATCCGCTGGCCAACACCATTCCGCTGGAAGCTGATCGTGCCGGTGCGCGCGAACGTCTCGGCCTGTCTCAGGGGGCTGGTGTCGTCGCGCTCCTGCCCGGAAGTCGGGGCGGTGAGGTCGGCAAGCTTGGCGCGCTGTTCCTCGATACCGCCCAGCGCCTGCTGCAGGATCGCCCCGGCCTGCGTTTCGTGCTGCCGTGCGCTAGCCCGGAGCGTCGTGTGCAGATCGAAGAGATGCTCGCCGGCCGTGATCTACCGGTGCAGTTGCTCGACGGTGCCTCCCACGAGGCGCTCGCCGCGTGCGATGCCGTGTTGATCGCCTCCGGTACCGCCACGCTGGAAGCGCTGCTGTACAAGCGCCCGATGGTCGTCGCCTACAAGGTGGCCCCCATGACCTATCGCATTCTCAAGCGTCTGGTGAAGAGCCCGTACATCTCGCTGCCGAACCTGCTGGCCGGTCGTCTGCTGGTGCCCGAATTGATTCAGGACGCGGCAACGCCCGATGCGCTGGCAACGACCTTGCTGCCACTGCTCGACGACGGCAGCGTGCAAACCGAATCCTTCGACGCCATCCACCGCGCGTTGCGCCAGGATGCGTCTGTGCAGGCCGCCGAGGCGGTGCTTGCCCTGGTGGAGAACCGCTGATGCAGATGGGCCTGGATTTCACCCTGGTGGAAGAGCTGGTGGCGGGGGTGGACGAAGTCGGCCGCGGCCCGCTGTGCGGCCCGGTCGTCACCGCGGCGGTGATCCTTGATCCGGCGCGTCCGATCAAGGGGCTCAATGACTCGAAGAAACTCAGCGAAGCCCGCCGTGAGGCGCTGTTCGACGAGATTCGCGAGAAGGCCCTGGCCTGGTGCATCGCCCGTGCCGACGTGCATGAGATCGACCAGCTGAACATCCTCCACGCCACCATGCTGGCCATGCAGCGCGCGGTGGAAGGTCTCAGCGTCACGCCGAAGCTCGCGCTGATCGATGGCAATCGTTGTCCGAAGTTGAAGGTCCCGTCCGCGCCGGTGGTGCAGGGCGACGCCAAGGTTCCGGCCATCGCCGCTGCCTCGATCCTGGCCAAGGTCAGTCGTGATCGCGAGATGCAGGAAATGGAAGTGCTTTACCCTGGCTACGGCATCTCCGGGCACAAGGGCTATCCGACTCCGGTGCACCTCGAAGCCCTCAGGCGTCTGGGGCCGACGCCGATCCACCGTCGCTCCTTCGGCCCGGTGCGTGCCCTGCTGTAAAACCCTGCTGGAATCCTGTAACACCTTGTTATTACTCTGTATTTCCTCGCGGGTAGTGTTTCGCCGGGGACTTAAGTCACCCGGCGCGACGGCTGGCCCATTGATCCCTGTAGCTTTGCGGACAGCCCCGGTACAATCCGGGGCTTGCCGTTTTTCGCGTTTGCCAAGGACCACCATGACCGCCACCTTCGTTCACCTGCGTCTGCACACCGAATTCTCCCTGGTCGACGGCCTGGTGCGGGTCAAGCCGCTGATCAAGGCGGTCGGCGGGGCAGGTATGCCGGCGGTGGCGGTGACCGACCTGAGCAACATGTGCTCGCTGGTGAAGTTCTACAAGACGGCCATGGGTGGCGGCATCAAGCCGATCTGCGGTGCCGACATCTGGCTGGCCAACCGCGACGAGGACGGCCCGCTGACCCGCCTGACCCTGCTGGCAATGAATGCCAAGGGTTACCGTAATCTGACCGAGCTGATTTCCCGTGGCTGGCAGGAAGGCCAGCGCAACGGTGAGATCATCATCGAGCGTCAGTGGGTCAAGGAGGCCGCCGAAGGCCTGATCGCACTGTCCGGTTCCAAGGAGGGCGAGATCGGCATGGCCCTGTTGGAGGGCGACGATGCCCTGGCGGATTCCCTGCTGGCCGAGTGGCTGGAGGTCTTCCCCGACCGCTTCTACCTCGATATCCAGCGTACCTGCCGGGTCAACGACGAAGAGCACGTGCATGCTGCCGTGGCCCTGTCCGGACGCAGCGGCGCGCCACTGGTGGCGACCAACGATGTGCGCTTCATCAAGGAGGCGGACTTCGAGGCCCACGAGACCCGCGTGTGCATCGGCGAAGGCCGAGCCCTGGACGACCCGCGCCGTTCGCGCAGCTATTCCGACCAGCAGTACCTGAAGAGCCCGGAAGAAATGGCCGAGCTGTTCAGCGATATTCCCGAGGCGCTGGAAAACACCGTCGAGATCGCCAAGCGCTGCAACATCGACGTGCAGCTGGGCAAGTACTTCCTGCCCAACTTCCCGATCCCCTACGACGACATGGACATCAACGACTACCTGCGCCATGTCTCCTACGAGGGCCTGGAGGAGCGCCTGGCGGTGCTCTGGCCGAAGGACACCACGCCGAACTACGAAGAGAAGCGGCAGATCTACGTCGATCGCCTGGAGTTCGAGCTGGGCACCATCATCCAGATGGGCTTCCCCGGCTACTTCCTGATCGTGATGGACTTCATCAAGTGGGCCAAGAACAACGGCGTGCCGGTCGGCCCCGGCCGGGGCTCGGGTGCCGGTTCGCTGGTCGCCTACGTGCTGAAGATCACCGACCTCGACCCGCTGGCCTATGACCTGCTGTTCGAGCGCTTCCTGAACCCCGAACGTATTTCCATGCCCGACTTCGACGTCGACTTCTGCATGGAGGGCCGTGACCGGGTGATCGACTATGTGGCCGGAGCCTACGGCCGCAACGCGGTCAGCCAGATCATCACCTTCGGTTCCATGGCCGCGAAGGCGGTGGTGCGCGACGTGGCGCGGGTGCAGGGCAAATCCTACGGCTTGGCCGACAAGCTGTCGAAGATGATCCCCTTCGAAGTGGGCATGACCCTCGAGAAGGCCTTCGAGCAGGAAGAGATGCTCCGCGACTTCCTCAAGACCGACGAGGAAGCCCAGGAAATCTGGGGCATGGCGCTCAAGCTGGAAGGCGTCACCCGTGGTACCGGCAAACACGCCGGTGGCGTGGTGATTGCGCCGACCAAGCTGACCGACTTCGCGCCCATCGCCTGTGACGAAGAGGGTGCCGGCCTGGTGACCCAGTTCGACAAGGACGACGTGGAGGCCGCCGGCCTGGTGAAGTTCGACTTCCTCGGCCTGCGCACCCTGACCATCATCAAGTGGGCGATGGAAATCATCCATCGCATCCAGCAGAAGAACGGCGAGACCGACCTGGTCGACATCGACCGCATCCCGCTGGACGACAAGAAGACCTACGACCTGCTGCAGAAGGCGGAAACCACCGCGGTCTTCCAGCTTGAATCGCGCGGCATGAAGGAGCTGATCAAGAAGCTCAAGCCGGACTGCCTGGAAGACCTCATCGCACTGGTGGCGCTGTTCCGTCCCGGTCCGCTGCAGTCGGGCATGGTGGACGACTTCATCAACCGTAAGCACGGTCGTGAGGAAATCTCCTACCCGCACCCGGATTACCAGTACGCCGGCCTCGAACCGGTGCTCAAGCCCACCTACGGCATCATCCTGTACCAGGAACAGGTGATGCAGATCGCCCAGGTGATGGCGGGCTACAGCCTCGGTGGCGCGGACATGCTGCGCCGCGCCATGGGTAAGAAGAAGCCCGAGGAAATGGCCAAGCAGCGCGGCGGCTTCATCGAAGGCTGCTCAAACAACGGCATCGACGAAAACCTCTCGGGCAACATCTTCGACCTAGTGGAAAAGTTCGCCGGCTACGGCTTCAACAAGTCGCACTCGGCCGCCTACGGCCTGGTGTCGTACCAGACCGCCTGGCTGAAGACCCACTGGAAAGCCCCGTTCATGGCCGCGGTCCTCACCGCGGATATGCAGAACACCGACAAGGTGGTGACGCTCATCGAAGAGTGCCGCCACATGAAGCTGCGCATCCTCGCGCCGGACGTGAACAACTCCGAATTCCGCTTCACCGTCGACGAGGACAACCAGATCGTCTACGGCCTGGGGGCGATCAAGGGGGTCGGCGAAGGTCCGGTGGAAGCCATCACCGAGTGCCGAAATGAAGGGGGGCCGTTCAAGACCCTGTTCGACTTCTGCGACCGTATCGACCTCAAGCGCGTCAACAAGCGCACCCTGGAGGCGCTGATCCGCGCGGGTGCTCTGGATCGCCTAGGCCCGCACTTCCATGAAGAGCAGAAGGCCTACCACGCCCACGTCGACATCAACCGCGCCGTGTTGCTCGCGTCCATGGAAGAAGCCGTGAAGGCCGCCGAGCAGACCTCGCGCAGCCATGACAGCGGCCACATGGACCTGTTCGGCGGTGTCTTTGCCGAACCCGAGGCGGACGTCTATGCCAACCATCGCAAGGTCAAGGAGCTCAACCTCAAGGAGCGCCTGAAGGGCGAGAAGGACACGCTCGGCCTGTACCTGACCGGCCACCCCATCGACGAGTACGAGGGGGAGGTGCGCCGTTTTGCCCGTCAGCGCATCGTCGAGCTGAAGCCTGCGCGTGACACCCAGACCGTTGCCGGCCTGATCGTCAACCTGCGGGTCATGAAGAACAAGCGCGGTGACAAGATGGGCTTCGTGACCCTGGACGACCGCTCCGGCCGTATCGAGGCCTCGCTGTTCGCCGAGGCCTTCGCTGCCAACCAGGCGCTGCTGCAGACCGATGCGCTGGTGGTGATCGAGGGCGAAGTCAGCCAGGACGACTTCTCCGGCGGCCTGCGCCTGCGTGCCAAGCGCGTGATGGGCCTGGAAGAGGCTCGCACCTCGCTGGCGGAGAGCCTGCGCGTGCGCGTCCACGCCGATGCGCTCAAGGGCGATCGCCTGCGCTGGCTGGCCGACCTGTGCACCCGTCACCGCGGCAGTTGCCCTGTCACCGTCGACTACAGTGGCGAGCAGGCGCGCGCCCTGTTGCAGTTCGGCGAGCAGTGGCGGATCGATCCCGCAGACAACCTGATTCAAGCGTTGCGTGACCAGTTCGGCCGCGACAACGTCTTCCTGAACTACCGCTAGTGAAGCCGGTGGCCAACGGCCGCCCGCCCGCCAGTCTCGACCCTTGGCGCCCGATACCGTAAGGTAGGGCGCCTACGGACCAGGCCCAGCCGCCAACAGAACGACGGATAGCCCATGAACCCGAATTTTCTCGATTTCGAACAGCCCATTGCCGACCTGCACGCCAAGATCGAAGAGCTGCGGTTGGTCGGTAACGACAACGCCCTGAACATCACCGACGAAATCTCCCGTCTGCAGGAGAAGAGCAAGGCGCTGACCGAGAACATCTTCGGCAACCTGTCCAGCTGGCAGATCGCCCAGCTCGCGCGCCATCCGCGTCGCCCCTATACCCTCGACTACATCGAGCACATCTTCACCGAGTTCGAAGAGCTGCACGGTGACCGTCACTTCTCCGATGACGCTGCCATCGTCGGTGGCGTTGCCCGTCTGGAAGACCAGCCGGTGATGATCATCGGCCACCAGAAAGGCCGCGAAGTGCGCGAGAAGGTACGCCGCAACTTCGGCATGCCGCGTCCGGAAGGCTACCGCAAGGCCTGTCGCCTGATGGAAATGGCCGAACGCTTCAAGATGCCGATCCTGACCTTCATCGACACCCCTGGCGCCTACCCGGGCATCGACGCCGAAGAGCGCGGCCAGAGCGAGGCGATCGCCTGGAACCTGCGTGTCATGGCGCGTCTGAAGACCCCGATCATCGCTACCGTGATCGGCGAAGGTGGTTCCGGCGGCGCACTGGCCATCGGTGTGTGCGACCAGCTGAACATGCTGCAGTACTCCACCTACGCGGTCATCTCGCCGGAAGGTTGCGCCTCGATTCTCTGGCGTACTGCCGAGAAGGCGCCGGAAGCGGCCGAGGCCATGGGCATCACCGCCAATCGCCTGAAGGATCTGGGCATCGTCGACAGCGTCATTCCCGAGCCACTGGGCAGCGCCCACCGTGACCCGGCCGCCATGGCCGAGACGATCCGCAAATCCTTGCTCGGCCAGCTCGACACCCTGAACCAACTGAGCACCGAAGAGCTCCTCGCGCGCCGCTACGAGCGCCTGATGAGCTACGGCGTCGCCTGATCGACGTCTTCGGCGCAGTGCGGGTGACGAGGTATCCTTGCCTCGTCCCCGACCCTGCCGACCTGCGCCATGTCTTCTGAGTTCGAATCCCGACTGCTGAGCCTGCTCGCACCCTGGCGCACTGCGCCGGCGTGGCGTGTTGCCCTCTCCGGCGGCCTGGATTCCACCGTTCTCCTGCATCTCCTGGCGCAACTCGCTTCTCGCGAGGCCTTGCCGCCGGTCTCCGCCATCCATGTGCACCACGGCCTGCAGGCTGTCGCTGACAGCTGGCCGGATCATTGTCAGCGCTTCTGCGACGCCTTGGGCGTGCCGCTTCAGGTGGCGCGAGTGCAGGTTGATGATGGTGCCAGCCTCGAGCGTGCAGCGCGTGAGGCTCGGTATGGGGCATTCGCGGCGGCGCTGGGGGCGGGCGAGTGCCTGCTGACCGGCCAGCACCGCGATGATCAGGCGGAGACGGTGATGTTCCGGCTGTTTCGCGGCGCCGGGGTGCACGGATTGTCGGGGATGGCTGGTCGTCGTCCGCTGGGGAGTGGAACGCTGCTGCGCCCGCTGTTGGGGGTGAGTCGTGCTGAGCTTGAATGCTATGCCCGCAGTCACGGGCTGAGCTGGGTGGATGACCCCTCCAATGCCTGTGACGACTATGACCGCAACTACCTGCGCAATCGCATCCTGCCAGTTGTCGTTCGGCGCTGGCCGTCGGTGGTCGAAACCATCGCCCGCAGTGCCGAGCATCTGGCGGAGGCGGACGGATTGCTGGGTGAGCTGGCGCAGAATGACCTGATCTCGGCAGGAGCGCGCAGCGAGTACATTGGCATGCAGTTGCCATCGCTGGCTGTCGCCGCCCTGGCTGAACTGAGCGAAGCGCGCCAGCGCAATGCGCTGCGCCACTGGCTCGCGCCGCTGGCACGATTGCCTGACAGCGCGCACTGGGCGGGCTGGCAGAGCCTGCGCGACGCTCGCGAAGACGCCGAGCCGATCTGGCAACTCGCCGATGGCGAGCTGCGTCGTGCCCATGGGCGGCTCTGGTGGCTGAGTAATCCCTGGCTTGGTTTCAGTGCGGAAAGTCAGTCCTGGCGCGATCCGTCAGAGCCGCTTTCGTTGCCGGACAATGGATCGTTGCGTTTCGAGGGCGAACCGCCGGGCGGGCCGCTGGAGGTTCGTTATCGGCAGGGTGGAGAGGTGATGGCGCTGATCGGTCGCGGTAGCCGTGACCTCAAGCGCCTGCTCAACGAAGCGGCTGTTCCGGCCTTCCTGCGCGGCCGTCTGCCGCTGCTCTGGCGAGCCGACGAACTGCTCGGTGTGGCGCTGCTGCCGGACCTGCGGGTGGAGGCGGGGCAGGGCTGGACACTGCGCTGGACACCTCCGACGAATGACTCGGGTTTGAGCTGATAGCGGCTTTCCGGTAGACTACGCTCCCGTCTTGTACCGCTCCTGTTGATTCGCCTTCGAATCAGTGGGAGTTCGCTATTTTCACGACGAAGTCGTGAGCCGGGTCCTAGACCCGACACCTTCGCTTCCCCGGCGGCCGAGCCGCCTAAACGCTGACATTCAGGGCTTTTCATGACGCGCTACATCTTCGTCACGGGTGGTGTTGTTTCTTCATTGGGGAAAGGCATCGCCTCGGCTTCCTTGGCTGCCATTCTGGAAGCGCGTGGCCTGAAGATCACGATGCTCAAGCTGGACCCCTACATCAACGTCGATCCGGGCACCATGAGCCCGTTCCAGCACGGTGAGGTGTTCGTCACCCACGACGGCGCTGAGACCGACCTCGATCTGGGCCACTACGAGCGTTTCGTTCGTACCACGATGACCCAGAACAACAACTTCACCACCGGCCGCGTCTACATGGACGTGCTGCGCAAGGAGCGCCGTGGTGACTATCTGGGCGCCACCGTGCAGGTGATCCCGCACATCACCGACGAGATCAAGCGTCGCATCATCAAGGGCGCCGGCGATGCCGACGTGGCCCTGGTTGAAGTGGGCGGTACCGTCGGTGATATCGAGTCGCAACCCTTCCTCGAGGCCATCCGCCAGCTGCGCGTGGAGATCGGTTCGCGCCGCGCCATGCTGATGCACCTGACGCTGGTCCCGTACATCGCCACCGCTGGCGAGACCAAGACCAAGCCGACCCAGCACTCGGTCAAGGAACTGCGCTCCATCGGTCTGCAGCCTGACATCCTGATCTGCCGTTCCGATCATCCGGTGGACGTGTCTTCCCGCCGCAAGATCGCCCTCTTCACCAACGTGGAAGAGCGCGCGGTCATCTCGCTGGAAGACGTCGACACCATCTACCGCATTCCGTCCGTACTCCACGCCCAGGGCGTCGACGACCTGGTCGTCGAGCGCTTCGGTCTGGAATGCGGCCCGGCTGACCTGTCCGAGTGGGACCGCGTGGTCGACGCCAAGCTCAACCCCGAGCGTGAAGTCACCATCGCCATGGTCGGCAAGTACATGGAACTGCTCGACGCCTACAAATCGCTGATCGAAGCCATGACTCACGCCGGCATCCAGAGCCGTACCAAGGTCAACCTGCGCTACATCGACTCCGAGGACATCGAGCAGCAGGGCACCAGCCTGCTCGAAGGCGCCGACGCCATCCTGGTTCCGGGCGGCTTCGGCCTGCGCGGCGTGGAAGGCAAGATCACCGCCGTCCAGTACGCCCGTGAGAACAAGGTTCCGTACCTGGGCATCTGCCTGGGCATGCAGGTGGCCGTCATCGAGTACGCCCGCAACGTGCTGGGCTGGACCGATGCCAACTCCACCGAGTTCGACAAGTCCAGCGGCCACCCGGTCGTCGGCCTGATCACCGAATGGCAGGACGCCACCGGCGCGACTGAAGTGCGCACCGAAGCCTCCGACCTGGGCGGCACCATGCGCCTGGGCGCCCAGGAATGCCTGCTGTCCGCCGGTACCCTGGTGCACGATTGCTACGGCAAGGAAGTGATCGTCGAACGTCACCGTCACCGCTACGAAGTGAACAACAACCTGCGTCCGCAACTGGAAGCCGCTGGCCTGAAGATTTCCGGCCGCTCCGGCGACGGCGCGCTGGTGGAAGTCGTGGAAGCGCCGGACCATCCGTGGTTCGTCGCCTGCCAGTTCCACCCGGAATTCACTTCCACTCCGCGTGATGGCCACCCGCTGTTCAGCGGCTTCGTCAACGCCGCCCTGAAGCAAGCCGGGAAAGCCTGAACATGACCCAGAAGATCATCCGCGTCGGTAATATCCAGATCGGCAACGACCTGCCGTTCGTGCTGTTCGGCGGCATGAACGTGCTGGAGTCGCGTGATCTGGCGATGCAGGTCTGCGAAGAGTACGTGAAGGTCACCGAGAAGCTCGGTATCCCCTACGTGTTCAAGGCCAGCTTCGACAAGGCCAATCGTTCCTCGATCACCTCGTTCCGTGGTCCGGGCATGGAAGAGGGCCTGAAGATCTTCGAAGAGATCAAGAAGACCTTCAACGTACCGGTCATCACCGACGTGCACGAGCCCTACCAGGCCGCTCCGGTAGCCGAGGTCTGCGACATCATCCAGTTGCCGGCCTTCCTGTCCCGGCAGACCGACCTGGTCGTGGCCATGGCCAAGACCAACGCGGTGATCAACATCAAGAAGGCCCAGTTCCTCGCGCCGCAGGAGATGAAACACATCCTGCGCAAGTGCGAGGAAGCGGGTAACGACCAGCTGATCCTCTGCGAGCGTGGCTCTTCCTTCGGGTACAACAACCTGGTGGTGGACATGCTCGGCTTCGGCATCATGAAGCAGTTCGAGTACCCGGTGTTCTTCGACGTGACCCACGCCCTGCAGATGCCGGGCGGTCGCTCCGATTCCGCCGGTGGCCGCCGCGCCCAGGTCACCGACCTGGCGAAGGCCGGCATGAGCCAGGGCTTGGCCGGGCTGTTCCTGGAGGCCCATCCGGACCCCGAGAACGCCAAATGCGACGGACCGTGCGCCCTGCGCCTGAACAAGCTCGAGCCTTTCCTGTCCCAGCTCAAGCAGCTGGATGACCTGGTCAAGAGTTTCCCCATTATCGAGACTGCCTGAGAATCTGCTCGATGTTCCCCCGCTGCGCCAGGCGCGGCGGGGCATCGAGCAGGTTCTGATGTCTCACCAGCCGCCCCGTTTATCTCTATCTTCGGAGTGTTATCAAGAATGGCAAAGATCGTCGACATCAAGGGCCGTGAGGTCCTGGACTCCCGCGGCAACCCGACCGTTGAAGCGGACGTGATCCTGGACAACGGCATCGTCGGCAGCGCTTGCGCCCCGTCCGGTGCATCCACCGGTTCCCGCGAGGCTCTCGAACTGCGCGATGGCGACAAGAGCCGTTACCTGGGCAAGGGCGTGCTGAAGGCCGTGGCCAACATCAACGGCCCGATCCGCGACCTGCTGCTGGGCAAGGACGCGACTGATCAGAAAGGTCTGGATCACGCGATGATCGACCTCGACGGCACCGAGAACAAAGGCAAGCTGGGCGCCAACGCCATCCTGGCTGTCTCCCTGGCTGCCGCCAAGGCCGCCGCTCAGGCCAAGGGCGTGCCGCTGTACGCGCATATCGCCGACCTCAACGGCACCCCGGGCCAGTACTCCATGCCGGTTCCGATGATGAACATCATCAACGGCGGCGAGCACGCTGATAACAACGTCGACATCCAGGAGTTCATGGTTCAGCCGGTTGGCGCCAAGAACTTCGCCGACGCTCTGCGCATGGGCGCCGAGATCTTCCATCACCTCAAGGCTGTGCTGAAGGCTCGTGGCCTGAACACCGCGGTGGGTGACGAAGGTGGCTTCGCGCCGAACCTGGCTTCCAACGAAGACGCCCTGGCGGCCATCGCCGAAGCCGTTGCCAACGCCGGCTACAAGCTGGGCGACGACGTGACCCTGGCTCTGGACTGCGCCTCTTCCGAGTTCTTCAAGGATGGCCAGTACGACCTGGAAGGCGAAGGCAAGGTCTTCAGCGCCGAAGGTTTCGCCGACTACCTGGCTGGCCTGACCCAGCGCTACCCGATCATCTCCATCGAAGACGGCATGGACGAGTCCGACTGGGCTGGCTGGAAGGTCCTGACCGACAAGATCGGCGAGAAGGTACAGCTGGTCGGTGACGACCTGTTCGTAACCAACACCAAGATCCTCAAGCGCGGCATCGACGAGCAGATCGGTAACTCGATCCTGATCAAGTTCAACCAGATCGGCTCGCTGACCGAGACCCTGGAGGCCATCCAGATGGCCAAGGCCGCCGGCTTCACCGCGGTGATTTCGCACCGCTCGGGTGAAACCGAGGACAGCACCATCGCTGACCTGGCAGTCGGCACTGCCGCTGGTCAGATCAAGACCGGCTCCCTCTGCCGCTCCGACCGCGTTTCCAAGTACAACCAGCTGCTGCGCATCGAAGAGCAGCTGGGCGCCAAGGCGCCGTACCGTGGTCGCGCGGAATTCCGCGGCTGATCCGAGTCTGGTACGGTGAAGGGGTGGCAGGAGCCACCCCTTTGCGTATAGGGAGCTGATGGTTTGAGGTTACGTAGCCCTTACTGGCTGTTCGTCATACTGATACTGGCCCTGGCTGGCCTGC
>CBIGPF010000140.1:0-16287 GCA_966191535.1 uncultured Pseudomonas sp. | reverse complement strand
CCAGGCTGTTCTTCAGCAGGCGGCGGCGCGAGGCGTCGATGATCTCGCTCATCGGGACGTTGTCGGAGGGGTTGATCGATTGATCGTCGAAGGTGGAGAGATGGGCGTGGAAATCGGTCGGCTCGGCACTCATCGGGAGGTTTCCTGGATCCGGTAGTGGAAGGTGTTGCGCACGTTGGCCACGGCGACGGCCTGGCCGTCGATCACCCGTGGCTGGTAGCGGAAGCGGGTGGCGGCCTGCAGCGACGGGCGCTCGAACACGCTGTGGCTGCAGGCGCCGGGGACCACGCGCGGGTCGCGCACCGAGCCGTTGGGGGCGACGGTGTATTCCACCGTGCAGTCGCCTTCCAGGCGGCGGTCGAGAGCGCTGTCCGGGTAGGTCGGAGCCTTCTTCACCAGTGGCTGGTAATTCTGTGCGGCGCGGGCGGCCTCGGCGGCGGCTGCCTGCTGTGCGGCGAGCTGGCGATCGTGTTCGGCGCGGGCCCGTTTCTCGGCCTGCTGGCGTGAGCGCTGCTCCTGTTCCTGGCGTTGCTGCTCGGCGATGCGCTGCTGCTCCTGGCGCCGCACCTCGCGCTGGCGCTCTTCGCGTTCACGCTGCTCGGCTTTGCGCCGGGCCAGTTGGGCGACGTCAGGTTGCGGCGTCGGACGAGGCGCCTCGACCTGTGGCGGGGGCGGTGGAACGGGCTCGGGCGGTTGCACTACGGGGGGCGGCGCTGGGGCGATGGGCGCGGGGCTCGGCAGGCTGACCAGCGCGGTACGCATCACCTTCGGCGCCGGGGAGGCCGGCGCCGACGGGTGGAAACCGATGTACAGGCCGGCCAGCGCGAGCGCGTGCAGCCCGACACTGATGGCGGCAGGCAGGGCGCGGCGGGTGATCCTGGGGTTCACGATTGCGGCGCCTCGGTGATCAGTCCGACATCGCTGACGCCGCCGCGCTGCAGGGCCGCCATGGCGGCGATCACTCGGCCGTAGTCCACCGCCTGGTCGGCGCGGATCAACACCTGGGTGTCGGCGCCCAGGCGGGTGAGCTTGGCGGTCAGCTCGTCGAGGTTGCCGGCCGCGTCGGTGCGCTGTTCGGTATCCACCTGGCTGCCCAGGTACCAGTGGTAGCCGCCGTCGGCCTGCACCGTGAGCGTCAGCACCGGGCGCTCGGTCTCGCTGGGTAACGCCTCGCTGGCCACCTTGGGCAGCTCCACCTTCAGGCCCTGCTGGATCATCGGGGCGGTGACCATGAAGATCACCAGCAGCACCAGCATGACGTCGATGTAGGGCACCACGTTCATTTCCGCCTTGGGCGCGTGCTTGCTGCGTATGCGTCGCATGGCCGTCCTCCGGTCAGGCCGCCGCTGCCAGCGCCGGGGCGGCGTGGATGCGACGGTTGAGCTGAGCCTGCAGCTGTTCGGCGAAGGCGCAGTAGCGGCCCAGCAGTTGGTCGGAGCTGGCAGCGAAGCGGTTGTACGCCATGACTGCCGGGATCGCTGCGAACAGGCCGACGGCGGTGGCGACCAGTGCTTCGGCGATGCCCGGCGCGACGGTGGAGAGGGTGGCTTGCTGCACGCCGGAGAGGCCGATGAAGGCGTTCATGATCCCCCAGACGGTGCCGAACAGGCCGATGTACGGGCTGGTGGAGCCGACCGTGGCCAGGAACGGCAGGCCGCGCTGCAGGCGTTCCTCCTCCTGGGCGATGACCACGCGCATGGCGCGCTCGCTGCCTTCGATCAGCAGCGCGGGATCGATGCCCGGCTCGTCACGCAGGTGCAGGAACTCCTGGTAGCCGGCATGGAAGATACGCTCGACGCCGGCGTCCTCGCCGGGTTCGGTGGTTTCCCGGAACAGCCGCTGCAGGTCGCCGCTGGCCCGCCAGCGCGCTTCGAAGGCGCGCAGGCGACGGCGGGCGCCGCCCAGCAGCAGGCTGCGCTGGACGATCACGTACCAGCTCACCAGCGAGGCGGCCAGGAGGATCAGCAGCACGGCCTGGGCGAGCGGGCTGGCGGCTTCGACCAGTGCCCAGATGCTGGTGTGTTCGAGAGTGGCTTGCATGGTGGTCTCCCGGTGAGGCTCCCCGTCACGGGGAGCGCGGTGGTCAGTCGAGGTTGAGGGCGCGGGCGATGTCCGCCCAGGGCACGTACTTGAAGTTCTGCGTGCCTTCGGGCAAGCGCTTGCGGCCGTCCTGCACCACCAGCATCCCCTGGCCGAACGCGCCGCCCAGGTTGGCCGAGGTGACTTCGATACCGTCGGTTTCCGAGGTGCCGTCGATGCCGGCTGCGGCGTTCAGGCCGACGCGGAAGGCACCGCGAACGCGGTAGGGCGCGGCGGCGTCGAGCACCAGGTAGCTGTCGTTGCCCTGGCTGGAGACCAGCAGGTAGCTGGCCTTGGCGCCGTGGTAGAGGGCCAGGCCCTCGACGTCGTCGTGGAGCAGGTCGCCCACGGCCAGTACCTGTTCCGGCTCGCCCTTGGCGTCCGGCTCTGCCCCGAGGGTCCAGACCGCTACGTCTTCCTCACCGAGGAACAGCCGTTGGTTGCGGTCATCGGCGACGCAGCCTTCGGGCTGGCTGGCGACGCGGAATTCGCGCAGCAGCTCGCCTTTCACCTGGCCGCCGGGAGCGCTCAGTCGGTACTGCTGGAAGCGTCCGTCCTTGTCATTGACGAAGGCCTGGATGTCGCCGTCGCGGGGCGCATACAGGCACAGGCCATAGACTTCCTCCAGCGGCGTTGGCACACGGCCGATCTCGCGCACCTTGCCGTCGGCCGGCTCGATGGCGAACAGGGTCAGGCTGTTGTCGCTGCGGTTGCTCGCCACCGCCAGGTCGACGCGGCGATTGCCGAGCCGGAACCCGTGGCGCACGTCGACGTTGTTCACCAGCCCGGAAGCCAGGCTCTGCAACTGGCGACCCTGGAGATCGAAGACCAGCAGGCCTTCCTGCTTGTTGGTGCCCAGTACGCGGCTGAGTTTCGGGTTCTTCGCGCTGACCCAGATCGCCGGGTCATCGGCGGCGTCGCCATGGCGCTGCACGCTCTGCGTCTGCACCGCCGGCATCACTTCGGGCAGCGCGCGGGGGGCTTCGGCGCGTGCGGGCAGGGCAGGGACTTCAGCGTGGTAGTAGTGCCCGCTGGCGTCGTCCTGCAGGACGATGCGCAGCGTGCCGGCCTGTTCGGCGGCCGCGAGCTGTTCGGCTTTCTTTGGGCCGTTCAGTGCGATCGCGCCGAGGTTCTCCCAGGCGTCGCCCTGACGCACGTAGCGCTGCAGGGCCGGGCCCTTGTCCAGCGCGAGTACGCCGCCGGATACCACCGCCAGTCCGCTGACTGATCCGGCGAGCTTGCCGTAGGGCGCGCTCAGGTCCACCGGCAGGCGGCTGCCGTCTGCCTCCGGGTTGGCGCCATAGGCCCACAGGCCGATGCCGGGTTCGTCGACGTACAGGGTGCCGTCGCTGTCGTCGGCGCGGCACAGCTCGGCGCTCGGCGGCAGGGCCAGGCGACGCACCTTGCGCGCCTCGCGCTCGAGCCGCTGGCCGTGGCCGACCAGCCATTGCTCGCCCTGGCCGTTCTCGCCGACCAGGAACAGGTAGAGGTTGGCGCTGGCATCCCGGTAGAGGCACTGGCCGTTGACCGCGAAGTCCGGGCTCGGCAGGCGCAGCGCAGCGCCCCACTGGTCGTTGCCGGCCAGCGGTTGCAGCAGCGGCTGCTGGTGCTCGCGGTCGAACGTGGCGAGCAGGCTGCCATCGCCCCAGGGGCGCTGGTCGAGGAAGTCGTAGCGGCCGGCGAGGCGACCGCGTTCGTTGCCTGTCTCGTCCAGCAGCAGGAGGCCGTCGCGCTTGCTGGCAACGACGCTGCCGGCGCCGGGCAGCAGGGCGATGGCCTGGGCCTTGGCACGGGTCGGCCAGAGTTGCAGGGCGACGGATTCGGCACAGGCGTAGCCGGCCAGCAGCAGGCCGGCGAGCAGCGGGGTCAGGGAGTAGCGGCGTTTCATGGAGGGCGTCTGTCCTTGTGGTGCTGCGCGGACGCCGGCGGACCGGCGTGCGCGGTCCTCAGAAGTGGGTGAGGGTCAGGCCGACGGTGTAGGTCGGGCCGTACTCTTCGTACTGGTAGTTGTAGCGACGGTGGCCGCTGTAGATGTAGTAGGGCTCGTCGCCGAGGTTCTCGGCGTTGAAGAACACCTGCAGGTTGTCCGTCAGCGAGTAGCGCGCGCTGAAGTCGATCTGCGTCTGGTCGTCGACGCGACTGTCGTAGCGCTTGTCGCTGACGTTGCCGACCTCGTAGAGGTAATCGGACTTGTAGTTGGCGGTCAGGCGCAGGCTCAGGCGGTCCTTCTCGTAGCCGATGAGCAGGTTGCCGGTGACATCGGACTGGCTGGGCAGGTCGATGTTGCGCTTGTTGCCGTCGGCATCGGCGATCTCGGCGCGCGAGCGGCTGAAGGTGGCGTTGGCGCCCAGCAGCAGGCCGTCCCAGGGCGCGGGGAGCATGACCATTTTCTGTGACCAGGCCAGTTCCAGGCCGTAGACCTTGGCCTTGTCGCCGTTGGCGAAGGTGGCCGCTTCGTCGAAGTCCGCCCAGGCGCCGCTACCGGCGAGGTCGGTGTTGTAGACGAAGTTCTTGATGTCCTTGTAGAACAGCGACGCCGAGACCACGCTGGCGCGGCCCAGGTAGCGCTCGATGGCGAGGTCCAGGTTGTGCGAGCGCAGGGCGGCGAGGTCGGGGTTGCCGAACTCGGCTTCGTCGCCGTCGATGGCATAGCCGGGCGCGAGTTGCTCGAAGTTCGGGCGCACCACGGTGTTGGTCCAGGCAGCGCGGATCTGCGTCTGGTCGTCCAGTTGGTAGCGGGCATGCAGACCCGGCAGCCAGTGGTGGTAGTCGCGCTTGCGTTCGATGGCCTGGTAGTCGCCGTTGTCGATGCCGGTGCCGCTGGCCTCGAAGTGCGTGCCCTCGTAGCGCAGGCCGGCGATGAAGCGCCAGTCGCCGACGTCCACGGTATTCATGAAGTAACCGGCATCGATGTCTTCGTGCATGCGGAAGTCATTGATGGTGGAGGCTTCCTCGTCGTAGTACTGCGATGCGTCCAGCCCGCCGATGAGGCGCTTGATAGCGTCGGCGGAGATGCCCTGGCCGAACGTCTGCAGGCGGTAGTGAACGGTGCCGTCCAGCGCATTGGAGAGGTTCAGCTGGTCATCGCTCAGGCCCGCGTCGGCGAGGTCTTCGTACTTCCAGACGTCCTCGTCGTTGTCCTTGGTGCGTCGGCTGAGCTTGCCGCCGAACTTGAAGGTCGACGGGTTGCCGACCAGGTCGTAGTCGCGGGCCAGGTCCAGGCGCAGGTTCTTCTCTCGGTCGGAGCTGTAGGACTTGCCCCACTCGACCTTGTCCAGGCTGAACCGGGTCGGGTCGTAGAAGGCCGAGTCGATGTTCAGGCGGGGCTTCTCGCTGTCATACCAGCCACTGTCCATGTCGCCGCCGCTGTAGACGGCCGGGTCGATGTGGCTGGGACTGTCCTCGTCGGACTTGCTCCAGCCGACCTGGCCGCTGAAGGTCCAGTCGCCGCGCCGCTGCTCGCCGCCGAAGACGTAGGACTGGATGGTCTGGGTTTCCTCGCGGCTCTTCAGGCGCCGCTCGACTTCCGCTTCGCCGCTTTCGCCTTCGGCCAGGGCATCCTCGAAGTCGATCTTGGTGGACTGCCGGGTTTCCTCGTCCTTGAACTCGCTGTAGAGGGTGCGTAGCCAGAGCTTGCTGTCGTCGTCCGGGCGGTAGTCGAAGTTCAGCGCGCCGCCGCTGCGTTCGCGCTGGATGTCGTAGTCGCGTTGCTCCAGGCTGTTGAGCCGGGCGCCGTCGTCGAAATCCCAGTCGCCGCCGGTCTCGACGTTGTCCGAGCCGAACTTGCGCTTCTGCCAGCTGAGCGCAGCGGCCACGCCGAAGTTGTCGGTGCCGTCGCCCAGGCTGAAGCGCTGGCTGGCAGCGCCGGAGTATTTCGGGCTGAAGCGGTTGGTGTTCTCGTCGTAGCTGGTCTGCGCGGTGCCGCTGAAGAACAGGCCGTCATGGTCGAAGGCAGAGAGGCTTTCCACCTCGATGGTGCCGCCCAGGGAGTTGGCGTCCATGTCCGGGGTCAGGGTCTTGACCACCGACAGCGACTGGATCAGTTCGCTGGGCAGCACGTCCAGCGCCACGGCGCGGCGACCGGCCTCGGGCGAGGGCACCAGGGTGCCGTTGATGGTGACGGCGTTGAGGTCGGGGCCCAGGCCGCGAACCCGCACGAAGCGGCCTTCGCCCTGGTCGCGCTCGACGGACGTCCCCGGCACGCGCTGCAGGGCTTCGGCAGCGTTGCTGTCGGGCAGTTGGCCGATGCTGTCGGCGTGCACCACGCTCTCCACGCTGTCGGAGCGGCGCTGCTGACGCAGGGCCTTGTCCAGGCTGTCGGCCTGGCCGTACACGGTGACGCTTTCGCCGGCTTCGGCGGTGTCCTCGGCCCAGCCTGACGGTGTGGCGGCAATCGCCAGCGCCAGGGCGCTGACCTTGAACAGCGGACGCAGCGTCCGCGGCAGTTGCTGATCGATCACGGCATTTCCCCTTGTGCCAGTTCCCCCGACCGGGGCGATTCGGCCCGGTCAACTGGGGAGCGGAAGCTAGGCAGCGGGAATGACGGTTACATGACAGCAATCAGCTGGAGGCCGCGAAATACCGGGGTTTCAGCGGTGTCCGGGACGATTCTGAGCCCAATTGACCCGGTGCGTTCGGCTCAGCCCCGGCGGCAAGGCGCAGGGCGCGGTATGGAAGATGGACGGGCAGGGCTTTTTCGCAGGATGGCGGCCGTTTCGAGTGAGCCGATTGCACCCTCGGCGCTGTCATCAAAGCATCACGGGGACCTGTTTGGCTGGCGTCCGTCACTCGTTGCGGATACCGCTCCCATGTCCAACCTGCTCAAGCTGCACCGCCTGAAACTGATCGCGCTGGTGGTGCTCGCCAACATCGGCCTGGTGCTCTACCTCGCAGCCGGGCACATCAAGACCTGGGAGCGGATCGACTGGCTCGACGTGGTGGGCGAGGGCGGCTCGGCGCTGCTGGCCTTCTGCTGGGTATGCCTGGTGCTTGCGCACCGGCCGGCCGGACGGGTCACCACGTTGCTGGCGGTAGGCCTGGGGGCGGTGTTCTTCTCCATGTGGATGGATGCCCTCGACGAGTTCATCCAGCTGCCTGCGGAGATCTCCTGGGACCACTGGCTCGAATCGGTGCCGATGCCCATCGGCCTGTTGCTGATCACGCTCGGCCTGTTCCACTGGAGCAAGGAGCAGAAAGCCCTCGGCCAGCAGTTGAGCAAGCGCGAGCGGCTGTTTCGCGAGCACCTCCACCACGACCGCCTGACTCCGCTCAACGGCGCCGCTTACCTGCGCCGGCAGATCGAACTGGAGCAGCGTCGCTCCGGCGAGGAGCAGCAGGCGTTCTCCCTGGTGCTGGTGGACCTGGACGACTTCGCACCGTTCAACCGCAACCATGGCCACGCCGAAGGCGACCGCGTGCTGCAGGCGGTGAGTCAGTTGCTGCTGCTCAACCTGCGCCACTGCGACCTGCTGTGCCGGCTGGCCGGCGATCGTTTCGTTGCGCTCCTGCCCGGCACCGGCGAGGCCCAGGCCTGGCGCCTTGCCGGGGAACTGGAGAACGCCGTGCGCTACTACGCGCACAAGAGCGTGCCCCAGGGCGAGAGCCTCGTCCTCAGCGCCACGGCGGTGGCCTGCATGGCGCGCGACGAATCGGCGGACAGCCTGCTGGAGCGGCTGAGCCTGTCCATGGCGCGCGCCAAGTCACGGCCGCGCCTGGCCCGCAGCGCCTGAGGCCTGTCGCATGGATGCTCCGCTGAACTACTACGAGCGCGACCTGCGCTTCATCCCGGCGCAACACCAGCCGGCCTGCCTGCTTGACCTCGCGCTCAGCCGCGAGCTGGACAGCCACCGCCTGCTGCGTGGTACCGGGCTGTTCCAGGAAGACATCATCGCCGGCCAGCGGTTGATCAGCGCCGAGCAATACCTGCGGCTGGTGGACAATTGCCGCCAGGGCAGCGGCGGCGAGGAGTTGGGCTTTCTCTTCGGCCAGCGCCTGCTGCCGGGGCACCAGGGCGCCGCCAGTGGCGCACTGATGCACGCGGCCAACCTGCAGGAGGCGCTGGACCTGCTGATCCGCCACCGCGCGCGTTTCAGCCCGTTGCTCGCTCCGCGTCTGCTGGTGGAGGAGCGCTTCGCCTGCCTGTACTGGGTCGACGCCTGTGGCGTCGGCGGCGCCCGTCGCATCCTGGTGGAGAGTGGCATGACCGCCGTGACGGCGCTGTGCCGCTGGTTGTCCGACGAGCGCCTGCCGTGGAAGTACCTGTTCGCCCATTCGCGGCCCGACTACATCGAGCAGTACCAGGCGCACCTGGGACTCAACCTGCAGTTCGACTGCCATGTCGATGCCATGCTGATTCCCCGCGACTACCTGGTGAAGCCCTGGCCGCGCGCTTCGCTCACCGCCGGCCAGGCGGCGCAGCGCGATGCGCTGCGCGAGCAGGAGCAACTGGGCCTCGGCGAGGGCGTTCTGGAGCATGTCTACCGCCTGTTGCAGCGCGAGGCCCGCGACCCGCTGAGCCTCGACCGGCTCGCCGAGCGCATGGGCATCAGCCCGGCCACCTGCAAGCGCAAGCTGCAGAAACACCAGACGCACTTCCAGGCGGTGCACGACGAGGTGCGCAAGCACGTGGCGCTGTACCTGTACTGGTCGCGGGGCTACAGCAACGAGGAGGTCGCCGAATACCTGCGCTTCACCGACACCACCAACTTCCGCCGCTCGTTCAAGCGCTGGACGGGCCTGGTGCCCAGCGCGGTGCGGGATCTGCGGCCCGGAAGGGACAACTGGCTGGAACACCGTGCAACGGATAGTTGAGCGAAACGGTTGGTGATGCAGTGCGCTTTCTATAGAATGCGCAAACGTTTCAGCAGACCATGCATCCCTCCCACAACAAAAGCCAAAGCCGAAGGCTTTGCGTGTCTCTCTGCGCAGGACGTCCCTCATTCCATCAAGCAGGCCCGAGAGCCGGCGGAGGAGGGAACTGAGTCCCGACTCATCCTCGTCATCTGTCGCCTTGCCCATCGTTCGCGCCCTGTGCGTGGGGCACGGCCTTCACGCTGAATGACGCCGGTGGGGACGGCCAAGCCCTAACGACGAGAAACCTTTCGATGATCAAGAAAGTTAGCGGGGCACTGCTGGGCCTCGCTCTGGCAGTGAATTGCGCGCCCGCGTTCGCGGAAACCAAGAAAGTCGACGTGCTGCTGATCGGCGGCGGCATCATGAGCAGCACCCTGGCTGTCTGGCTCAACGAGCTGGAGCCGGGCTGGAGCATGGAAATGGTCGAGCGCCTGGACGGTGTCGCCCAGGAAAGCTCCAATGGCTGGAACAACGCCGGCACCGGCCACTCCGCCCTGGCCGAGCTGAACTACACCCCTGAGGACAAGGACGGCCACGTCACCATCGCCAAGGCTGTCGAGATCAACGAGTCCTTCCAGATCTCTCGTCAGTTCTGGGCCTGGCAGGTGCAGAACGGCGTGCTGAAGAACCCGCGCTCGTTCATCAACTCCACCCCGCACATGAGCTTCGTCTGGGGCGACGACAACATCGCCTTCCTCAAGAAGCGCTACGAAGCGCTGCAGGCCAGCCCGCTGTTCCGCGGCATGCAGTACTCCGAAGACCCGGCACAGATCGCCAAGTGGGTGCCGCTGATGATGCAGGGCCGTGACCCTGCGCAGAAGATCGCCGCCACCTGGACGCCGATCGGCACCGACGTGAACTTCGGCGAGATCACCCGCCAGTTCGCCGGCTACCTGCAGACCAAGCCGAACTTCAGCCTGAAGCTCTCCAGCGAGGTCGAGGACATCACCCGCAACACCGACGGCACCTGGCGCGTCGAGTACAAGAACCTCAAGGACGGCAGCGTCACCGAGACCGACGCCAAGTTCGTCTTCATCGGCGCCGGCGGCGGTGCCCTGCGCCTGCTGCAGAAGTCCGGCATCGAGGAAGCCAAGGACTACGCGGGCTTCCCGGTGGGCGGTTCGTTCCTGGTCACCGAGAACCCGACCATCGCCCAGCAGCACCTGGCCAAGGCCTACGGCAAGGCCTCGGTCGGCGCACCGCCGATGTCCGTCCCGCACCTGGATACCCGCGTGCTCGACGGCAAGCGCGTGATCCTGTTCGGGCCGTTCGCCACCTTCTCCACCAAGTTCCTCAAGGAAGGCTCGTACCTCGATCTGCTGGGCAGCACCAACATTCACAACGTCTGGCCGATGACCCGCGTGGGCATCGACGAGTACCCGCTGGTGGAATACCTCGCGGGCCAATTGATGCTCTCCGACGACGACCGCCTCGCCGCACTGCGCGAGTACTTCCCGCAAGCCAAGGCAGAAGACTGGCGCCTCTGGCAGGCCGGCCAGCGTGTGCAGATCATCAAGCGTGACGCGGACAAGGGCGGTGTGCTGAAGCTCGGCACCGAGATCGTCGCTTCCGCCGACGGCAGCATTGCCGGCCTGCTGGGTGCGTCGCCGGGCGCTTCCACCGCCGCGCCGATCATGCTCAACGTGCTGGAGAAGGTGTTCAAGGACAAGCTCGCCACGCCCGAGTGGCAGGCCAAGGTCCACCAGATCGTCCCGAGCTACGGCACCAAGCTCAACGACAGCCCGGAGAAAACTTTCGAGGAGTGGAGCTATACCGCCAAGGTCCTGCAACTGGACCCGCCGCCGGCCATCGACACGGCAGCCGCCGTGCAGCCGACCGACGCCGCCCCGGCTCAGGAAAAAGCCTCCAGCGACATGGCGCTCTAAGCGGCCACGCTGAATAAGCGAGTTCCGGAGGCCGAACTTCAAGTTCGGTCTCCGGAGTGCCGCCCCGATATAATCGCTCGCTTCAATTGGCCAGACTTTAGTTTGGCGTCTGTCTCTGGAATCCCGCTGCGGATGTCATCCGTTATCTGCGCCGTTACTCCGGTTGGCAGATTACCCCGGCCTGATCCTTTTCAAGTTTTCCGATAGCACGTCAGCTGATCAGACGGCATACCGGACATTCTCCGGACGATGCTTAAAGTTCAGACCAGGCTACTTGAGTGGTGTCGATTTCCTGCTCGCGCGGCAGGGGATAGGGCTTTTTACATTCATTTTTGCATGTCTCGCCGCCGGGGCTGCCGCTTCGCTCTGTGACGGGCCTGCTGGCTGATTCCGGGGCTCCGGAAGGTCTGCCCGGCTGGACAGGATTTATGGCGCGATACGATCCGACGAACGGTCACTCTGTAGTCTGTGGATTACAGGCGTGTAAGTGATCGGCGAATATGAAACGAGCGACTGAATATTGTCAGTGGTGCCGGTCGGCGCCCAAGTCAGCTGATTGCTTTCCAGTCATTCTACGTCTGGCCCGAGATGGCGGCTCTTGCGCGGTGTGTCAATTAATCGTCGTGAATCAGAGGCGGCGCTATTGGCGCTTATATCTGCCGCTGGTAAATAAAGTCTGAACTTCCTCGCCGGATTGCCGGTTACTACGTTTCGATTAATCCCTTTGTCCAAGAGCTTTCCGGAGCACTTCCGGCGCACTTTGGAGAAGCTGCTATTTCTTTCAGACCATAAACAAACAACAACGTATGGTCAGAGGAAGTCAGCATGGCGATCCAGGCGAAGGTCGTGGCATCTCAGGCAGAGGTAGCGACCGCGACGCAGCAGACGGTACAGGGAAGCATCGTTCTCCAGCAGGCCAGCAACGTGGCCCTGGACGTCACCGCCGATGCGGTCGCCAGCTACCAGCAGGTAGGCGCCGACCTCGTGGTCCATCTCAAGGACGGCGAGACCATCCGCATCGCCAATTTCTTCGCCGAAAACCAGCCGCCCAGCCAGCTCTACCTGGTGGACGAGAACGGCGACCTGGTGGTGACCGACCTGGACTCCACCGTTGCCGCTGACGGCACCCTGACCGCCACATACGCAGACGAGCCGATCGATGCGGGCTTCGAGTCCCTCACCAGCGCCGAGGCCGGTGCCACGGCAGGCGCTGCGGGCGCCGCGGGTGGGATTGCCGGGCTGGGGACGGCGGGAACCATTCTCGCGGGCGCTGCGGTAATCGCCGGTGGCGCCGCGATCGCCAGCAACAGCGGTGGCGGGGGCGGTGGTGGCGGTGGCAGCGCCCCCGCGCCGTCGCCGGCGACCGGCGTCACGGTCAGCCCCGACGGCAGCGTGATCTCCGGTCGCGCCGCGCCGGGTACCACGGTCGAAGTGGACGTCAACGGCGATGGCAAGCCGGACTACACCGCGCCGGTGGATGGCAATGGCAACTTCCAGATCCCGGTCAACCCGCCACTGAACAACGGCGAAGGCGTCACCGTCGTGGTGCGCGGCCCCAATGGCAGCAGCAGTTCCGGTACCACCGTCACCGCGCCGGACACCACCGCGCCCGGCGCGCCCAGCGATGTGAGCATTTCCGATAACGGCCACACCATCAGCGGCACTGCCGAGCCGGGCTCCACCGTGAAGGTGGATACCAATGGCGACGGCATTCCTGATGCCACTGGTGTGGCCGGCTCCGACGGGCATTTCCAGATCAGCCTGCCGAACCCGGTGAATGCCGGGCAGAGCGTCTCGGTCACTGCCACCGACCCGGCCGGCAACACTGGCCCGGCCACTGTGGTCACCGCAACCGACACCACGCCGCCGGATGCCGCCCACGATTTGGCGATCAGCGCCAATGGCGAGACCCTCAGTGGCGTGGCCGAAGCGGGCAGCACGCTGTCCATCGACCTGAACAACGACGGCGTGCCGGACCTGACCGTTCAGGTCGGTGCGGACGGGCGCTTCAACATCACCCTGAATTCGCCGCTGCCGGCCGGGCAGATCGTCTCTATCATCGTCCATGACGCCGCCGGCAATACCAGCCAGATAGCCTATGTCAACGCGCCCAACCCGAACCTGCCGGCGCCGGTGATCGATCCGAGCAACGGCCACATCCTGCAGGGCACCGGCACCCTCGGTACCACGATTTACCTGAGCAATGCCCAGGGCACGCTGATCGGTGTCGCCGTGGTAGGGGGCGACGGTCACTGGAGCTTCACCCCGATCACGCCGCTGCCCGATGGCACCGTGGTCAACGCCGTTGCCCGCGGCCCGCAGGGCGTCAGCGGTTCGGCCAGTACTACCATCGATGGCGTGGCTCCGCCCGCGCCGACGGTGGACCTGAGTAACGGCCACACGCTGGCCGGCACCGCTGAGGCCAATGCCAAGGTGATCATCACCGATGGCAACGGCAATCCCATCGGCCAGACCACCGCCGATGGCAGCGGCCACTGGAGCTTCACGCCGTCCGCGCCGTTGCCCGATGGCACGGTGGTGAAAGTGGTGGCGCAGGATGCCGCCGGCAACACTAGCGGCCCGGCGCAGACCACCGTCGATGCGGTGGCGCCCGGCGCACCAACGGTCAACCCGAGCAATGGCGAAGTGTTCAGCGGTAGCGCCGAGCCCAACTCCACCGTCAAGCTGCTGGACAGCCAGGGCCACGTGATCGGCGAAGCGACCGCCAATGGCAGCGGCCAGTGGAGTTTCACCCCGGCCACGCCGCTGCCCAACGGCACCGTGGTGTCGGTGGTGGCGGTGGATGCCGCCGGCAACGTCAGCCAGCCCACGCCCGTTACCGTCGACTCCAGCATCATCTCGCCGCCGGTGATCGACCCGAGCAATGGCACGGAGATCCACGGCACGGCCGGGGCCAACCTGACCATCGTCCTGCTCGGCGCCAATGGCGCACAGATCGGCACCACCACCTCGGACGGCACCGGCCACTGGAGCTTTACCCCGGCGACTCCGCTGCCCAACGGCACAGTCGTGAAGACCATCGCCGAGAACGGGGCGGGCGGTCAGAGCCAGCCCACGCAGATCACCGTGGACTCCGTCGCGCCGCCGGCACCGACCGTGGATGCCAGCAACGGCCACACGCTGGCCGGCACCGCCGAGGCCAACGCCAAGGTGATCATCACCGACGGCAACGGCAATCCCATCGCCCAGGTCACTGCTGACGGCAGCGGCCACTGGAGCTACACGCCGGCCGCGCCGCTGCCCGATGGCACGGTGGTGAAAGTTGTGGCCCAGGACGCCGCCGGCAATACCAGCCAGCCGGCGCAGACCACCGTGGATGCCCAGGTGCCCGCCGCGCCGACCATCGATGCGAGCAACGGCGCCGTGCTCAACGGCACCGCCGAGCCGGGCAGCACCGTGACCTTGACCAACGCGGCAGGGCAGCCCATCGGCCAGGTCACCGCCGACCCGAGCACCGGCCACTGGACCTACACCCCGAGCAGCCCGTTGCCCAATGGCACCGTGGTCAACGCCACCGCCACCGACGCGGCGGGCAGTACCAGCGGCCCGGCCAGCACCACCGTGGATTCGTCGGTGGTCGCGCCACCGGTGATCGACCCGAGCAACGGTTCGGTGATCCACGGCACTGCCGGCGCCAACCTGACCATCATCCTGCAGGACGCCAACGGCAACCTCATCGGCCAGACCACTTCCGACGGCAGCGGCCACTGGAGCTTCACGCCCGGCAGCGCACTGCCCAACGGCACGGTGGTGAACGTCATCGCCGAGAATGGTGCCGGCACCCAGAGCAGTGCCGCACAGGTGACCGTCGACTCGGTGGCGCCGCCGGCGCCTACCGTAGCGCTGAGCAACGGCCACGAGCTGAGCGGTACGGCGGAAGCCTACGCCAAGGTCATCATTACCAACGGCGCCGGGGCGCCGATCGGCCAGACCACCGCCGACGGCAGCGGTCACTGGAGCTTCACTCCGGCCAGCGCACTGCCGGATGGCACCGTGGTCAAGGTGGTCGCCCAGGACGCGGCCGGCAACACCAGCGGCCCGGCGCAGACCACCGTGGACGCCCAGGCGCCTGCTGCGCCGACCATCAACCCGAGCAACGGCGATATCTTCAGCGGCACCGCCGAAGCCGGTTCCACCGTCACCCTGAGCAACGCTGCCGGCCAGGTGATCGGCCAGGTAACTGCCGACCCGAGCACCGGACGCTGGTCCTTCACCCCGACCACGCCGGTGCCCGATGGCACCGTGGTCAAGGCCACGGCCACCGATGCGGCGGGCAACACCAGCGCGCCGGCCTCCACCACGGTGGATGGCGATGCCGTCTCGCCACCGGTGATCGACCCCACCAACGGTTCGGTGATCCATGGCACGGCCGGCGCCAACCTGACCATCATCCTGCAGGACGCCAACGGCAACCCCATCGGTCAGACCACCTCCGATGGCACCGGGCACTGGAGCTTCACCCCCGGTTCTCCGCTGCCCAATGGCACCGTGGTCAAGGCCATCGCCGAAAACTCGGTCGGCACCCAGAGCCAGGCCGCCCAGGCCACGGTGGATGCCGTCGCGCCGCCGACTCCGACTGTGGATGCCAGCAACGGTCACACGCTGGCCGGTACTGCCGAGGCCAACGCCAAGGTGATCATCACCGATGGCAACGGCAACGCGATTGGCCAGACCACCGCCGATGGCAGCGGTCACTGGAGCTTCACGCCGGCGAGCCCGTTGCCCAACGGCACCGTGGTCAAGGTGGTTGCCGAGGATGCCGCCGGCAACGACAGCCAGCCGGCGCAGACCACGGTGGACGCACAACCGCCCGCTGCTCCGACCGTCAACCCGAGCAACGGCTCCACCTTCAGCGGCACCGCCGAGGCCGGCGCCACCGTCACCCTGACCAATGCCTCCGGCCAGGTGATCGGCCAGGTCACGGCGGACGCCAGCACCGGCCAGTGGTCTTTCACACCGACTTCGCCGCTGCCCAACGGCAGCGTGGTGAATGTCACCGCGACCGATGCGGTGGGCAATACCGGCCCTTCCACCAGCACCACGGTGGACGCCAGTGCCGTTCCGCCGCCGGTGATCGACCCGAGCAACGGCACGGTGATCCATGGCACCGCCGGGGCCAACCTGACCATCCGCGTGCTCGATGCTAGCGGCAATCTGATCGGCACTACCCACTCCGATGGCACCGGTCACTGGAGCTTCACTCTCGGCGCGCCGCTGGCCAACGGCACGGTGGTCAAGGCCACTGCGGTGAACGGCACTGGCACCGAAAGCCAGGCGGCCCAGGTCACCGTTGATGCCATCGCGCCCGCGGCTCCGACCGTGGCAGCCAGCAATGGCCAGGTACTCAGCGGCACCGCGGAAGCCAACGCCAAGGTCATCATCACCAACGGTGCGGGCGTCGCCATCGGCCAGACCACGGCGGACGGCACTGGCCACTGGAGCTTCACGC
>CBIGPF010000139.1:0-16400 GCA_966191535.1 uncultured Pseudomonas sp. | reverse complement strand
GGCAGGGCAGCAGTGTCAGCGGCGCCAACTCGGTGGCCCTGGGCGTGAACAGCAGCACCACCAGCAGCAATGCCCTGGCGATGGGCAACGGCGCTCGCGCCGGCGCCGCCAACAGCATCGTGCTGGGCCAGAACGCCAGCGTCACCGACAGCACCGCCACCGACACCATCGTCATGGGGCGCAACAGCAGCGCCGCCGCGGCCAACGCCATCGCCCTGGGCGTCGGCAGCAGCGCTACCCGCGCCAACTCCGTGGCCATCGGCCGGGATGCCAGTGCCACGGCGCTCAACAGCGTGGCCCTGGGCGCCCGTAGTACGACCACCGCCAACCTGCAGCAGCCGGCCTACGTGCCCGGCGGCGCCTATGCCGTTGCCGGGCAAGCCACGGGTGAGGTTTCCGTCGGCTCCACTGGCAGTGAGCGGCGCCTGACCAACCTGGCCGCCGGCGCTGCCGATACCGACGGCGTCAACGTCAGCCAGCTCAAGTCCCTGGGCAGCCAGGTGGCCGACAACGACGCCGGCGCGGTCAAGTACGAGCGCAATCCCGACGGCACCATCAACTACAACAAGGTGGTGATGCAGGGCGATACCTACAACTCGGTGAGCAAGACCGGCGGCACGAAGATCACCAACATCGCCCGCGGCTCGGACGACAGCGACGCGGTGAACATGTCGCAACTCAACGAGACCAACGAGAACGTCACCAACGTCGACAATCGGGTGACCAACGTCGACAACCGCGTGAGCAATGTCTTCGGCGATGACAGTGACGCCAACGTCGCCGAGAACGGCCGTGGCATCCGCTATGTGCGCACCAACGACAATGGCCTGTCGGTGGACGATGCCTATGCCAAGGGGCAGGGCTCCACGGCGGTCGGCTACCAGGCCCAGGCGACTGGCGACAGCGCCCTGGCGCTGGGCCGCAATGCCAGCGCCAGTGCCGACAACAGCGTGGCGCTGGGGGCGGGCAGCACCACCACGGCCAACCTTGGCCAACCGGCCTACCGGGCCGGTGGATACCCGGCGATGGGCAATCCCACCGGCGAGGTCTCGGTCGGTTCTGCAGGCGCAGAGCGTCGTGTGACCAACGTTGCCGCCGGCGCTGACGAAACCGATGCGGTGAACGTGTCGCAACTCAAGGGTGTTGCCGATCGCACCGACCAGCTGGCCCAGGACGCGCTGCTGTGGGACCCGACCGCCAACGGCGGCAACGGTGCCTACAACGCCAACCATGGCGGGCGCGGGCCGAGCAAGATCACCAACGTCGCGGCTGGCGATATCAACGCCAGTTCCACCGACGCCGTGAACGGCTCGCAGCTCTACGAAGTGACCACCCAGATCAACAACATCACCCTGGGCGGCATCAAGTACTTCCACGCCAGTTCGCAGAAACCCGACTCGGTCGCCAGCGGCACCGACTCCATCGCCGTCGGCCCGGCGGCCCAGGCTTCCGGGACCTCATCCCTGGCCATGGGCGATGGCGCCAATGCCAGCGCCAGCAACGCCAGCGTGATTGGCAGCAATGCCGCTGCCAGCGGTGAAAACGCCACGGCGGTCGGCACGGGAGCCAGCGCAACTGGCGGCTCCTCGGTGGCCCTGGGGGATGGTGCCGCGGCCACCGGCGAGCGCAGCTCGGCGATTGGCGCCGGCGCCAGTGCCGAGGCCGCCAACAGCGTGGCCCTGGGTGCCGACTCGGTGGCCGACCGCGACAACAGCGTCTCGGTGGGCAGCGCCGGCAACGAACGGCAGATCACCAACGTCAAGGCCGGTGAGGCCGACACCGACGCGGTCAACGTTTCGCAGCTGCGCGATCACGGCGACACGATCAACAGCTCCATCACCAACGTCGACAACCGCGTGACCCAGGCCAAGACCGACATCACCCAGTTGCAGAACGGCACCGACGGCATGTTCCAGGTGAACAACAGCAGCGACCTGCCCAAGCCACGTCCCACGGGCACCGATGCGGTGGCCGGCGGTGCCGGGGCCGAGGCATCGGGCAGCAACAGTGCCGCCATCGGCACCCGCGCACGGGCCAGTGGCGCCAACGCCACGGCCCTGGGCAACGGTTCCAGCGCCCAGGCGCAGAACTCGGTGGCACTGGGTGCCAACTCGGTGGCCGACCGCGCGAACAGCGTCTCGGTGGGCAGCGCCGGCAGTGAGCGGCAGATCACCAACGTCGCCGCCGGTACCGCGCCGACCGACGCGGTGAACGTCAGCCAGCTGCAGCAGAGCATGGGTGACATCTCCAACCAGTTCTACGACTACACCGACTCCCGCTACAACGCGCTGCGCCACGACCTGAAGAAACAGGACGACATCCTCAGCGCCGGCATCGCCGGGGCTATGGCCATGGCGACCCTGCCGCAGCCGCACTCGGCCGGGGCCAGCATGGCCACCGTCGGCTTGGGCAACTACCGCGGCCAGGGTGCCCTGGCGATCGGCGTGTCGCGCATCTCCGACAACGGCAAGTGGGTCACCAAGCTGCAGGGCAGTACCAGCAGCCAGGGTGATCCCGGCGTTGCCGTCGGTATCGGTTACCAGTGGTAAGTCATTGCGTCGCGGCCCGGCTCCGGTCGGGCCGCGCAAAGGAGATCAAGATGAACACGTTCACTATCCGCAACCTGTGCACCCTGGCCCTGGCCTGTAGCGGCCTGCTGTTGGCGGCCTGCGGCAGCCACAGCGTGGTTGATGCCCAGGGCCACAGTGCCGATCCGAAATTCCCTGCGATCAGCGACTCCTATCGCCCGCAGGGCAGCTACGTGAACCTGGAGAACCTGGGCAAGGTGCAGCCGGGCATGAGCAAGGCCCAGCTCTACGAGCTGCTCGGCACCCCGCACTTCAACGAAGGGATGTTCGGCGTGCACGAGTGGGACTACGTCCTGCGCTTCCGCCGCGCCGGCCGCGAGGATCTGGTCTGCCAGTACAAGGTGCTGTTCGACAAGGACATGCAGGCGCAGACCTTCCTGTTCTCGCCGGTCGACTGCCTGGATCAGGCCAGACCTGCCCCGGCACAGTCCCCGGTGACGGCGCCGGCTCCTGTTCCGGCACAGCGTGTCACCCTCGGCGGTGATGCCACCTTCGCCTTCGACAGCGCCGAACTCAGCCCCGCCGGCCGTGCCAGCCTGGCCCGTCTGGCCGAGCAACTGAAAGCGCAGCAGCCGTCGCACATCAGCATCACCGGGCACACCGACCGTCTCGGTTCGCCGGCCTACAACCTCGACCTGTCGCGGCGCCGTGCCGAAGCCGTGCGCGACTACCTGGCCGCCGCTGGCGTGCCGTCCGCCTCGATGCGCGTGCGTGGCGCGGGGGCGGCCGAACCGGTCGCCGATTGCCCGAGCCTGCCCCGCGCCCAGCTGATCCACTGCCTGGCGGCCGACCGCCGGGTCGTCATCGAATCCAGCGCCGTTGCGGCGCACCCCCAAGAGTGAGGACCGCGCCATGAACATCCAGAGCAAATGGCTGACCGCGATGCTGATTCCCGCCTGCCTGCTGGCCGGCTGCAAAGGCTCCGAGCAGGCTGCCGTGACCACGGCTGGCACCCACACATCCACCGTCCAGCAAAGCCTGGGCAGCCTGGACTATCCGGCGCTGCCGGTGATCCGCAACGCGATCTTCAGCATGAGTCCACTGGTGGACGGCAAGCGCAATCCTGCCGTGATGCAGCAGGTCTGCGGCCTGGCCCGTGGCGAAAGCACCCAGGCGGAAGTCGACCGCTTTGTCGCCGCCAGCGGCGAGACGGCGCAGCACCTGAAAGAGAAGGGCGGCGTAACCGCGCTGCTGGTCAGCGGCAACCATACCGGCCAGCAGATCGCCTGTGCTGCCTACCTGGCCACCGCGCCGCTGATCCAGGTCGACGGCAACGAGTTCATCGCGCCGAACAAGGGCGCCGACGGCAAGCTGCAGGTCGACCAGGCCCGCCTGGGCGAAGTCATGGCCGTGCGCATGGCGCTGGCGCGTACCGATGCCGAATACTTCAACCTGATCGCCGAGAAGCTGCAGCAGACTCCGGGCCTCTCCGATTTCCAGTACCAGGCACGCACCCGAGAGCTGTTCTCCGAACTGGCGCCGGCCTACCTCAAGCGCGTGAAGGAAATGATGCCGCCGGCCGGCACCCGTTTCGACCTCAAGCAGATGGATAACCAGCGCTTCGCCTTCGCTACCTCCAACGGCGGCGAGTACGAATACACCAGCGATGGCATGACCCTGCGCCAGGACAACATCACCTGGTATGGCGACGGTCAGCTGATGGGCCAGCCGCGCCTGCTGAAGATCGCCTACTACCCGAAGGTGGTGACACAACGCCTGCAACATTGACAGGCGCGTAGAGACGGCGCCGGTCGGGCATCCGACCGGCGCCTCGTGCCGTGTGGCCATCGCTTGATCCTGCGTTCTGGCAGCCGGCTCGGCCCATAGACCAGCCGCAGCCCAATGAACCCCGGCACCAGGATCAACGTACCAGGGGATCGGCGGAGCGGGTCAGGGCCGGACAGGATGTTCATCGCTTGCCGCTGCGCAGGCGCAGGCACTGGCCGGTGTGCAGGTTCAGTTGCATCTCGTCCAGTAGCGCCTCGGCGTAGGAACGTGCGAGTGCCGTGTCCTGTGCGGGTGAGCCACCGGCACGGCTGAAATCGTCGATGCGCAGGCCGTCGGCCATCGGCGGCGCCTCCACCAGCGTCCAGTCCAGGCCGCTTGCCTCCAGGCTGCGGGCGAGGCCGGCCGCAAGCTGTTCCTGGTCGGGATCGGCAGGCTCCACCAACCATCCCCAGTGGCCGACCAGCAGCAGGCGCGAGACGTCTGCGCGCAGGCAGCCATCGAGGAGTGCACCGCACTGCGGCGGCAGCTGTTCCGCGGGCTGGTCGGCGAACAAGGCGAACACCACATCCAGCCCCGACACGGCTTCGCTGACCACCCGTGACGACTCCAGGCTGCCCAGTTTGCAGCGCAGGCCGGGGCGGGCGCGCAGGCGATTGAGGTCCTCCAGCAGCACCGTGACTTCGTGCTGGCGATGCAGCGCGCCGGCGATCAGCGCCTGGCCAAAGCTGTTCGAAGGCTGGAACACGCCCAGCTTCAGGGTTGGGGTTTCCAGGTTGTGCATGGGGGCTCCTTCGGTGATGGCGACATAGGCATATCGAAGGAGCTGGGCGGTGAGGGTTCAGTCGATCTGCGCGAACGGTGCTAGGCGCCGCCGGCGCTGTCCGTCGTCGCCTGGTAGCTGCTGGGGGCGACGCCCAGGCTTCGGCGGAACATGCTGGAGAAGGCGCTCGGGCTGTCATAGCCCAGCTCCAGCGCCACGCGGGTGACGGGTGTGCCGGCAGAGAGGCGGGTGACGGCGGCGAGCAGGCAGGCCTGCTGGCGCCAGGCGCCGAAGGAGAGGCCGGTCTGCTGGCGGAACAGGCGACTGAAGGTGCGCGTGCTGCAATGCAGCTCGGCCGCCCAGAGATCGGCCGTGACGCCGATATCCGGGGTGCGCAGGAAGTCCCGGCACAGCTCTGCCAGGCGCGGGTGCGCAGGCAGCGGGGCGAACAGCGGCAGGCTCGGCGCCTGGCGCAGTTCGTGGAGCAGCAGGCGGATCAGGTCGCCGTCGCGGCCATTTTCATCATGCAGCGCCGGCACCTCGACGCTGGCCAGCAGCAGGTGATGCAACAGCGGCGAGACGGTCAGTGCCTGGCACAGCAGGGTATCGCGCACCGCTACCTGCGGGTCGATGTACAGGCTGCGCGTGCTGACCCCGCGCATCAATACCCGGTGCCGCTTGCCGGCGGGAATCCACACGCCGCTGTAAGGCGGGATCACCCAGGCGCCATCCTCGGTCTCCACTTCCATCAGCCCGCTCATGCCGTAGAGGAACTGCGCGCGGCGGTGGGCGTGGGGCTTGAGCAGCGTACCGAGCGGGTAGTCGGTGCCGATGGCGAGCACGGCGCGGTCGGCGTCGTCGACACTGGCGAGCGGGATGTTGAGCATGGCGGTGAGTCTGGCTGAGTCGCGACGATTATTCGTCAATCGGCGCAGAATGGCCAATCGCTATGCGGCCGACTGGCGCGGCGCGCTTTGCGTGGAGTGATTTGCCGTAGGATCGGTCCGTCACGCCTTGCCAGGAGGCGACCATGGGTATCCGCGGAAATGACCGTCAGATCGACAACATCGAGTTCAACGTCAGCGATATCGCGCGCAGCAAGGCGTTCTACGGCAGCGCCTTCGGCTGGACCTTCACCGACTACGGCCCGACCTACACCGAGTTCAGCGATGGTCGCCTCACCGGCGGTTTTACCACTGGCGAGCCGGTTCGCCCCGGCGGTCCGCTGGTGATTCTTTATGCCAATGACCTGGCGCAGACCCAGGCGCGCCTCGAAGCAGCTGGCGCCACCATCAGCCGCGCGGTCTTCGCGTTCCCCGGCGGACAGCGATTCCACTTCGTCGATCCGGACGGCTACGAGTTGGCGGTGTGGTCGGCACAGTGACACCCGGCAGGCTGACGCCTCGCTGAAACGGCCGTTTGTCCGCTCCCCGCATCAGGCCGCGCAGTTGCCGGAACTGTCGCTCGCCCGTTCGGGTCAGGACATCAGAGGGAGTCGCATGGTGCGACTCGCCCTGACGTCCGAAGAAGCACAGGCCAGCCGCGGCCGAGGGGGAGAACCGCATGCAGCAGTCAGTCGAGCCGGCGTTCATGGCGCCCAGTGAATACCTGACGTCCACCGGCATCGCCGTGTTGATGTCGCCGCGTTACATCGGCCCCGGCAAGGTGGCCGAAGTGGTGCTGTCGCTGGCGAAGGTGCCGGCAGGCGTGTCGCCGCTGGACGTGGTGATCGGACCCTGGGAGTCCCACGAGGAAGCCTTCCAGGCCTCCCACGACGCCGCCGAGCGCTGGGTCGTGCGTCTCGACGACGACGCCTGATACCCGAGGCGCTGCGCCCCGGCCTTGCCCTCGCTGTGGTGCTCAGCGGTAGCGCTGGCGATCGGCCTCGTTGATCGGCCGGATCACCCGTGCCGGGTTGCCGGCGGCCAGCACGCCGTCGGGGATGTCGCGCACCACCACGGCCCCGGCGCCGATCACGCTGTTCGCGCCGATATGCACGCCGGGCAGGATATTCACGCCCGCCCCGATCCACACGTTGTCGCCGATGCTCACCGGGTGCGCGTACTCCAGCCCCTGGTTGCGCCGTTCCGCGTCCAGCGGATGGCCGGCGGTGTAGATGCCGACATTGGGGGCGATGAACACGTTGTCGCCGATGGTGACCCTGGCGCCATCGAGGATCACCAGGTTGACGTTGGCGTAGAAGCGCGCGCCGATCTCGATGTTGAAACCGTAGTCACAATGCAGCGGGCCCTCGATCACGAAGCCTTCGCCGATGCGGGCGAACAAACCCCTGAGGATTGCGTCGCGGCGCTCGCCGTCATCCGGGTGGCTGTGGTTGAACTCGAACAGCTTCGCCTTGGCCGCGGCGCGCTGACGCAGCACCTGCGGGTCGTGGTTGGCGTCGTAGAGCAGACCGGCGGCGGCTTTTTCCAGTTCGTTCATCGAGGCAGTTCCTTGTTGCATTGAAAGGTGTTCGACGTGCGCGGGGCGGGCCGGTTCCCTTCCAGGAAAACAGCCGCCGGGGCTCTACGCCGCGGACAGGACGAGTGCTTCTGCGATTTGTAGTGAATGCTACAAAAAATACGTATTGAAAGTTTCTGAAGCGCATTATACAAATGGCGCCATAACAAGAGGCGCCCCCATGCTCACACTCAAAGATCGCCTGAACACCCCGGAAGTCGAGCTCACCAAGGCCGAGCGCAAGGTCCTGCGCGCCTTGCTCGACGACTACCCGCGCGCCGGCCTCGGGCCGATGTCGCGCCTCGCGCGCCAGGCTGGCGTCAGCGATCCCAGCATCCTGCGCCTGGTGAAGAAGCTCGGCTTCAGCGGCTACAGCGACTTCCAGAATGCGCTGATGGCCGAGGTGGACGACCGCCTGCGCTCGCCGCGCACCTTGCTCGCCGGGCGCCGCGAAGGCATGAGCCGCGATGACGTCTGGTCGAACTACCTGAACGATGCCAGCGAAGGCATCCAGCGCACCCTGGCGCTGACCCAGGCCGACGACGTGCGCCTGCTCGGCGACTGGCTGCTCGACCCGAAGCTGCGCGTGCTCTGCCACGGCGGCCGCTTCAGCCGCTTTCTCGCCGGTTACCTGGTAGCGCACCTGCGCATGCTGCGCGGCGGCTGCCTGCTGCTGGACGACGGCGCTGCGCTGCCCGACCAGTTGGGCGACATCGACCGCCAGACCCTGGTGGTGGTGTTCGACTACCGCCGCTACCAGGCCCAGGCGCTGGGCGTGACCCGCGCGGCCAAGGCCCGCGGCGCCCGCGTGGTGCTGTTCACCGACATCTACGACTCGCCGCTGCGCGAGTTCGCCGACCTGATCATCAGCGCTCCGGTGGAATCCCCATCGCCGTTCGACACCCTGGTGCCGACCATGGCCCAGGTGGAGGCGCTGATCGCCAGCCTGGTAGCGCGCATGGACGGCCAGCTCGACGAACGCCTGGAAGGCATCGACCACCTGAGAGCTGCTTTCGGCAGCCACATCCTCGAGGAATGACCGTGTTCAGCTTGCCCCACCAATCGCCCCGTGATCTTCCGTTCACCCGCGGCCAGACGGCCATCCTGTTCGTCGACATGCAGAACGCCTGGGTCATCCCCGGCCGCGATGCCCACGTCGATCCGGCGACCCACCGCTACTTCTACGACCGTGTGGCAGCAAGCGTGATCCCCAACCAGCAGCGCCTGCTGGCGGCGATGCGCGAGGTCGGCGGGGAGGTGCTGCACACCATCATCGAGAGCCTCACCGCCGATGGCCGCGACCGCTCGCTGGACCACAAGCTGTCCGACATGCACCTGCCCAAGGGCAGCCCGGACGCCCAGGTGATCGACGCCCTGGCACCGCGCGAGAACGAAATCGTGCTGCCGAAGACTTCCTCGGGCGTCTTCAACTCCACCGCCATCGACTACGTGCTGCGCAACCTCGAAACCCGCCACCTGATCATCTGCGGCGTAGTCACCGACCAGTGCGTGGACATGGCCGTGCGCGACGCTGCCGACCGTGGCTACCTCGTCACCCTGGTGGAAGACGCCTGCGCCACCCACACCGCCGAACGCCACCAGGCCTGCCTGGAAGCGATCAAGGGCTACTGCTGGATCGCCGACACCGACAGCGTGCTGGTCCGCATCGCCGCGCTGGCCTGAGGCCGGGAGAACGCCATGAGTCAGAACAACAACAATCGCGCTCCGATGCGCCTGACCAGCTTCGTCACCACCGACCTCTGCGGCATCACCCGCGGCCGCTCGCTTCCCGAATCCGAAGTCGCCGAGCAACTCGCCACCGGCTGCGGCTGGGTGCCCGCCAACAGCGCGCTGACGCCCCAGGACATCATCGCCGACGACAACCCCTGGGGCAGCCATGGCGACCTGCGCCTGCTGCCCGACCCGAGCAGCCGCGCCCGCCTGGAAAATGGCCCGGACGCCCAGGCCGCGCCGCTGGATTACCTGCACGGTGACCTGGTGACCACCACCGGCGCGCCCTGGCCGGTGTGCCCGCGCACGCTGCTGCGTGACGAAATCGCCCGCTACCGGGAACTCGATCTGCAAGTCACTGCCGCCTTCGAACACGAATTCAACCTGCTCGGCCTGCCGGACGAGCAGGCTGCCGCCTTCTCCCTGCAAGCCCAGCGGCAGACCGGCAACTTCGGCGGCTGGCTGATGAGCGCGCTGGAACAGATCGGCGCCGAGCCGGAGATGTTCCTGCCCGAGTACGGCCGCAACCAGTACGAAGTCACCTGCCGGCCGACCCAGGGCGTTGCCGCTGCCGACCGCGCGGTGAACGTCCGCGAGGTTACCCGCGAGGTCGCTCGCCAGTTCGGCTGGCGCAGTACCTTCACGCCGCTGCTGGCGCCCGGCGCCGTGACCAACGGCGTGCACCTGCACCTGAGCCTGCAACGCCTGGACGGCACCCCGGTGTTCTACGACGAGGCCGCGCCGAGCAACCTGTCGACGCTCGCCGAGCACTGGGCCGCTGGCGTGCTGCGCCACCTGCCGGCGCTGTGCGCGCTCACCGCGCCGACGGCGGTGTCCTACCTGCGGCTGAAACCGCATCACTGGAGCGCCGCCTACGCCTGCCTGGGCCTGCGCAACCGCGAAGCCGCGCTGCGCATCTGTCCGGTGGTGGAGATCGGCGGCAAGCCCAAGGCCCGCCAGTTCAACCTGGAGTTCCGCCCCATGGACGCCACTGCGAGCCCGCACCTGGCCATGGCCGCCGTGCTGATCGCCGGGCGCCTGGGCATGCAGCAGGAGCTGCCGCTGTCCGCCGTCACTGACGTCGACCCGCACAGCCTGAGCGACGCCCAGCGCGACGAGCTGGGCATCCAGCCGCTCCCGGGCTCGCTGGAGGAGGCCCAGCGCCTGTTGCTGGCCGACACCGAACTGTGCGCCCAACTGCCGCCGGAACTGCTGCAGACCTACGCCGCCATGAAGCGCCAGGAGCTGGCCCTGACCCGCGAACTCAGCGAGGAGCAACTCTGTGAGTCCTATGCCACCTTCTACTGAGGCCGGCCTGTACCGGCGCCCACCCTTCGAGATCGTCAACCCGGGTGGCAAGAGCCCGGTGCTGCTGGTCTGCGAGCACGCCAGCCGATACATCCCCGAGGAACTGGCCCAGCTGGGCCTGGACGACGCGGCCGCCGCCGAGCACATCGCCTGGGACATCGGCGCGCTGGAGCTGGCCCGCGCGTTGTCGGTGCGCCTGGACGCCACGCTGCTGGTGGCCAACTACTCGCGCCTGCTGATCGACCTCAACCGTCCGCTGTCGGCGCCTGATGCGATTCCCGAGCACAGCGAGATCTACCCGATTCCCGGTAACCGCAACCTGAGCGCGGCGGCCCGGCAGGAGAGGGTGGCGAGCCTGTTCGAGCCCTTCCACCAGCAACTGACCGCGCTGCTCGACGAGCGCCTGGCCGCCGCCCGGCCGACCCGGCTGGTCGGCGTGCACAGCTTCACTCCGAGCTATCGCGGCGAGCCTCGCCCGTGGGTTGCCGGGGTGCTCTATGCCAAGGCCGAAGCCTATGCCCAGCGCATGGTCGCCGGGCTGCGCCAGGGCGGGGAAGAGATCGGTGCCAACCAACCCTATGTGATCGACCCGCTGGAGGACATGACCGTCCCGGTGCATGGCGACGAGCGCGGCGTGGACGCCGTGCTGATCGAAATCCGCAATGACGGACTGCGGACCCCGCAAGGGGTGGAAGCCTGGGCGGTACGCCTGGCTCCCTGGCTCTGAGGACCCCACCCCGGCTGGCCTCGTTCGAATGGCCGGGCAGGTTCTGAAAACAACAACAATTCAGCGCATGAGCGCCGAACCCTAAAAGCTGCCGTTCCCAGAGGAAGTGCCCCGTGGCTATCGAACAGTTCGGATACAAGCAACAACTCCGCCGCAGCCTGACGCTCGGCGACCTGGTGATCTACGGGATGATCTTCATGATCCCGATCGCTCCCTTCGGCGTGTACGGCTGGGTGCATGCCGACGCCCACGGCATGGTGCCCATGGCCTACCTGGTGGGCATGGTGGCGATGCTGTTCACGGCGCTCAGCTATGGCGCGATGTCCCGCGCGTTTCCCATCGCAGGCTCGGTGTACTCCTACGCCCAGCGCGGCATCCACCCCAATGTCGGCTTCATCGCCGGCTGGGTCCTGCTGCTGGACTACCTGCTGATCCCGCCACTGCTCTACGTGTTCAGCGCGCTGGCGCTGAACCACCTGTTTCCGGCGATCCCCAAGCTGGTCTTCATGCTGATCTTCCTGGTGTCCGCCACACTCATCAACCTGCGTGGCATCACCCTGGCAGCGCGCTTCAACCTGCTGTTCCTGATCGCCGAACTGGTGGTGCTGGCGATCTTCCTGGCGGTGGGTTACCACGCGCTGGAGGGCGGCCTGGGCAACGGTCGCCTGACGCTCGAACCGCTGCTGCAGCCGGAGCATTTCAACCTCGGCCTGGTGATGAAGGCGGTGTCCATTGCGGTGCTGTCGTTCCTCGGCTTCGATGCGATCTCCACCCTCGCCGAAGAGGTCAAGGGCGACCCGGCCAAGCAGATCGGCCGCGCCTCGCTGATCGCGCTGTTCGTCATGGGCGCCATCTTCATCGTGCAGACCTGGCTGGCCACTGACCTGGCCGCCGGCATGACCTTCAAGTCGGCCGACACCGCCTTCTACGAGATCGCCGAAGCGGCCGGCGGCAGCTGGCTGTCGACGCTGACCGCGGTGTCCACCGCGCTGGCCTGGGGCGTGACCGTGTCGATCACCTCGCAGGCCGCGGTGTCGCGCCTGCTGTACTCCATGGCCCGTGACGGCAAGCTGCCGCGCGTGCTGGCCAAGGTGCACCCGAAGTACCAGACCCCGCACATCAGCCTGTACCTGGTGGGCGTGCTGTCGCTGGGCATCGGCATCTACTTCCTCGACTCGCCGGACGTGCTCACCTCGCTGGTGAACTTCGGTGCGCTGACCGGCTTCTGCCTGCTGCACCTGGCGGTGATCAACCACTACTTCATCCGCCAGAAGACCGGCCAGGTGCTGCGCCACCTGGTGTTCCCGCTGATCGGCCTGGTGATCATCGCCTACGTGCTGATCAGCATGAGCCGCGAGGCGCAGGAGCTGGGCGCGGGCTGGATCGCCATCGGCCTGGTGTACCTCGCGGTGCTCAGTCGTCGCGGCAACGGCAGCGAGCTGGCACGGGAAATCTGACAGGGTGCGCCGTGCTGTCGCAGGCGGCACGGCGCGCTTTGACAGACGGCAGGGCTTGCCCCATAAAGATCCGGGCCGATGGCAGCCAGTGCTTCCACCGGCCTTTTCGCCGGGGCCGGGACGCCGGCACGACTCAAGAACCGTCACGAACCAGCGCGAAGCATCATGAGCAGGAAAGATCAGGACAGCACCACGCCCTTCACCCTGGACCGCATCGACGAGGAGATCATCCGCATCCTCCGTCACCAGGGCCGCATCACCTACGGCAAGCTGTCCGCCCTGGTCCATCTCACCCCGCGTCCCTGCCAGGAGCGCGTCCGCAAGCTGGAGCGGCACGGCATCATCCGTGGCTACGGCGCTGTCATCGACGAGCAGAAGATCGCTTCGGGACTGTCGCTGCTGGTACTGGTCGCGCTGTCCAACCAGAGTGGCCGCACCGCGCAGAGGGCCTTCGAGGCGCGGGTCGTTGCCTGCCCGGAAGTGCTGCACTGCCAACTGATCAGCGGCACCTTCGACTACAGCGTTCGCATGCGCTGCCGGGACATGGAGCACTACCGCGCGCTGACCGAAACCTGGCTGAACGATGAGAGCCTGCACATCGACAAGCTGGTCGCCCACCCCGAGCTGACGACCATCAAGGAGTCCGCCAGCTAGCGCGGCGGACTCGCTTTTCGCCTGCTTTTTTCACCCATGATCTTCCCCCGCCAGCGGCCGTCTTGAGCACAGCCGAATCGGCTGTCGTGACCCTCCAATACAGCCGGATCGGCCGGCGAAGCCCTTCATTACAGCCGGGTTTTCTCCGGGGGCGATGGGAGAATCGTGTTGCCCCTCTCCTGAACTGCAGACCTGATCCAGGGCCTCTGCGACGTTGTTGTGCCCGCTGTTCGAGGCATGGTGGAGCGGGGCGGTGCCGCTCGAATACACCGACAGAACAGTCCAATCACAACAATCGGAGGTCCCACCATGACTCGCTTCGTCGACGTCCCCACGATGTCCCAACTGGTCCAGCAGATCGGTGTCGCCCGCTTCATCGGCGAACTTGCCGACACCATCGCCCAGGATTTCGTGCGTTGGGAGTCCTTCGACAAATCCGCCCGCGTCGCCAACCACTCCGAGATCGGCGTGATCGAGCTCATGCCGGTTTCCGATACCGCCCGCTACGCCTTCAAGTACGTCAACGGCCACCCGCAGAACACCCAGCGCGGCCTGTTCACCGTCATGGCCTTCGGCGTGCTGGCCGACGTCGAGACGGGGTATCCGGTGCTGCTCTCCGAGCTGACCGTCGCCACCGCGCTGCGTACCTGCGCCACCTCGCTGATGGCCGCCCGTGCACTGGCACGCCCGGATTCGCGACGCATGGCGCTGATCGGCAACGGCGCGCAGAGCGAGTTCCAGGCCCTGGCCTTCCATCACCACCTGGGCATCGAGGAAATCGCTGTCTATGACATCGACCCGCAGGCCACGGAAAAACTGATCCGCAACCTGTCCGACGTCCCCAACCTGAAGATCATCCGCGCCGGCTCCACCGCCGACGCGGTGCGCGGCGCCGACATCGTCACCACGGTGACCGCCGACAAGGCCTACGCGACCATCCTCACCCCGGAGATGATCGAACCGGGCATGCACATCAACGGCGTGGGCGGCGACTGCCCGGGCAAGACCGAACTGCACGCCGACGTCCTGCGCGCCGGCAAGGTGTTCGTCGAGTACGAGCCGCAATCGCGCGTCGAGGGCGAGATCCAGCAGATGCCGGCGGACTTCCCGGTGACCGACCTGTGGCGCGTGCTGGCCGGCCAACTGGCCGGGCGCGACAGCGCCGAGCAGGTGACTATCTTCGACTCGGTCGGCTTTGCCCTCGAGGACTACTCCGCGTTGCGTTACGTGAACGAACAGGCCAGCCGCCTGGGGCTCGGCGAACGCATCGACCTGGTGCCGTGGAGCGAAGACGAGGACAACGATCCCAAGGACCTGTTCCGCTACACCCGCTCCGCCAAGGCGCGCAAAGGGCTGCGCCGCATCGCCTGACGTTCAGCGTGTCAGCTCCGCCTCCGGCGAAATCTCCAGCGGGGGGCGGCTGAGGTCACTGGCGCTCTGCGTGGTGGCAGCGACACGGGCCTTCAGCCACTCGCTGAAGGCCTTCACTACCGCGCGTTCGGCCTTCACCGGATCGGTCACCAGGAAGTAGCCGCGGCTGGACTGGATGGTGATGTCGAACGGGCGCACCAGCAGACCACGGGCGAGGGCGTCGCCGCTGAGCAGGTTGTCGCCGATGGCCACGCCCTGGGCGGCGATGCAGGCGGCGATGGTGCAGGGCGCATCGGCGAACAGCACGCCGGAGCGGTGATCGATGACGTTGGCGCCCACCGCGCCGAGCCACAGGCGCCAGTCGGCGAAGTCGTTCATGTGCAGCAGCGTGTAGTGAGCCAGATCCGCCGGCTGTTGCAGACCGCCGCGCGAATGGATCAGGCGCGGGCTGCAGACCGGGAAGAAGTGCAGTGCCACCAGTTGCTCCACCGTCTGGTTCGGCCAGTCGCCGCTGCCGTAGGCGATGAACAGGTCGGCGTCGCTGGCGCTGGTGTCCTGCGGCACGCGCGGCGTCACCACGTGCAGCTGCACCTGCGGGTACTGAGCGAGGAAGTCGCCCAGGTGCTGGCACAGCCAGTAGGTGGCGAAGCCGGGGTTGCAACTCACGCACAACGGGCCGTTGACCTGCTGCTCGTCGAAGCTGGCGCCGGCCAGTTGTACCTCCGCGAGGATGCGCCGCACGTCGCGGGCATAGCGCTCTCCCCGATAGGTCAGGCGGATGCCGCGCCCGGTGCGCTCGGTCAGCGCGAAGCCCAGGCGTTCCTCCAGCGTGGCGATGCGGTGACTGACCGCGCTGCGGGTGAGGTTCAGCTCCGTTGCGGCGGCAGACACGCTGCCCAGCCGGGCCACGGCGTCCAGCGCCCGCAGGGCGGTCATCGAGGGAAAGTGCATGGGGCTTCCAGTTTGCAATTGGTGAAACTATCCGGACATGGGGTGGCGAAATCCTGCGCTTGTTGCAAATTCCGCTTCACCAATACTAGGCCACACGACAACAACAACAGGCAACGATGAGGAAGCCGTCATGTCGAAATTCAAGGCCTACGTCCAGCAGTGGATCGACGAGCACCGCCAGCAGCTGTCCGACTGGCACCAGGTGATCTGGCATTTCGCCGAGCCGGCGTTCCGCGAATACAAGTCCTGCGCCTGGTACGTGGAGCTGCTGCGCCAGGAAGGCTTCACCGTGGAGGAGGGCAGTGGCGGCATGCCCACTGCCTTCGTCGCCACCTTCAGCACTGGCGAAGGACCGATCCTCGCCACCTACGCCGAATACGACGCGGTGCCCGGCAACTGCCAGGCGGCGGCGACCAGGCCGATGCCACGTGAAGGCCTGTCGAAGTACGCACCGGGTCACACCGACCCGCACTCCGCACTGGGTATCAGCGCCCTGGGCGGCGTGCTGGCGGCCAAGGCGGCGATGCTGGAGTTCGGCATCCAGGGCACCATCAAATTCTTCGGCGAGCCGGCGGAAAAGCTGCGCGCGTCCAAGCCCGTGCACGCCGCCAAGGGCTACTACGACGACCTCGATGCCGCCGTCAGCTTCCATCCCACCTACATGC